>NZ_CAXYJV010000015.1:0-60274 GCF_964277875.1 uncultured Comamonas sp.
GGCCAGCGCGCAGAAATCGCCCGATTTCACTCCAACCCTTCGGGACAGTGGTTTTGCGGGCGGTCTGCGTTGTTGCAAATCCTCGCAATAGCGCGGCTATTGCTGCGGTGTTGCGCCTCGCATCCCATCCCGCAAAGCCACTGTCGCGGCGCGAGGAGATCACAAGCAGGTTCTCAGTCATAACTGCAGTCTATAGCCCGACCATCCGGCGGCGCTTGCGCTGCGCTACAACGAGGAGTCAGGCATGGTTTGGCAACAGATCTACAACCCGGTGGGCAATATGGTGCTCTCCACCCTGCTGGCGGCGCTGCCGGTGGTCGTCATGCTCGTCGGGCTGGGCTTTCTCCACCTCAAAGCCCATATCGCGGCCGGCGCCGGCCTGGTCTGTGCCTTGCTTATTGCCATCGTGGTCTATGGCATGCCGGCCGATATGGCCGGCCGCGCAGCGGTCTTTGGGGGCCTCACGGGGCTGCTGCCCATTGGCTGGATCGTGCTGAACATCATCTTTCTGCACCAGCTGACCGAGCACAACGGCAGCTTCAAGATCCTGCAGGACTCGATTGCCGGCATCACCGAGGACCGGCGCATCCAGCTGCTGCTGATCGCCTTTGCCTTTGGCGCCTTTTTCGAAGGTGCAGCAGGCTTTGGCACGCCGGTGGCGGTCACGGCGGCGATCCTGATCGGCCTGGGCTTTTCGCCGCTGGCCGCCTCGGGCCTGTCGCTGATTGCCAATACCGCGCCCGTCGCCTTCGGTGCGCTGGGCACGCCGGTGATCACCTTGGCCAAGGTCCATGGCTATGACGTGATGGAGGTCACCGCGATGGTGGGCCGCCAGCTGCCGTTCTTCTCGGTGCTGGTGCCCTTCTGGCTGATCTGGGCCTTTGCCGGCCGCAAGGCGATGATGGAGATCTGGCCGGCCATCCTGGTCACCGGCCTGTCGTTTGCGATCCCGCAGTACCTGGTGTCCAACTTCATCGGTCCGGAGCTGGTCGACATCATTGCCGCCATCGTCTCGATGGGCTGCCTGATCGGCTTTCTGCGCGTGTGGCAGCCCAGGACCATCTGGCGCAGCACCTCGCTCAAGGGCCGCGACACCAGCGAAGACACCACGGTCCAGCCACGTGCCGTGGTGGCACATGCACGCGCCGATGTGATCCGCGCCTGGACGCCCTGGGCCATCCTGACCGTGTTCGTGTTCATCTGGGGCCTGCCGTCGGTCAAGGCCGCGCTCAACGGCCTGTTTGCACCGTCGTTCCCGATGACCGGCCTGCACAACATGATCGAGAAGGTGCCGCCCGTCGTGCCCCAGCCCACCAAGGAAGGCGCAGTCTATGTGCTCAACCTGCTGTCAGCCACCGGCACCGGCATTCTGCTGTCGGCCATCGTCGGCGGCCTGGTGATGAAGTACAGCCCATTGGGCCTCATCAAGCAGTTCTTCAAGACGATCTGGCTGGTGCGTTTTTCGCTGCTGACCATTGTGCTGATGCTGGCGCTGGGCACCCTCACCCGCTACTCCGGCACCGACACCACCTTGGGCCTGGCCTTTGCCAACACCGGTGTGCTCTACCCCTTCTTTGGCACGATGATGGGCTGGCTGGGCGTGGCACTGACCGGTTCGGACACCGCGTCGAACGTGCTATTTGGCGGCATGCAGAAGGTCGCTGCCGAGCAGCTGGGCCTGTCGCCCAACCTGATGGGCGCGGCCAACAGCTCGGGCGGCGTGATGGGCAAGATGATCGATGCCCAGTCCATCGTCGTGGCCTCCACCGCCACGCGCTGGTTCAACCACGAGGGCGACATCCTGCGCTATGTGTTCTTCCACTCGGTGGCTCTCGCCACCTTGGTGGGCATCTTTGTCACCTTGCAGGCCTATGTCTACCCCTTCACGTTGATGGTGGTGAAGTAAGGTCAACAAAACGGGGCTCGCTAAGGAGCCCCGTTCACCGCATCGGTCCGTTAAACGGCAGGCACCGCAGGGTTGAGGCTGTACAAGCCGGTGATGCTGGCCTGGCCCAGCACGGAGGCCTGGGCCAAGGCCGCGCGCACCCGGGCGCCGGTCAGTTCGCCCTCGATGGCCAAGGTCGGCGTGGCCAGCGCATAGACCGTGAACACATAGTGGTGCACCAGGCTGTCGTTCCACGGTGGGCAGGGGCCGTCATAGCCGTAGTACTCGCCTTGCATCTGCGCATCCCCGGCAAACCAGCCGGTGTAGTCGTTGATGCCGTGGCGCAGGCCCTGGGGCGCAGCGGGGCCGGGCTTGCCATGGGCGGTGATGCCGTCCGACTGCGCACCGGCGGCGATCTCGGTGGTGGTGGCTGGAATGTCCAGCAGCAGCCAGTGGTAGAAATCGACCCGTGGCAGATCGGCTGGCACGGTGCGGCCCTCCTGGTTCACATCGTTGCCCCGGCTGGGCACATCCGGGTCATGGCAGACGATGACAAAGGACTGGGTGCCGGCGGGCACATCGCGCCAGGCCAGGTGCGGGTTGCGGTTGGACGACAGCAGGACATGGGCGGTGGCGTCGGGCACCGCAAAAGCGAACTCGCCAGGAATGGCCTGGCCGTCTTGAAAGCTGTGGCTGCTGAGCTGCATCTGCTAAATCCTTTGCGGGTATGAAAAAAGCCAAAGGGCCTCGGCCGGGGCCGGGACACTTTGGCAAATTCTAGGTTGCTGCCGCGCAGCTGTCAGTCAGGCAGCCTCTGACAGGCGAGGCTCAATGCCCGCCGATATAGGCGAACTTGAACAGGAACAGCGCCGCAATGATCCAGACCATCCAGTGCACCTCGCGGGCCCGGCCGGTGAACAGCTTGATGGCGGCGTAGGAGATGAAGCCAAAGGCCAGGCCGTTGGCGATCGAGTAGGTAAAGGGCATCATCACCGCAGTGATGGCGGCGGGAATGGCCTCGGTGGTGTCGGCCCAGTCGACCTCGGTCAGCTCCTTGAGCATCAGACAGGCCACAAACAGCAGCGCGGGCGCGGTGGCGTAAGCGGGCACCGAGCCGGCCAGCGGCGCGATGAACAAGCAGGCCAGGAACAGCACGGCCACCGTCACGGCGGTCAGGCCCGTGCGGCCACCGGCCTGCACGCCCGATGCGCTCTCGACATAGGCGGTCGCGCTGGACGTGCCCAGCAGCGAGCCGGCAAAGATCGCGCCACTGTCGGCCAGCAGCGAGCGGTGAAAGCGTTCCATCTTGCCGGGCACCAACAGGCCTGCGCGCTTGGCCACACCCATCAAGGTGCCAGTGGCATCGAACAGCTCGACCAGAAAGAACACCAGCACCACATTCAGAAAACCACTGGACAGCGCGGTCTTGATATCGAGCTGCAGGAAGGTCGGCGCAATCGACGGCGGAGCCGAAAACACCCCTTGGAACTGGTTGCCGCCAAAGATGAACGAGGCCACAGTAACGGCCAGGATGCCGATCAGGATGGCGCCGGGCACGCGCAGGCGGTCCAGCACGACGATCAGGAAAAAGCCCAAGGTGAACAGGATCACCGATGGCGAATGCAGATCACCCAGCGTCACCAGCGTGGCCTTGGATTCCACCACCACGCCGGCGCTCTTGAGCGCAATCAGCGCCAGAAACAGACCGATACCCACGGTGATGGCCACGCGGATGGAGGCCGGTATGCCGTTGATGATCTGATCGCGTATGCGAAAGATGGTCACCAGCAGGAACAGGCACCCGGAGACGAAGACCGCCCCCAGCGCCGCCTGCCAGGTATAGCCCATGCCCAGCACCACCACATAGGCGAAGTAGGCGTTCAGCCCCATGCCGGGCGCAATCGCAATCGGGTAGTTCGCATACAGGCCCATCAGCACCGAGCCCAGCGCCGCGATCAGGCAGGTCGCAACAAACACCGATCCCTTGGGCATGCCCGCATCCCCCAGGATGGAAGGATTGACGAACATGATGTAGGCCATGGTGAGAAAGGTCGTGAGCCCCGCCAGCACTTCGGTCCGTACCGTCGTGCCATGCTCACCCAGCTTGAAATAGTTATCCAGCACACTCATGGCTGCTCCTTGTGGTTATGCATCGTTCAATGGAAGCTGATTCAGATCGAAGGCGGCGAGTATCGCAGTTGCGGGCGCAACCTGCCGGACACCGCCGTCAAAGCCCTGCCTGCACGGCCGCGATGGCGTCCAGCACCGCCTCGGCCGTGGCCGGTGCCCGCAGCGGCGGGCAACAGCCGGGCGCGCCGGCCGCGGCCACCGCATCGCGTATCGCAAACAGCACCGAGAACGGCAGCAGCAGCGGCGGCTCGCCCACCGCCTTGCTGCGGTGGATGGTCTCGTGCGGGTTGGCGCCGTCGAACAGCTGCACGTTCAGCACCGGCGGGCAGTCGTTGGCGGTCGGGATCTTGTAGGTGCTGGGGGCATGGGTCATCAAGGCACCGGTCTTGGGGTGCCAGACCAGCTGCTCCATCGTGAGCCAGCCCATGCCCTGGATAAACGCGCCCTCGACCTGGCCGATGTCCACGGCCGGGTTCAGCGACTGGCCCACATCATGGATCACATCGGCGCGCAGCAGCTTGCTCTCGCCAGTCAAGGTGTCCACCACCACTTCGCTGACGGCTGCGCCGTAGGCAAAGTAGAAGAAAGGCCGGCCACGCATCGCCGCGCCATCCCAGGACAGCCCCGGCGTCGCATAGAAACCATCGGACCAAAGCTGTACCCGCTCCAGATAAGCCTGTTTCACCAGGGCCTCAAAACGCAGGGTCTGGCCCGCACAATGCACCTCGTCATTGACAAAGCGTACCGATGCCGGGTCTGCCCCATGCCGGGCTGCCAGGCAGGCGGCCAGGCGCTCGCGAATCTGGCGCGCCGCGTCCTGCGCGGCCTTGCCGTTCAGGTCGGTGCCGGTTGATGCCGCAGTGGCCGAGGTGTTGGCCACCTTGGTCGTGTCGGTGGCCGTCACCCGCACCCGCTCAAAGGCGACACCCAGCTCATGCGCCACCACCTGGGCCACCTTGGTGTTCAGGCCCTGGCCCATCTCGGTGCCGCCATGGTTGACCAGGATGGAGCCATCGTTGTAGACATGGACCAGTGCGCCAGCCTGGTTGAAATGCTTGACGTTGAAAGAGATGCCGAACTTGACCGGCGTCAGCGCCAGGCCGCGCTTGAGCACCGGGCTGCTGGCATTGAAGGCATCGACCTGCGCGCGCCGGGCCCGGTAGTCGCTGCGCGCCTCCAGCTGCGCGACCAGTTCGTCAATGATGTTGTCGTCCACCTCCTGGCCATAGGGCGTGCACTGCCCGCTGTCCTTGGCATAGAAGTTGGCGCGGCGCACATCGAGCGCATCCTTGCCCAGCTGCCGCGCGATGGAGTCCATGATGTTCTCCATCACGATCGCGCCCTGCGGCCCGCCAAAGCCGCGAAATGCGGTATTGCTCTGCGTATTGGTCTTGCCCATGAAGCCGCGCATGCGCACATTGGGCAGCCAGTAGGCATTGTCGAAATGGCAGAGCGCGCGGGTCATCACCGGCGCCGACAGATCGGCCGAATGCCCGGCGCGCGACACCATGGTCACCTCGGCGCCCAGAATGCGGCCGGCATCGTCATAGCCGATGTCGTACTCGTACCAGAAGCAATGGCGCCGGCCGGTGACCATGAAGTCATCGTCGCGGTCCAGCCGCAGTTTGACGGGCCGGCCCAGCTTGCGCGCCGCCACCGCAGCCACGCAGGCAAACAGCGCCGATTGCGATTCCTTGCCGCCAAAGCCGCCGCCCATGCGCCGGCATTCGACATGCACTGCATGGGCCTGAACCCCCAGCGCATGGGCCACCAGGTGCTGCATCTCGCTGGGGTGCTGGGTGGAGCAGAACACATGCATCGCGCTGCCCTCCTTGGGGATCGCGTAGCTGATCTGGCCTTCGAGGTAGAACTGCTCCTGGCCGCCCACTTCCCAGCTGCCCTGCAGCCGGTGCGGAGCCTGGGCGATGGCCTGGCTGGCGCCGCCGGCATCGGTCTCGCGCACCAGCTGCATCGGTGGCATCACATACTGGCCCAGCGCATGGGCCTGCTGCGGCGTCAACACCGGCTCGGCCTCTTCCACCGTGGCCAGCTTGCGCGCCATCGCGGCCACGCGCCGCGCGGTGTACCGGTCGGCGGCCAGCACCGCAAACATCGGCTGGCCCAGGTAGCGGATCTCGCCATCGCAGAGGATGGGGTCGTCATGGATGATGGAGCCGCAGTCATTGACGCCGGGAATATCGGCGGCCGTCAGCACCGCCACCACTCCGGGCTGCGCACGCAGCGCGTCCAGGTCCAGCGACAGCAGCCGGCCATGGGCCACGGGCGACAGGCCCAGCGCGCAGTGCAGGCTGCCGGCCAGCTCGGGCATATCGTCAATGTAGGCGGCTTCGCCAGCCACATGCAAAGGCGCCGATTCATGGCTGCGGCTGATGCCGACCTGGTGGCCCTGCTGGCGCGCCCGGGTTTCCTGCGCCACATCGATGCGCGCCTTGTGGTTGTCGCGGTAATCGGCAAAGGCTTCGGCGCCGGCCAGAACATGCTTGGGGATCGAGGTGTTCATATCAGGCTCCGGTGGCTGCGGCCTGCGGGGCCTGGGCGCTGCTGACGAGGTGCGGCATGGCGGCCCAGACGGTGGTGGCATCGGCTGGCAAGGGGGCATCGGCCCGGGTCTCCAGCCACAGGCGCTGCAGCAGGTTCTGCGCCACCTTGAGGCGGTAGGCCGCGCTCGCTCGCATATCGGTCATCGGTTGAAAATCCTCGGCCAGCGCGGCCTGGGCGCGCTGCACAGCCTGCGCCGTCCAGGCCTGGCCCAGCAGTGCGGCCTCGGCCTTGGCGGCGCGCCGCACGGTGGCCGCCATGCCGCCAAAGGCCAGGCGCACGGTCTCCACCTGGCCCTGGGCATCGAGCTGCAGCGAAAAGCCGGCGCACAGCGCCGAGATGTCACAGTCAAAGCGCTTGCTGATCTTGTAGGCCCGCACCTGGCGCGCCTGCACCGCCAATGGCACGCGCAGGCTTTGCACCCACTCGCCGGGCTCCAGCTGGTTCTTCATGTAGTCCAGGTAGAAGTCGGCCAGTGGCATGCGCCGCAGGCGCTCACCCAGGCGCAGTTCGATCTCGGCATCCAGCGCCATCAGCACCGGCGGGGCATCGCCAATCGGCGAGCCATTGGCCACATTGCCGCCCATGGTGCCGGCATGGCGCACGGGGGGCGATGCAAAGCGCAGCCAGACCTCCGTCAGCGGCGGAAAGCGCTGGGCCAGCGCGGCCCAGGCCGATTCCAGCGAGGCGCCCGCACCAATGCAGAGCATGCCATCGCGCTCTTCGATGCGGCGCAGCTCCGCGACCCGCCCGACGGCGATCAAATCGCCCAGCGGCCGGAACTGCTTGTTGATCCACAAGGCCACATCGGTGGTGCCGCCGATCATGCGGGCATCGGGCAGCGCGGCGCGCAACTGCGCCAGGCTGGCTATGCTGGCCGGCGCATGGAAGTGCTGGGGCTGGCCGCCGCCGGGGCTGTAGGCATAGCTCCAGTCGGCATCGCTGCGCAGCGCCTGCAGGGCCGACACCACGGGCGCCGCATCCAGCTGGCGGGCGGGCAGGTCCAGCATCTGCTGGCCGGCATCCAGAATGGGCCGGTAGCCGGTGCAGCGGCAGAGGTTGCCGCTCAGCGCATCGGCCAGCTGCTGGCGGGTGGGTGCGGGGCCGGGGTGTGCCTGCTGCTGCTCATAGACGGACCACAGCGACATCACAAAACCAGGCGTGCAAAAGCCGCATTGCGAGCCGTGGCAGTCCACCATGGCCTGCTGCACCGGGTGCAGTTCGCTGCAGGGCTGGCCAGCCTCCTTGGGGCGGCAGCTGGTCTTGAGGTCTTCGACCGTGAACAGCGCCTTGCCATGCAGGCTGGGCAGCAGCTGGATGCAGGCATTGACGGTCTGCAGCTTGAGGCCTTGCACGGCCTGCGGATCACCCGGCTCCGCCAGCTCGGCCAGCATCACCGTGCAGGCGCCGCAATCGCCTTCGTTGCAGCCTTCTTTGGTGCCGGTGCAGCGCGCGTCCTCGCGCAGCCAGTCCAGCACACTGCGCGTGGGGGCCAGGCCTTCAACTTCGGTGATACGGCCTTGGTGGTAGAAACGGATGGCTTGTGGGGCGGTCATGGGGCTCATGGTGGGGCCCGGTCGCGCATTGCCGCGCCGGGTCTTCAAAACTGTGTACAAGCGTAGTGTGCCGCGCAGCGCCAGCCATAACAAGCCAGCGATAGGCGCTATGGTGCAGCGCATATATTTTTGGGTTTACCCGCATCTTGCGCCCGCCAAAAACGTAAGCAATGGTCGTGACTTGCGGGTTTACCAGGGCTGCGGCCATGGCAAGCAGGTATATTGCCTGGATGATGTTCCGCCGCCCCCACCCTGCGATGCGCCAGCTCGCCACCGCCGTCAGCCTGGGCCTTGCCGCCTGCGCCGTATTTGCCCAGACCAGCGCGCCGCAAGAGCCGCCGAACCTGAGCCAGGCCGAGTTCCAGTCCTGCCTCAGCGAGCTGCGCAGCAGCAAGGCCTTTGCCGCGATCACCCCCGCCACCTTCCACCAGTACACCGCCCAGCTCCAGCCCGATGCCACGGTGCTGCCGCTGCTCAACCGCCAGCCGGAGTTCACAATGCCCGTCTGGGACTACATCGCCGTGCTGGTCGACGAGCAGCGCGTGGCCGAAGGCCGCGCCGCCTATGCCAAGTGGAAGGACACCTTGGACAGGATCGAACAGAGCACCGGGGTCTCCCCGCAGATCGTCATCGGCGTCTGGGGCGTGGAGAGCAACTTCGGCCAGAACCTGGGCGGGCGCTCGCTGGTCCAGTCGCTGGGCACCTTGTCGTGCTTTGGCCGCCGCCAGGCCTATTTCCGCGGCGAGTTCGCCAGCGCGCTGCGCATTCTGCAAGAAGGCCATATTGCCGAGTCCAAGCTGGTGGGCTCCTGGGCCGGCGCCTTTGGCCAGACCCAGTTCATGCCCTCGACCTTCTTCCGCAGCGCGGTGGACTTTGACGGCGATGGCCGCCGCGACATCGTCGACAGCGTGCCCGATGCACTGGCCTCGACCGCCATGTTCCTGAAGAACGCCGGCTACCGCCCGGGCCAGCCTTGGGGCTTTGAGGTCAAGCTACCCAGCGGTTTCAGCACCGCCGATGCCGGCCGCAAGAACAAGAAGCCGCTGGATTTCTGGCGCTCGGCTGGCGTCACCCTGGCCAATGGCGATCCGCTGCCCGATTCGCTGCCATCGGCCGGCCTGATGATTCCCGCCGCCGGTGGCCCAGCCTTCCTGGTGGGGCGCAATTTTGATGCGCTCTACAGCTACAACGCCTCGGAAAACTATGGCCTGGCCATTGCCCAGCTGTCCAACCTGGTGGCCGACACCTCACAGAGCCGGATCAGCTTTGTCACCCCCTGGCCGACCGATGACCTGGGCCTGTCGCGCGCGCAGAACAAGGAGCTGCAGCAGGCGCTGCTGACCCGTGGCTATGCGATTGGCGAGCCCGATGGAATGATCGGGGCCAAGACGCGCGAGGCCATCAAGGCCGAGCAAAACCGCCTGGGCATGAAGGCCGATGGCCGCGCTGGCCAAAAGCTGCTGCGCGCGCTCGGCAACTGATAGCGCTGGAGTCACACCATGATTGTCACGACCACCCCCAGCGTTGAAGGCAAGCGCATCAGCCGCTACTGCGGCATCGTCAATGGCGAGGCCATCCTGGGCGCCAACTTTTTCAAGGACTGGTTTGCCGGCATCCGCGACATCGTCGGTGGCCGCTCGGGCACCTACGAGAAAGAGCTGCAAAAGGCCAGAGACATTGCGCTGGCCGAGTTGCAGGAGCGCGCCAAGGCGCTGGGCGCCAATGCCGTCGTCGGCATCGACCTGGACTATGAAGTGCTGGGCAAGGACAACGGCATGCTGATGGTGTCAGCCAGCGGCACCGCCGTCGTCGTCGACTAAAAGCCCCTGCCGGTATTGCTGCAGCCCCCTCGCGAATGGCTGCAGCCCCTGCTCAGCGCTTGGCCTGTTTGACACCGGCGCCGCGCACTTCCAGGCGGATGCTGTCCAGCACCTCGCCCTGCGCATTGACCAGCTCCACCTGGTGGCGCCCCGGCCAGGGCAGCCAGGCCCAGCGCGCGCCGCGCGCGACATCCTTGCCATCGATGCGCCAGCGTGCAGCGGCCGAATCGGCGACAAACTGCAGGCGCTGGCGCTCGGGTGGAATGTCCGGGTCCACCGCGACAATCGTGCCATTCGCGGGGGCCAGAATGCGCACCGCAGCCGCTGCATCGGCGCCACGGGCCTCGGTGGGCCGCCCGGCAAAGCTGCGGCCGCCCACCATCTCGTCGACCCCGGTCGCCTGGCCATCCAGCGCAAAGCGGGGCTGCCCGGTGCCGGCCAGGAACCACTCCTCACGCCGCGCCTCCAGCGCAAAGCCGGCGCCCGATTGGCCCGCCGGTGCGGGGCCAAAATCCACCCATTGCTCATGCAGCCCGGGGGGCGGCTTGGGCGCACGGCTGGGCTGGCCCTGGTGCAAAAAGGCCATGATGCTGGCCCAGACCGGCGCCGCACCGCTGGTGCCGCTGACCGAATGCATGGCTTCGCCACTGGCATTGCCCACCCAGACGCCCACCGTATAGCGGTCTGACCAGCCGACCGCCCAGTTGTCGCGCATGTCCTTGCTGGTGCCGGTTTTCACCGCCGCCCAGCTGCGGGTGCCCAGCACGCTGTCCAGGCCAAAGGTGCGCACGCGGGCATTGCCATCGGCCAGCATATCGCCCACCACATAGGCGGCGCCCGCATCCATCGCCTGGCGGAACTGCGGCTTGCCGCCACGCGCATAGGCCACCGGGCTGTAGCGCCCGCCATTGGCCAGTGCGCGGTAGGCATTGGTCAGCTGCACCAGCGGAATGTCGGGGCTGCCCAGCGCCAGGCTGTAGCCAAAATAGCTGCCGCTCTCGCGCATCGGCATGCCCAGGCGCACCAGCTGGTCAAAGAAATCGTCGACACCCACCATCACCAGGGTGCGTACCGCCGGCACATTGAGCGACGCGCCCAGCGCCGTGCGCACCGACACCCAGCCCTTGAAGCTGCGGTCGTAGTTCTGCGGAATATAGAGGCCGCTGGCCGTCGGAATGCGGGCTGGCGAATCCTCAATCAAGGACGCAGCGGTGAGCTTGCGCTCGGCAATCGCCTGGCCATAGAGAAAGGGCTTGAGGGTGGAGCCCGGCTGGCGCGGCGCCAGCACCGCATCCACCGCATGGGCCTGGCTCAGTGCGCCCGATGAGCCCACCCAGGCCAGCACCTCGCCGCTCGCGTTGTCCAGCACCAGCACAGCGCCATCTTGCACATTGCTGCTTCGCAACGCCTGCAGGTGCTGGCCCAGAATATCGACCGCATAGCGCTGCAGCGGCGCACTCAAGGTAGTGCGCAGGCTGGCCATGGCCGCCGGCTGGTTTTTTCCATCTGCGCGTTGCCGTGCCTCGCGCAATGCAATGCGGCTGAAGTGCGGCGCAATGCCTTCGCTGGCATCAAAGGCGCGCTTTTTCAGCGCGATCTCGGTGAAGAACACGATCGCTTCGCAGTCCACCTTGGGATCACGCCGCATCTCCCTGAGCACGCCACAGGCGCGCTGGCCCACCTGGCTGGGCCGCGCATTGGGCGCGCGCACCAGCGCGGCGGCCACCGCCGCCTCACGGTCATCCAGCCCATGGGGGGCCTTGTCGAACAGCGTGCGAGACAGCGCATCAATGCCCACCAGCTCGCCCCGGAAAGGCACCAGGTTCAGGTAGGCCTCCAGGATCTGGGTCTTCTGCCAGCGCCGGTCCAGCACCTGGGCCGCCACCGTCTGGCCGACCTTTTGCACCACCGAGCGGCCACCATTGCTGCGCCGCCAGTCGCCGTCGAGCAGGCCGGCCAGCTGCATGCTGATGGTGCTGGCCCCGCGCGTGCGCTGGTTCCAGAGATTGCCCCAGGCCGCAGCGGTCACCGCCGCCCAGTCCACGCCGCTGTGCTCGTAAAAACGCTTGTCCTCGCTCAGCAGCATGGCGGTGCGCAACGCGGCCGATACATCGCCCAGCGCCACCCAGTCGCCCCGGCGCACCGTGCTGTCGGTGCGCACCCGCTGCAGCAACTCGCCTTCGCGTGACAGCACCCGCGTCTCCGACGAGCTGAAGTCCTGGCGCACCTCGCCAAAGCTGGGCACAGCCTGGGCCAGTGGTGCATGCACCAGGCAGGCCAGGGCCAGCAGCCGCCAGCGGGTTATAGCGCGCAGCCTCATGGCGCCACGGGCACAACCGTCACCTTCGGATTGGGTGCCATGCCGAACATCTCGGGCGCATACAGCGCCTCGACGCGGGTCGATGGCAGCGCAAACTCACCGGTGTTGTTGACGCGGTAGCTGTACTGCAGGCTGAGCTTGCCCTGCGGCAGGTAGCCGTAGTAGGCGCGGTAGTTCTCGAACGAGCGCTCCTCGAACGCCTTCCAGCCCCAGCCGGTCGATTTCTCGCCGGCGGTGGACAG
The DNA here is from genome assembly GCF_964277875.1 of uncultured Comamonas sp. Lineage (NCBI taxonomy): Bacteria > Pseudomonadati > Pseudomonadota > Betaproteobacteria > Burkholderiales > Comamonadaceae > Comamonas > uncultured Comamonas sp. The sequence goes on from NZ_CAXYJV010000015.1 coordinate 12,513, forward strand.
CGCCGAGTCCCGGCCCAGGCCGCTACCCAGGATGGTGGCGCCGCCCGGGATCGGATCGGTGATCGCCACCCAGGTCATGTTGGCGCTGGCATTCACCTCCAGGGTCACACGCAGGACATCGCCCCGGGTGTACTGGCCGGCGGGCAGGTTCTTGTTGGCCTGCTCCACCGCCACCACCGTCTTGCTGATGGTGTAGCCGGCCGACAGCGGCTGCTTGAGCGGCACGGCCGCCTGCGACTGCACCGTCAACCAGGGCTTGCCGGTGCCCTTTTGCTGCACCTTCAGGCTCTGGTTGCCACTGGCCCAAGGCAGGTCAATGGTGTTGTTCAACCACTGCGCGACCTGCTCGGTCGGGCCGGGCGTGCGCTTGCCGCCCTGCGCCAGCAGCTCGATGGCGTCCTGCGCCTTGGTCACGCGGCTCCAGTCCACGGTGCCGGACTTGCCGGCCATGCTGGCCTCGGTCGTGCCGGTTACCGGCGTGGATTCATAGGTGCGCGAGAAGCGCTCCAGCGCCAGCGCCCCCCAGAGGTTGGCGGTGGTCGTCGTCCAGGCACCGCTCTTTTGGCGGCTGATGAAGCTGCTGGCCAGGCGCGGCATGTCGTCCTTCCAGGCCGGATCGTCCATCACCACCAGCAGGAAACGCGCCAGGGTGGTGTCACCGTTTTGCATCAGCCACCACCAGTAGTCGTTGTTCTCGTTGGCGAACAGCACCTTGGTGCCCTGGTAGCTCAGGCGCGCACGCAGGATCTGGTTGGCCTCTTCGAGCAGCTTGCTGCGGTTGGGCACATCCTTCATGTGGCCCAGGATGGACAGCCAGTCCACCACCGTCTGGGTGGGCCAGTCGTTGGGCGCAATCTGGATGCTGGTCAGCATGCGCGGCTGCGCCTTGCCATACAGCGCCAACGCGTTGATGGCAGCGAGCTTGCGCACTTCCAGGTCGGAGCGCGGGCTCCAGAACTTGCGCTCGATGCGGCCATCGATGAAGCGGGCCAGCGCATCCTGCATGCGGCCCAGCGGCGCGGCGGGGATCGCGAAGGCCGGGTCGATGCGCTTCATCTCGAAAGCGGCCTGCAGCAGGTGGGCGGTCAGCGCATCGCTGCCGGTGTTGCTGCTGCCCGGTTGCGGCGGGAAGTAGTTGGCCAGGCCATCGCCATCCAGATAGGTAGGCAGGCGTTCCATCGTGCTCTTCCACAGCGCTGCATCCTGCATGCCGATGGATTTGCTCGTGGTCTGCTCCAGGCAGGCGTAAGGGTAGGCACGCCACCAGTCACGCACGCCGGGCAGGCCTTCTGCCAGGCGCGGCACCAGCGACAGCTTCAGGCCGCCACGGCCGGGCAAGGCATCGGCCGGTGCGCTGACGGGCATATCCAGGCTGCCATCGAGCTGCAGCAACGTGGCCTGCAGGGTCTCCACCGCCACGGCGGGTACCACCCGCTGGCTGACCTTGAGCGCATCGGCGGCATCGCCCTGCTTGTCCTTGGCGCTGATCTCCCAGAGCAGCTCGCCCTGGCGGCTTTGCGACATGTCGGCAGGTGCCGTCACGCTCCAGCTCACGGTGCGGGCCTCGTTGGCGGCCACTTCCACCGTCTGCGGCTCCAGCTGCAGCAACGTGGCCTTGGGGGTCACCAGCACCTGCATGGGCTTGCTGGTGGTGTTGCGCAGGGTGACCTGGGCGTCATAGCGGTCGCCGTCGCGCACCAGCGGCGGCAGGCCGCTGATGATCTGCAGCTCCTGCGTGGTGCGGATCTGGGTGGTGCCGGTGCCAAACAGCTCCAGCCCGCTCTCGGCCACGGCGACGATCTTGAAGCTGGTGAGGGCGTCGTTGAGCGGCACATCCACTTCGGCGCGGCCATTCGCATCCAGCACCACATTGGGCTGCCACAGCAGCAGGGTGTCGAGCAGCTCGCGCGTCTGGCCATTGCCACCGCCGCCGCCTGCCGCCACCGCCTTGCGGCCGTAGTGGCGCCGGCCGATGATTTCCATCTGGGCGGTGGAGGTCTCCACACCCCAGGAACGCTTTTGGTACATGGCTTCGAGCAGCGCCCAGGTGTCATTGCTCTTGAGCTCCAGCAAGGCCTGGTCCACGGCCGCCACCGACACAGCCGCGCCCGCAGCCGGCTTGCCATTGGGCAGCTTGGCTTCGATCGTGACCTTGGCGGTGTTGCGGATGCGGTAGCTTTCCTTGTCGCTCTTGACGGTCACGGCCAGCTGGCGGTCGGCAATGCCGACGCGAATCTCGGCCGCGCCCAGGCGGTAAGCGGGCTTGGACAGGTCCACCAGCGCGGTGGGCGCCACATATTCCTTGCCCTCGTACCAGAACGAGGTCCACCATTCACGCGGCGACTTGAAGCCCCAGGTGAAGAAGCTGTACCAGGGCACTTCGCGCAGGCGGCCACGCAGCGCCATCACGCTGACATAGACATTCGGGCCCCAGCCCTCTTGCACCTTCAGGTTGACCGTGGGATCATCGCCGCGCAGGGTGATCACCTGGCTGGACAGCACGCCTTCGCGCTCCACCGTCACCAGCGCCGTTGCCTCGCGGAAGGGCATGCGCACCTGGAAGCGCGCGGTGTCGCCCACCTTGTAGGATTTCTTTTCCGGCAGCAGGTCCATGCGGTCGGTGTCTTCACCGCCAAACCACAGCTCGCCCTGCTTGGTCACCCAGACCGAGGTCGCGGCCTTGGAGCTGCGGTTCTTGTCATCGGTGGCCTCGGCGATCAGCTCGGTCTCGCCGCCTTCGCTCAGCTGGGTGCTGCAATCGAGCAGGCCTTTGGCATCGCTCTTGCCGCTGCAGACCACGCCCAGGTCCTTGTAGCTCTCATGGTTCTCGTAGCTGTAGAAGCCGCCCACCATGCGCTTGCGCGTGGAGGTGACAATACGCGCCACTGCCCGCACCTGCAGCTTGACACCGGAGACGGGTTTGCCCGACGGCGTCAGCGACAGCGCCTGGAAGCTCAGCTTCTTGTCGGTGGAGGCCCAGTTCTCGGCCTTGATGCCGGCGACCACCGAGGCGGGCCAGATCACGCTGTGGTTGCTGATGGTCTGCACCTCGCCATTGGGGTCGGAGAAGCTCGCCTCCAGCAGCAGATCCTGCGGCGCCACGGAGCTGGGCACCTGCGCGATCTCGGCCTTGCCCACGCCATTGGCATCCAGGGTCAGCGCCAGCTTGTCGGCAATCACACGGCGGTCATTGCTGTAGTCTTCTCCGTCGTTACCCGCGCCGGGCAGCTTGCGGCTCAGATAGGGCCGGCCGAACGAGAACGTGTCGTAGTCCTCAAAGCTCACCGCATGCGACTGGATCGCGGCCGATACCTTGACGGCCTCCTTGGCCGCTGCGCCGCCCGAGAGGTAGGACAGCTGCACCTGGGCACCGAGCTTGCCCGGTTGCACGATAGGCGCTGGCTGGTCCGGCGTCACACTGCCCTTGAACACCGGCAGGCGGTACTCTTCCACCCGGAACGAGGTGGTCTGCATCTCGGTCGGTCCCCACTTGCCCTTGCCGCCCTTGAGCGTGATGCGGTAGGTGCCCAGCTTGGCGGACTTGGGAATCTTGAACTCCGACACGGCCGACAGGCCTTGGCCCGGGCGCTGCCAGCTCAGCGGCAGCTCGAACTCGTCATTGCTGCCCACATGGGTGATGACCACCTGGTCGGGCAACTGCTCCTTGCCGGGCAGGCCCAGGCCGCCCATGGTCTGGCTGCGGATCAGGTGCTTCATCGACACCGTTTCGCCGGCGCGCAACAGGCTGCGATCGAGCACGGTATGGGCGACCACATCCTGCACGGGGCTGCTGTCGGTCTCCAGGTTGAAGCGCCAGCTCTCGATGCCACGCTGCCAGTCGCTCCAGACAAAGGCCATGTCCTGCTGGCCATCGACCGTCGCGCGCGCGCTCACAAAGTAGGCCGAGCTGGTGTCGCTGTCAGCGCCACCCTCGCAGCGCACCTGCGCCTGGGTGTCGAGCTTGTCGAAGCGGGCCACGCCGTCCTTGTCGGTGGTGCCCTGCACCAGGGTCTTGCCGTCGCAGGTAGAGATGCGCACCTGGGCATTGGCCACCGGCTTGCCCTTGTCGAGGCTGGTCACCCAGGCCATCGCGTTCTCACGGCCGAGCTTGAAGTGCACGCCCAGGTTGGTCACCAGCGCCGAGCTGCGCACATACATCACACGGCGGGCGCTGTCGTAGTCGGTATTGAGCAGCGCATCGCCCAGCATCGGCGAGGCAATCTCGACCACATGGAAACCGGTCTCCAGCGGAATACCCACCACCTCGAACGGGCGCGGGTCCTTGCTGTCGGTCTTGGGCAGGGCCAGCTTCTTGCCAGCGGCCTGGCCTTCGAGCAGCGACAGCATGCGGGTTTCGACATTGTTCTTATCGCCATCGGGCAGCACATTGGGCAGCGGGATCTTGCTGTCCTGCGCCGCCTGCTTGCGGCTGACCTGCCAGTTGTCATAGTGCTGCAGCTTGCGGTACCAGCGGATGATGTCGGCATCGCTTTGCAGCTGCAGGGTTGCGACGGTGCCCTTGTCCTCGATCGACAGGCCCTTGATCTGCAGGTCCTGCTCCACATTGCGCAAGGTCACCGGGAACATGGCCGGCCCCTTGTCGCCTTCGGCAAAGCGCTCGACCACGCCGAAGGGCGAGGCGGCAAACTTGGCCAGCGGCGGCATCAGGCCGCTTTGCACTTTCAGCGGGAACAGGTTGGCATTGGCCAGCGGCCGGTCGGACTCGTCCTTGAAGCCCTGGGGCAGCACGATGCGCATCGTCTCCTTCTCGGCAAACGGCGGCGCAAACTGCAGGCGGTTGACTTCGCCGGCATCCCCGTCATCGGGAAAGCTGGGCTGGACCCGGCCCTTGGATGTCTCCAGGAACACGCCTTCGGCCAGCTTGCGGTCCACCCCGGCGCTGAAGAACACATTGAGCGGGCGGATCGGCAGGCAGCCCGCCTGCGCATTGGCGCGCTCGCAGCTGAACTCGGCGGTGAACGGCTGGCGCACCTGGTAGTCAAAGCGGCGCTCGCGCGTCTGTTTGACGCCGTTGTCCGTGCTCACCCCCGCGCCCACCACCAGGCTCATCTGCGCACCCTCGGGCAGCGCGCGCTGGCACTGCAGGGCCACATGGCGGCGTGGCCGCTGCTGCAAGCTATCGCGGCCAAACTGGCTTTGCATGAAGTCGCCGGACTCCGAGGCGCTCAACAGGCGCACCGGAATGCGCTCACCAATGCCCTTGACGGTGCACCAGGTGCTGGCCTCTACGGTCGAGGTCACGACATCGGCATTGAACTGCAGGCCGAAGAACTGGCGGCTGTCCAGCGCCTGGTAGCTGCCGGGAACAATGCGCGTCACCGACGGGCCACCGGTGCCAAAGCTGTACCTGGCCGCGCCTTTGACGGGCTCGCCAGCGGCATCCTTGAGGTTGGCGACCTTCTCGACGGTGCAGCGCACCCCGGGCGGCAGGTCATCGGCCAGGTCGAACACCCATTCGCGGGGCCCCGTCCAGCGGCCGGTGCCCTGGCTCTGGGCCTGCTTGTTGTCGCAGTCCAGCTGGACCGGCGCGGCCGCGCGCAGATCGCCCATCGGCACCACGGCCGCATCGAACTTGACCACGATTTGCCGGACCCGGGCCACCTCGCCCTGCGGTGACACCGATGTGATGCTTGTGGCATGGGCCGACAGGCCCAGCGCAGCCCAGCCGGCGCCCGCCAGCCAGCGTTGTAATGTTGTATTCACGGAGCTCTCCCCTAGGATGGTGAGAGCGTACCAAAATTAGCCTGCGCCAGTGTTGGCTGGCCGCCCAGGGCAGCCAGGTGTTTCATTTGGCAACAAGAAGATGCTATTTATTAGGCTAATGGCTTGCCGGGGCTCTGCCGATGGATGCCTTGCTGCCCAGCAGCGCCAGCGAAGGTCACTGCGGCTGGAAGCCGCTGTCGCGGATGATGCGGACCCAGACGGCCGAATAGGCGCGCTCGCGTGCGAGCAGCTGCTCGGGCGTCATGTAGCCCACGCTCAACCCCATGCCGACCAGCTGCTCCTGCACATCGGGGGCGGCCACGGCCTTGGCAACCGCCTGCGATACGGCCTGCACCATCTCGGCTGGCGTGCCGGCCGCAGCGTACATGCCGTAGTAGGGCATGTCTTCGAGGCCCGGCAAGCCCAGCTCGCTGAAGGTGGGCACATCGGGCAAGGCCTGCTGGCGCTTGCCGCCCAGTACCGCCAGCACACGGATCTTGCCGGCCCTGTGGCTTTCGATGAAATCCTGCACCGAGCCAATGCCGGCGGGGATCTGGTTGCCCATCATGTCGGCCAGCATCGGCGCGCTGCCCCGGTACGGCACGGACACCAGATCGGTCTTGAAGCGCTGGTTCAGCACCCGCACCAGGAACTCCGGCGTCGATGCCGGGGCTGGAATGCCCACCGCACTCTTGCCGCCCTGCTTTTTGAGCCACTGCAGATAGGCCTCGAACGTGCGCACGCCCAGGCCGTCGGAGACCGCAATCGCATTGACAAAGCTGGCAAATCCCGCCACCGGCACAAAGTCCGCATGCGGGTCAAACCCCGGGTTCTTGACGACCTGGGGGAGGATGGAGATGGTGTGGTCGTGGGTGACGAAGAAGGTGGCGCCATCGGCCGGCGAGGCCTTGAGGATCTGGGCCGCAATCTGGCCGCCCGCGCCGGGCTTGTTCTCCACCACCACCGAGGTGCCCAGGCTGTCCTTCATCTTCTCGGCCAGCAGGCGTGCGATCACGTCGGTGCCGCCGCCCGGTGGAAAGCCCACCAACAGCCGCACCGGCTTGCCCTTGTTGTAGCCCGCCGCCCAGCTGGGGCTGGCCAGCCACCCGGCCGCAGCAGCGGCCAGCAGTTGTTGGGAGAAATGGCGGCGGCGCAAGGACATGCTGGGCTTTCAGGAATCAAAGAAGAACCGTTCAAGCAAGGCTTATGCCAGACGTGTGCGGTGCTTGGCCAGCTGCGTGCGCACCTGGGCAGGCGCCGTGCCACCCAGCGTATTGCGGGCGTTCAGCGAACCTTCCAGGCTCAGTGCCTCGAAGACATTGGCTTCGATGTTGGGGTTGAAGGCCTGCAGCTCGGCCAGCGGCAGCTCGGTCAGGTCCACGCCCTTTTGCGAGGCGAGCTTGACGGCATGGGCCACGGTCTCGTGGGCATCGCGGAAAGGCAGGCCCTTCTTGACCAGGTAATCAGCCAGGTCGGTGGCAGTGGCATAGCCTTTGAGCGCCGCGGCACGCATGTTGTCGGCGTTGACGGTGATGCCGCCCTCCTTGGTGCCGGTCGCAGGGTTCACCTGGCCGCCGATCATCTCGGCGAAGATGCGCAAGGTGTCCTTCAAGGTGTCGACGGTGTCGAACAGCGGCTCCTTGTCTTCCTGGTTGTCCTTGTTGTAAGCCAGCGGCTGGCCCTTCATCAACGTGATCAGGCCCATCAAGTGGCCGACCACGCGGCCGGTCTTGCCCCGTGCCAGCTCGGGCACATCGGGGTTCTTCTTCTGCGGCATGATCGACGAGCCGGTGGTGAAGCGGTCGGCAATGCGCACAAAGCCGAAGTTCTGGCTCATCCAGATGATCAGTTCCTCGGACAGGCGGCTGATGTGCACCATGCACAGCGACGCCGCTGCGGTGAATTCAATGGCAAAGTCGCGGTCGCTGACGCCGTCCAGCGAGTTCTGGGACACGCCTTCCATGCCCAGCGTGCGGGCCACGCGCTCGCGGTCCAGCGGGTAGGTGGTGCCGGCCAGCGCGGCGCTGCCCAGCGGCAGCACATTGACGCGCTTGCGCACGTCCAGCATGCGCTCGGCATCGCGCTTGAACATTTCCACATAGGCCAGCAGGTGGTGGGCAAAGCTCACCGGTTGGGCCACCTGCAGGTGGGTAAAACCGGGCAGGATCACGTCGACGTTCTTTTCGGCCACTTCCACCAGGGACAGCTGCAGCTCGCCCAGCAGGCCTTCGATCAGATCGATCTCGCCGCGCAGCCACAGGCGCACATCGGTGGCAACCTGGTCATTGCGGCTGCGGCCGGTGTGCAGGCGCTTGCCGGCATCGCCCACCAGCTGGGTCAGGCGCGCTTCGATATTCAGGTGCACGTCTTCCAGGTCCAGCTTCCACTCAAAGCTGCCCGCTTCGATTTCCGAGGTGATCTGCGCCATGCCCTGCTCGATGGAGGCCAGGTCCTGCTCGCCGATGATCTTCTGGGCACACAGCATTTGTGCATGGGCCAGACTGCCCTGGATGTCGGCCTGCCACAGGCGCTTGTCGAAAAACACACTGGAGGTATAGCGCTTGACCAGATCGCTCATGGGTTCGGAGAACAGCGCCGACCAGGCTTCGGACTTGGAATCGAGCTGGTTGTGCGAAGGAGACGAAGCGTGTGGTGTAGACATGAAGGTCGCAGTATTCGGGTTAAGCTGCCAGTTGCGCTGCGGAAACACAGCCTCCGGTGCTGTGCCTGTGGCCCGCCGAAGCCCTGGGCGAAAAACCAGGATTTTATCGACCCTGCACGACCATGCCAGCAACATCAACTAATCCAGCACCGCGCGAAGCCATCGTCGGCACGGCCTATGTGTTTGATGCCTGCACCGCCAGTGTGATCGGCCGCACGGTGGCCCTGGTCGAGACCGTGGTGGCGATTGCGGCGGCCTTTGGCACCAGCAGCCTGCTCGATTGGTTCTTTCAGCTGGCACTGCTCACCGCCGTGGTGCTGCCGGCCAGCCTGCTGTGGCTGGTGCTGGCCTGCCAGCAGAAAAAGCAGCTGCAGCGCTGCAGCACGCGCGTGCAGTACCTGGCCGGCGCCGCGCTGGGCGTGGCCTGCGGGCTGCTGGCGGCCATGCTCTACCAATGGGCGACGTTGTCGTCACACACCGCCTGGCTGGCCAGCGCTGCGGCGGGCGGCTTTTTGGCGGCGATGGTCGTGGTGGGCCTGCAGTGGCGCGCCCAGGCCCGCACGCCGGCGGCCACCACCGCGCGGCTGGCCGAGCTGCAGGCGCGCATCCGCCCGCATTTCCTCTTCAATGCGCTCAACAGCGCCATTGCGCTGGTGCAGGACCACCCGCACAAGGCCGAAGCCATGCTGGAGGACCTGAGCGACCTGTTCCGCCATGCGCTGACCGAAAAGCGCGAGGCCTCGACCCTGGCCGAAGAGGTGATGCTGGCGCGCCGCTACCTGTCGATCGAGCAGATCCGCTTTGAGGACCGCATGGCCGTGCGCTGGAACCTGGATTCGCGCGCCGATGACGCCACCGTGCCGCCGCTGTTTCTGCAGCCGCTGGTGGAGAACGCCGTCAAGCACGGCATCGAGCCCAGCCACGGCCATGGCCGCATCAGCATTGCCACGCGCAGGCGGGGCAATATGGTGCAGATCCAGATCATCAACACCACGCCGCGCCCGTTCAGCGCCCCGCAGCCGGAGCGGCGTGCCGGCACCGGCACCGCCATCCTGAATGTGAAAAAGCGGCTGCGCCTGCTCTATGACCTGGAGTACGACTTCAAGGCGACCAGCAAGGACGGCATCTACATGGTGCGCATCAGCATCCCCGCTTGAGCGGGCGCAAATACACGACGGCCGGTGTTGGCAGCCAGGCCCCGCCTCCGCTAGCATAGGCGCCCATGCGAGTATTGATTGTGGATGATGAAGCCCTGGCCCGCAGCCGGCTGCGGCGCTTGCTGGTCGAGATGACACCAGCGCCAACCGCTGTGCACGAGGCCGCCAATGCGCCCGAGGCGCTGCAGGCGCTGGCCAGTGCCGCCGCCTTGGGCCAGGCCTTTGATGTGCTGCTGCTGGACATCCACATGCCTGGGCTGAGCGGCATGGAGCTGGCGCGCCAGCTGCAGCAGCAGCCCCCGGCGCCGGCGGTGGTCTTTGTCACCGCCCACCCCGAGCATGCGCTGAGCGCTTTCGAGGTCAATGCCGCCGACTACCTGACCAAGCCGGTGCGGCGCGAGCGCCTGGTTGCCGCGCTGCACAAGGTGGCCCTGGTCGCCCAGGCCCATGCACTGCGCCTGGCCCCTGCCCTGCCCGAGCCCGACCTGGATGCCGACACCTTGCTGATCACCGACCGGGGCCGTACCGAACGGGTGCGCCTGGCCGATGTGCTGTATTTCAAATCCGAGCTGAAATATGTGACTGTGCGCACCGCCACGCATGAGTATCTGTGGTCGGGCAGCCTCAATGATCTGGAAACGCGCTTTACCAAGCGCTATCTGCGCGTGCACCGCAATGCACTGGTGGCACCGTCCGCCATCCGCTGCCTGGAAAAGGCCTGTGATGCAGACGACAGCGAGGGCTGGCAGCTGCGTCTGTTTGGCATCCCGGATGTGCTGCTGGTCTCGCGGCGCCAGCTGCCGGTGGTGCGTGCCTTGCTGGCCAACAAGGGCAGTGGCCTGCGCGCAGGCTGACCCTACCCTTTCGCTTCTGTCTCAGTGCTTGTGACCGTCGTGGTCACCATGCGCGTCCTGCGTTCCATGGGCCTCATGCTGCTCGGCCGGGCCGTGTGCATGGCCATGGTGGTCATGGTCGCCATGCGCCCAGGTGCTGACCGCGCTCACCACCACCATGCCGATGGCCAGCCAGACCACCTGCTGCACCGTCTGCTTGGCCGTCAGCTGGCGTTGCAGCTGCGGAATCAGATCGGCCAGTGCCACATAGATAAAGCTGCTCGATGCAATGGCCAGGAAGTACGGCAGAAAGTCTGCCAGTGAGCTGACCAGGAAATAGCCAACCACGCCGCCCAGCGCCGTCACCGCACCGGCCAGCGACAGCTTGAGCAAGGCCACCTTGCTCTGGCTGCGGCTGCCATTGCCCGACAGCACCACCAGGTCGCCCATATGGTGCGGCACCTCATGGGCCAGCACCGAGATGGCCGCCACGATGCCCAGCCACCTATCGGCCATGAAGGCCGACGCAATCAGGATGCCGTCGCCAAAGCAATGCACGCTGTCACCGGTCAGCAGCGACCAGCCGCCTGCGCTGTGGTTGTGCGTGTGGCCGTGGTGGTGGTGCGCATGGCCATGCTGGCCATCGGCGTGCTCGCCATCCGCACGGTCACCTTCCGCATGGCCGCCATGGGCATGGCCGCGCTCTTCAGGCAGCGCATGGCGGTGCTCATGGCCGTGGTGCCAGAGTTCGGCCTTGTCCAGCAAAAAGAAAAATACCAGACCCAGCAGCAGCACCACAAACAAGGCCTTGGGGTTGATCTGGCTCTCGAAAGCCTCGGGCAGCAAATGCACAAAGGCGGTAGCGAGCAAGGCGCCTGCGGCCAGGCTCAGCAGGTGCTGGGCACCAAAGCGGCCCTGGCTGCCGATACCTGTGCGCATCAGCGCTGCGGCCACCCACACGCTGCCCAAACCGGCAGCAAGGGTCGCCAGCACGATTGCGATCAAAGTCATGAAACCATCCTTCAGCGGGGCCGGCTCAACAAACAACGCCATCACCCCAGTGCAGCACCGCGCGCCTGCGCAGCCACCGGGCACCCTGCCCCATCCAACATGCCGCGCATGGTAGCACTTAGTTGCAACGCAGTTGCATTAACCGCCCCAAATCCTGGGCGCATGCCGGGGCTTGGGGCGGTCCATCTGGAACCTCAGCGGCTGCCTTCGCCAGGCAGCGCTGGGTATCCGCATCAGTGCGCTTTTTCCCAATTCGGGCCAAAACCGATCTCGGCGATCAACGGCACCTTCAGGTCGGCCACACCGGCCATGATGGCCGGGATCTCCGTGCGCACCCAGTCCTGCTCGGCCGCCGGCAGCTCGAACACCAGTTCATCGTGCACCTGCATGATGACCAGCACCTCGGGCTTCTGGGCATCGAGCTTGGCCTGTACGGCCACCATGGCCTTCTTGATCAGATCGGCTGCCGTGCCCTGCATCGGCGCATTGATGGCGGCGCGCTCGGCCGCTTTCTTGCGCGGGCCGTTGCCGCCATTGATCTCGGGCAGCACCAGGCGCCGGCCAAACACGGTCTCGACATAGCCTTGCGTGTGGGCCAGCTCGACGGTCTGGTCCATGTAGCGCTTGACGCCGGGGTAGCGCTGGAAGTACTTGTCGATATAGGCGGCAGCGGCCTTGGTCTCGATGCCCAGGTTCTTGGCCAGACCAAAGCTGCTCATGCCGTAGATCAGGCCAAAGTTGATGACCTTGGCATAGCGGCGCTGCTCGCTGCTGACCTGGTCCAATGCCACGCCAAACACCTCGGCGGCGGTGGCGCGGTGCACATCCAGCCCATCGCGAAAGGCATTCAGCAGCGCCTCGTCGCCCGACAGATGCGCCATGATGCGCAGCTCGATCTGCGAGTAGTCGGCGCTGGCAATCAGCTTGCCTTCGGGCGCGACAAAGGCTTCGCGGATGCGGCGGCCTTCGGCGGTGCGCACGGGAATGTTCTGCAGGTTCGGCTCGTTGCTCGACAGGCGGCCGGTGACAGCCACCGCCTGCGCATAGTGGGTGTGCACGCGGCCATCGCTGGGCAGCGCCATCTGCGCGAGCTTGTCGGTGTAGGTGCCCTTGAGCTTGGACAGCGAGCGGTGCTCCAGGATCTTGGCTGGCAGCGGGTAATCCTCGGCCAGCTTTTCCAGCACTTCTTCGTCCGTGCTGCGCGCGCCGGTGGCGGTTTTCTTCACCACCGGCAGGCCCAGCTTGTCAAAAAAGATCTCGCCGAGCTGCTTGGGGCTGCTCAGGTTGAATTGCTGCCCGGCGATCTCGTAGGCCTCGGCTTCCAGCGCCAGAATGCGGCGGCCCAGGTCATTGCTCTGGCGCGCCAGCTCGGGCGCATCAATGCGCACGCCATTGCGCTCGATGCGGAACAGCGCCTCGCTGGTCTCCATCTCCAGCGCATAGATATGCGCCAGGCCAGGATGGGCTTCGATGCGCGGCCACAGCACGCGGTGCACATCGAGGGTCTGGTCGGAATCCTCACAGCTGTACGCGGCAGCCTTGTCCACCGGCACCTGGGCAAACGGGATCTGGCCCTTGCCCTTGCCGCAGAGGTCTTCGTAGCTGATGCCCGTGCGGCCGGTGTGGCGCAGCGCCAGGCTGCCGAGGTTGTGCGGGCGGTCGGCCTCCAGCACATAGGACTGCAGCATGGTGTCATGCGCATAGCCTTGCACGCGAATGCCGTGGTTGGCCAGCACATGCTGGTCATATTTGACATGCTGGCCCAGCTTCTTTTTGCTGGCGTCTTCCAGCCAGGGCTGGAGCTTGGCCAGCACCAGATCCATCGGCAGCTGCTCGGGCACGTCCATGCCCTCGTGGCGCAGCGGGATGTAGGCCGCCTCGCCCACCTGCACGCTGAACGAGATGCCGACGATGCGGGCCTGCATTTCATCGAGCGAATCGGTTTCGGTATCCAGCGCCGCCAATTCGGCCGTTTGCAGCTTGAGCAACCAGGCATCCAGATCGGCCTCGGTCAGGATGGTGTGGTAGACCACATCGCGCTGCTGGGCCTCGATGGCGACCTCGGTCACCGCGGCATCGGCACTGTCAAACAGACCGGCCTGGCCGGCAGGGCCGGCTGCGGCCTTGCCCGCAGCGGGCGCTGCGGCAGAACCCAGCGACCGCGCCAGGCCCTTGAAGCCGTACTGCTCATAGAACGGTGCCAGGCCGGCGGCATCCGGCTCGCCCAGCGTAATGCCATCGAAGGCGGGCAGGCCCGGGATGTAGTCGTCCAGCGCGCAATCGGTCTTCATCGTCACCAGCTGGCGGCTCAGCGCCAGCTGGCCGCTGGCAATCGCATCGCGCAGGTTCTGGCCGGCAACACCCTTGATCGTGTCGGCTTTGGCGATCAGCTGGTCCAAGGAGCCGTGTTCCTCCAGCCACTTGGCAGCCGTCTTCGGGCCTACCTTGCTGACGCCGGGCACGTTGTCCACCGTATCGCCCACCAAGGCCTGGTACTCGACCATCTGCGACGGCGGCACGCCAAACTCGGCCGTGACCCCGGCCACATCGCGGCGCTTGCCGTTCATCGTGTCGATGATGGTCACATGCTCGTTGACCAGCTGGCTCAAATCCTTGTCGCCGCTGGAGACGATGACCTGGATGCCCTGCTGCGATGCCATTCGGGCCAGGGTGGCAATGACATCGTCGGCCTCGACCCCGGGCACCGCCAGAATCTTCCAGCCCAGCAGCTGCACCACCTCATGGATGGGCGCAATCTGCGAGCGCAGGTCATCGGGCATTGGCGAGCGCGTGGCCTTGTACTCGGTGTAGAGATCGTCGCGGAAGGTGGGGCCGCTGGCGTCGAAAACACAGACGGCGTAGTCGGCCTGTATGTCTTTACGCAACGCCTGCATCATGTTGATCATGCCCCGGATGGCCCCGGTAGCCGGGCTGGCAGAGTCGCCGGGAACCGCACGAAGGTCGGGCATCGCATGGTAGGCACGGTACAGATAGCTGGAACCGTCCACCAGCACTAAAGTAGGAGGATTACGCATATTGACATTGTGCCCGGTACGCAAACGCCGGGCGACAACTTACAATTGAGCCATGCGCGCAATTACCACTTCTTTCATCGCCCAGGCCCTGGCACTGGTGCTGACAGCCCCTGCGCTGGCCCAGCAACCCGCCGCTCCTGCCGAGCAGCCTGCAGCCCAGCCCGCTGCACAGCCTGCGGCCCCTGCCGACGCGGCGCCCGCGAACGACAAGTACAACCAGAAGGCCGAATACATCCGGGTGGAAGATGCGGGCAGCCGTATCGACGAGGTGCGCATTGGTGGCCAGACCCAGAGCATCCATGTGCAGCCCAAGATGGGCAACATGCCCGGCTATGAGGTCAAGCCGACCGACGGCGCCCGCGCCCGCCCCGATGGCTTTGGCGACACCCAGAGCAAGAAGCGCGTCTGGAACATCGGTAATTTCTGAGCGCGATACCAGAGCGAAAAGCCCGGCGCCGCCGGGGCTTGCGATAATCGCTTCTTTGCACCCGCCTTGCGGGCCAGGCCAGCCACAGAGGCTGGCCTTGTTTTTGTAGCGACGATATACATCCATGGCTGTTTTCACCGAAGTATCCGACAAGGCTGCCAAGGCCTTGCTCAAGCGCGTCCCACTGGGCGATTTCGTCTCGTTGCGCGGTATTGAAGGCGGTATTGAAAACACCAACTACTTTCTGACCACCAGCCAGGGCGAGTACGTGCTGACCCTGTTCGAGCGCCTGCGCGCCGACCAGTTGCCGTTCTACCTGTACCTGATGAA
This sequence comes from uncultured Comamonas sp., assembly GCF_964277875.1. Taxonomy (NCBI): domain Bacteria; kingdom Pseudomonadati; phylum Pseudomonadota; class Betaproteobacteria; order Burkholderiales; family Comamonadaceae; genus Comamonas; species uncultured Comamonas sp. The sequence continues at coordinate 27,692 of NZ_CAXYJV010000015.1, forward strand.
GCACCTGGCCAAGGCCGGCATTCCCGTGCCCGAACCCCAGGCCGATGGCAAGACCGGCGACATCCTGCTGCAGGTCGAGGGCAAGCCGGCGGCCATCGTTGGCAAGCTGCCCGGCAAGAGCCAGCTGGCGCCCCAGGCGGCGCATTGCCAATCGCTGGGCGAGGTGCTGGCCCGAATGCACCAGGCCGCGCTCGACTACCCGCGCCAGCAGCCCAATCTGCGTGGCCTGCCCTGGTGGAACGAGACCGTGCCGGTGGTGCTGCCCTACCTGGACACCGCCACCGCCGAACTGCTGCGCAGCGAGCTGGCCTACCAGAACCATGTGGCACAAAGCTCGGCCTATACGGCGCTGCCACGCGGACCCGTCCATGCCGACCTGTTCCGCGACAACGCCATGTTCGAGGGCGACACCCTGACGGGCATCTTTGATTTCTATTTCGCCGGTGTCGATACCTGGCTGTTTGACCTGTCCGTGGTCATCAACGACTGGTGCATCGACCTGGCCACCGGCGCCATCGACAAGGCCCGTGCCGATGCACTGCTCGCCGCCTACCAGGCGGTACGTCCGCTGCAGGCCTGCGAGCGCGAGCTGCTCAATGCCATGCTGCGCGCAGGCGCGCTGCGCTTCTGGATCTCGCGCCTCTGGGACTTCTACCTGCCGCGCGAAGCCTCGCTGCTCAAGCCCCATGACCCGACCCATTTCGAGCGCGTGCTGCGTGAGCGCCTGGCCACGCCATACCAACTGGTCTAGGAACCGGTTCCAAGCCACCGGGGCCCGCCCGCGCACGCCATGCCCACATGGGCTCCTGCCCCTTGGGCGCATGGGTTACAGTGCGCCATCCCCTTTGATTTTTATCGCTGCAGCCTGCGCTGCAGCGCGCTGGTGCATGAAACTTCGTATCGCCACTGCCCGCCAGGGTGTGACCTGGGTGCAAGACGGCTTCAAAACCTTCAAGACCCAGGCGCTGGCCCTGACCTCGCTGTTCTTTCTGTCGATGATGGTGATGTCGCTGATCGGGGCCATCCCGATTGCCGGCACCTTCATCGCGCTGGCGCTGCTGCCGGTCTCCACCTTGTGCATGATGATTGGCGCCGCGCTGACGGCCCAGGGCACGCGCCCGACCTTGGCAGTGGTACTGGCTGCGCTGCGCGTCGACAAGGAACGGCGCAATTCCTTTGTCGTGCTGGGCGTGTTCTATGCGCTGTCGTTCCTGTTGGTGCTGGGCTTTTCCGCGCTGTTCGACGGCGGCCAGTTTGCCCGCCTCAACCTGATGGGCGGCGAGATCACGCGTGAGATCGTCGAGCAACCGGCCTTCCAGCAGGCCATGTTCGCCACCATGCTGCTGTACATCCCGCTGTCGCTGCTGTTCTGGCATGCGCCGGGCCTCATCTACTGGCACCGTGTGCCTGCCATCAAGGCGGTGTTCTTCAGCCTGATTGCCTGCAGCCGCAATATCGGCGCCTTCACGATGTTTGGCCTGGCCTGGATGGCTGTCGGCATTGGCTTTGGCATTGCCATGGCCTTGCTGTCTGCACTGCTGGGCACCTTGCTGGGCGCCTGGGCAGCGGCAGCCATCGCCATTGCCGGCTCGCTGATGCTGGCGACGATGTTTCTGACTTCGGTGGTGTTCAGCTTCCGAGACTGCTTTGAAGCGCCCGAGCAGTTGGACAGCGTCGCACTTTAAAACTGCCCCACCCATCCCCGCCCGGCCTGTGCCCTACAGCCGGGCTTTTTTCATGGCTGCGGGCCTTCGCCATGGTGCAGGCGGTGCAGGTGCGCCCGGTCTTCCACGCTGGACAGGACCAGCGCAAACACAATGCCCAGCGCTGCGCCCAGCACGGTATCGAGCACCCGCTCCACCGGCATGCCCAGCGGCGCCTGGGGCGATGAGGCCAGATGCGTCATCAGCAAGGCCATCGGCGTGACCGTGATCTGGCCCAGCGCGTAGTTGTAGCCAATGCTCACCTCGGTGATGAACTGCAGCACGACGATGCTGGCAGCGATCCACCAGAAGGACGGCTCCAGCGACAGAATCAGACCCGCCACCAGCGCGCCGAGCATCGTACCCACCATGCGCTGCAGCGCGCGGTTCATCGTGATGTGCAGGTGGCTGCCCTGCATCACCGCCGTCGCGCCGATTGCCGCCCACGCCGGATGCTGCCAGCCCGCCGCCTGGGCCACCCAGGCCGCCAGACCGGCACCCAGCACCATGCGGCCGGCAGCAGCCAGCTCGGCGGGCCAGGGCCGCAGCGGCTGCGCAGGAAGCTGCACCCGCTGCACCGCCTGGTGGCGCAGGCCATCGGTGGCCCAGCAGACCAGGGCCGCCAACAGGCCACCGGCCAAGGTACCCAAGGTGCGTTCCAGCAGCTGCTGCCCGCTGTGTACCGGCGCCAGCGAGGCACCGGCGGCGAACACCACAATCACCGCGCCCGGCCCACCCAGGCGCCAGTGGCTGACCGCCAACGTGGCCGCGCCCGCCACCAGCGCGAGCAGCCAGACCATGCCCTGGGCGGGCAGCCCGGCCCAGGACGCGAGGGACGGCAGAAACACCGCTGCACACAGCATGGCCGCGCAGATGCCGACGATGCGCATGCGCCGGCCCGGCGCCGCAAAGCGGCCAAACAGCGCCGCCAATGCGCCCAGCCCCAACGGGCCGACCAGTTGGGGCCAGGGCGACAGACGCGCCACCACCAAGGCCAGCAGCACCGCCAGCGCCGCCTGCATGGCCGCGATCAGCGCAATATGCAGCGACGGCAGCGGCTGCAGACGCGCGCTGTCGCGCAGCTGGCGCGGCGACAGCAGATGGCGCAGCGCCTGGGGGCGGCCTACGGAAGGGGTGGAAACGTCAATCTTGCGGACAGGGGTCATGGGCATTCTCGTCTACCCAGCGACTGGCGAACGCGCAGACCGGCCGGCGGTGCGGCCAGCGCATGTGGCTGGGACATGGAAGTGGCGACTCACCCGCCGGCAAGCAGCACGGGCGCCGCCCCCTGCGCGGATGGAGGACGGCCAGCGCCGCCTGGGCAGCAGGGGTGCACCAGAATGCGGCGGGGCTGCTCAAGCGGATGAGCAGCCCATATAGTATCCTATGCAACTATTAAATGCAAGCCCGAGGTTGGCGCCCACTATCACCCCAACACCTGCCAGGCTTGCACTGCGGGCTGAGACCCGCGCGCAGCTCAGACCACCGTGAGCTTGGCCACCGACAGCGCCAGCCACTTGGTGCCATGGCGCGGAAAATTCACCTGGGCACGGGCATCGTCGCCCGTGCCTTCGACCGCCAGCACCTTGCCTTCGCCAAACTTGTTGTGGAACACATTGGCGCCCTTCTTGATGCCATGCGCGGGCTCGGCCTTTTGCACCGGCACGGGGGTTTTGCCCCACATGCTGGGCGCGGAATCACCATAGCCACCGCCCGACGAGCGACCGCCGCCGCCGCCCCCGCCGTAAGCCAGGCTGCCCATGCCACTGCCAAAGCCGGAATGCCTGGGCGTGAGCCATTTGAGCGCGCCTTCGGGCAGCTCGTCCAGAAAGCGGCTGCGCACGTTGTAGCGCGTGGTGCCGTGCAGCATGCGCGTCTGCGAGGTACTCAGGTACAGGCGCTTGCGCGCCCGGGTGATGGCCACATACATCAGACGGCGCTCTTCCTCCAGCCCGCCGGTGTCGGTCATCGCATTCTCGTGCGGGAACAGGCCCTCTTCCAGCCCGCCGATGAACACCACGTCAAACTCCAGACCCTTGCTGGCATGCACGGTCATCATCTGCACGGCATCCTGGCCCGCCTGCGCCTGGTTATCGCCCGCCTCCAGCGCCGCATGGGTCAGAAAGGCCACGAGCGGCGACAAGGTCTCGCCGGTGTCCGGGTTCACGATGGCCGGATTGGCCGCATCGGGCAGCGGAGTGTCGAGCAGCGGCGCATCCGGGTCCAGCCCCTGGCTGACGGGGCTTTGGCCGCTGCCGGGCACGCCCATGGCCTGTTGCTCATCGAGCGGAATGGCCACGGCATCCCTGCCAAAGCCCTCCTGGGTGACAAAGCTTTCGGCAGCGGTCACCAGTTCGCCCAGGTTGTCGATGCGGTCGGCGCCTTCCTTTTCGGTCTGGTAGTGCTCGATCAGGCCGCTCACCACCAGCATGCGCTCGATGGTCTCGCGCAGGGTCTTGCCCTGGGTTTCCTCGCGCAGCACATCGATCATCGCGACAAAGGACTGCAGCTTGGTGCCCGCCTTGCCGGCCACGGCCGTCACTGCGTCGTACAGCGAGCAACCGGCGGCCTGCGCCCCTTCCTGCAGTTGCTCGGTGGTGCGGGCGCCAATGCCGCGCGGCGGAAAGTTCACCACCCGCATGAAGCTGGTGTCGTCATGCGGGTTCTCCAGCAGGCGCAGATAGGCCAGCGCATGCTTGATTTCTGCACGCTCGAAAAAGCGCAGGCCGCCATACACGCGGTAAGGCACGCCGGCGTTGAACAGGCTGGTTTCCAGAATCCGGCTTTGGGCATTGCTGCGGTAGAGCACGGCGATCTCGCTGCGCGCAAAGCCATCGCTCTTGATCAGCGACTTGATCTCCTCGACCATCCACTGCGCCTCGGCCATGTCGGTGGCGCTCTCGGACACCCGCACCGGCTCGCCCGGGCCCTGGTCGGTGCGCAGGTTCTTGCCCAGCCGGTTGCTGTTGTGGCTGATCAGCGCGTTGGCGCTGTCGAGGATATTGCTGTAGCTGCGGTAGTTCTGCTCCAGCTTGATCTGCTGGCGCACCTCGAACTCGCGCACAAAATCCTGCATGTTGCCCACCCGCGCGCCACGGAAGGCATAGATGCTCTGGTCATCGTCGCCGACGGCAATCACGCTGCTGTGGGACTGGAATTGGCCGCCCACCATCTCGCCCGCCAGCTGCTTGAGCCACAGGTACTGCAGGCGGTTGGTGTCCTGGAACTCGTCGACCAGCATGTGGCGAAAGCGGTGCTGGTAGTGCTGCCGGATGGGAGCGTTGTCGCGCAGCAGCTCATAGGAGCGCAGCATCAGCTCGCCAAAATCCACGACACCTTCGCGCAGGCATTGGTCTTCGTAGAGCTGGTAGAGCTCGACCTTCTTGCGCTCGGCCATGTCGCGCGCCTGCACGTCGGAGGGGCGCAAGCCCTCTTCCTTGCAGCCGCTGATGAAGTACTGCAGCTGCTTGGGCGGCAGCGCTTCCTCATCGACCTGGAACTGCTTGCACAGGCGCTTGATCGCCGAGAGCTGGTCCTGCGTGTCCAGGATCTGGAAGGTCTGCGGCAGATTCGCCGACTTGTAATGCGCGCGCAGCATGCGGTTGCACAGCCCGTGGAAGGTGCCGATCCACATGCCGCGCACATTGATGGGCAGCATCGCCGACAGGCGGGTCAGCATCTCCTTGGCCGCCTTGTTGGTAAATGTGACCGCCAGAATACCGCCCGGCGTGGCACGGCCCGTCTGCAGCAGCCAGGCAATGCGCGTGGTCAGCACCCGGGTCTTGCCCGAGCCGGCACCGGCCAGGATCAGCGCATGGCCCCCTTCCAAGGTGGCAGCGGCCAGTTGCTCGTCGTTGAGGCCATTGAGAAGCGGCAAATGCCCATCGCCACCCGCATCGGACGGCAGTGCAAACAAATCATTCGAATCCATCCCCCCATTGTAGGGAGAACGTCAAGCTGGCGAGCTGCCGGCACGCGATGCGCCCACGGGCCGCGCGCAGCGAGGGCACATACTGCAGCGGCCGGCAAGGCTTTTGCAAAGCCGGTGCTTGCTGCTAGAATCAGTCACCGGGCCCAAGTTTCTTGTGACCCGGTTTTTTTGTGTCTGCAACAGCGCAAAAGAGGGTCTTCCAACGCGAAGCGCCCTGCCCGACCGGTCTCCAAGCCAAGCGCCCCATCGCTGCGAAATGGTTCGCTGCGACCTTTTATGGAGCTTGGAATCAAATGGAAATCTTCGACTACGACAACATTCTTCTGCTGCCCCGCAAGTGCCGCGTGGAAAGCCGCTCCGAATGTGACACCAGCGTGGTCCTGGGCAACCGCACCTTCCGCCTGCCGGTGGTGCCTGCCAACATGAAGACCGTGCTGGACGAGAAGATCTGCAAGTTTTTGGCGCAACACGGCTACTTCTATGTGATGCACCGCTTTGACATCGACAATGTGGCCTTCACCAAGGCCATGCAGTCGCAAGGCCTGTTCGCCTCGATCTCGCTGGGCGTCAAGCAGGCGGACTACGAGGTGGTGGACCGCTTTGTCGCCGACGACATCTGCCCCGAATACATCACCATCGACATCGCCCATGGCCATGCCGACAGCGTGAAGAACATGATCATCTACCTCAAGGACAAGCTGCCCGAGGCCTTTGTGATCGCCGGCAATGTGGCCACCCCCGAGGCGGTCATCGATCTGGAAAACTGGGGCGCCGATGCCACCAAGGTGGGCGTGGGCCCGGGCAAGGTCTGCATCACCAAGCTCAAGACGGGCTTTGGCACCGGCGGCTGGCAGCTGTCGGCGCTCAAGTGGTGCGCACGTGTGGCGACCAAGCCCATCATTGCCGACGGTGGTATCCGCAGCCACGGCGACATCGCCAAGAGCATCCGCTTTGGCGCGACGATGGTGATGATCGGTTCGCTGTTTGCCGGCCATGAAGAATCGCCCGGCAAGACGGTCGAGCTCGATGGTGAGCTGTTCAAGGAGTACTACGGCTCGGCCAGCGATTTCAACAAAGGCGAGTACAAGCACGTCGAAGGCAAGCGCATCCTCGAACCCATCAAGGGCAAGCTGCAGGACACGCTGACCGAGATGGAGCAGGATGTGCAGTCCTCCATCAGCTACGCAGGCGGCAAGCACCTGATGGACATCCGCAAGGTCAACTATGTGATCCTGGGCGGCGACAATGCGGGCGAACATCTGTTGATGTAAACCGCGCGCCGCAGACAGGCACGGCCCGGCAGCGTACGGGCCGTTTTTGCCTCTGCGGCACCCGGCCTGCCGGAAAAAATCAGGGTTGATATGGGGATTTTTCCGAGCAGGCGTAAAAATTAGTGCATAATACAAGGCTTGCTGCAGCGCACTGCTGACAGCAGAAAATGTGGGCTCTTAGCTCAGTTGGTAGAGCAGCGGACTCTTAATCCGTTGGTCGAGTGTTCGAATCACTCAGGGCCCACCATTCTTGACGGCCTAGGCTTTTCGCCTAGGCCGTTTTTTATTGCCTTCCCCACCCCCGCTGCCTGCCGTACTACCGCAGTGGCTGGAAGCGCCCATTCAGCTGCACTTGTAGAATGCAGCCATCATTCATCCCCCCTGCCACTTCTCTCCGTCCTCTACCATGCGCCCCCTGCTCCCCTCCCTGCTCGCCGCCTTCGCGTTTGCAACCGCTTCCAGCGCCTTTGCCCATGTCACGGTCAGCAATCCCTGGGCGCGCGCGACCGTCGCACAGCAGCAGGCCTCCGGCGTGTTCCTGGAGCTGCGCTCTGCGCATGACGACGCCCAACTCGTCGGCGTGAAGACGAACGCCGCCAGCAGCGCTGAAGTGCACGAAATGCGCATGCAGGACAACGTCATGAAGATGCGGGCAGTGCCCAGCGTCAAGCTGCCCAGCGGCCAGACCGTGACGCTGAAGCCGGGCGGCTACCACATCATGCTGATGGGCCTGAAAAAGCCGCTGGTCGCTGGCGAGAATGTCGAGCTGACGCTGGACGTGGTGCACGCTGACGGCGCCAAGGAGAGCATTGCCGTTACCGCCCCGGTACGCGCGCTGGCCCCGGCAGCCGCAGGCCAGCCCGCGCCAGGTGGCCACCAACACCAGCACTGACCGGCGACCACCGCAGGCCCGCACTGGCCTGTTGTTTATTTGAATACTAAATAAGCCTTGCCAAACATCTCTGTCGCGTTGCCAACGCTGGGCCACAGAGCTGCCCGGAAAGGCAGTTACACTTTTCAGGCATCCCCCGCCTAATCTGGCACCAAGATCAAACTATAGTAGCTATTAATTAATTACCGATTATTAATAGATCTACAACATTGACATATTATTACAAGCTTTGAAAATGGAACAGCGTCCACGCCAAGCGAATGCCTGGCGCGAACTGCGGTTTCGCAACGCTTGAAGGTGAATGTGCCAGGGAGAGTTGTTATGTCCGAGTTGATCCTGCATGCCGCCCATTTGAGTGAAGCCCATCAACTGCGCTTTAGCTATTTGTTCGAGGTCGCGGCCAAGCACTGGCGTGACAAACAGCCTTCTCAGACCGCCAAGCCTGCTACCGAATTGTGGGTGATCGACGCCCATAGCGCGCCCGACGCCATCCAGAACCGCTCCCACGGTTCGTTCGTGCTGCTGATTGCGACCGACGACCAGGCCCAGGCGGCACGCGCCCAGTGGCCCGACCAGATCGATGCCCAGTTGCCACCCGATTACAGCGTGGGACGCCTGACCCAGGTGCTCGAACACCTCAGCGTGCAAGCCCATGGCAAGCGCCTGCGCGAGACGCTGAAGAACCGCCGCCAGCACAGCATGACCCTGGGGCATGACGTACAGCTCAAGAATGCCGATGCGGCCTTCCTCAAGGCCACCGACCTGAGCCTGCCGACCGTGGTCGCCGAGCCGCTGCCGGAGCCGGCGGCCGATGTGACGGTGGCGAACGCCACGGCTGTGCCTGCTGCGCCTGGCAAGCTGCCGGCGGCCGGCACCCGGTTTCGCATCAAGCGCTGGACCCAGCTGACCGGCAGCATGGCGGGCCAGGCGCACCGGCAGTTGCTGGCAGCGATGATCTCCGGTGACCGTGACCTGGACGAATTGGCCGATCGCACGCAGCTCGAGCGCGCGGAGATCCTGCGCGTGCTCCAGGTCCTGCGGGGCAAGGGCGTGCTCGTGGAGACAGCGCCACCCCCAGCCACCCCAGCCGTTGCCATGGCCACCCCCGCGCCCCCAGCAGCCCACGCCGCCGAGCCCGGCCCGGCAGCGGCCAAGCTGGGCCTTTTCCGACAACTGAGCCGCTGGATCCACCAGAACCGCGCCAGCGACCCGCATTAACACCTGACGGGAGGACCGCATGCACCACCCCATCAAACGCATCGTGCTGCTGGGCCCCATGGGTATCGGCAAGACCACGGCGATCCGCAGCCTCTGCGGCAGCCTGGCGATCGAATGCGACGTCCCCAACCTGGACAAGCAAGCCCATGCGAAAGAGACCACCACGGTGGGCCTCGACTTTGGCGAAATCAAGCTCGACGATGAGGACACCTTGCAGGTCTACGGCTGCCCCGGCCAGGAGCGCTACGACTTTGTGCGCGAATGGGCGCTGTCCCTGGCCTTTGGCGCTATCGTCATGGTCGATATCCATGATCCTCAGGCGATGGAGCAGACCATCAACCTGATACAGCAGTGCCATGCGGCACCCAACATCCAGGCCATCGTGGTGCTGATTGCGCGCCCGGCATCCGCCGCGCAGCAGGAGATGTTCACCGTGCGGCTGTCGGCCCATGCCGAGTGCGTCGTGCCCGTGCTCAGCGCCGATCCGCGCAACCCTTCGCAAATGCTCGACACCCTGGACATCATCGCCGCGATGCTGCCTGACGAAGTGCAGCCCCGTTGAGCAGCTCGCCCAGTGCGCTCCTATACCGCAGCGACTGCAGCACCCCGGCGCTTGAGGTAAGCTCGGCGCCTGTTGCCTGCGCACCGGGCAGGCCCCAGGCTGCAGCGCAGCCCTGTCTTCACCTCTATTTGACGACGCCCCCTGCCTCTGGGCCGGTGGCGCGCTGGCCATGAACCCACCACGCCCTGCAGACGCAACCACACCGCCCCCGCCCCAATGGATCCTGGCGGTCATGCTGGCCCTGCTGGGCATGCTCGGCCCGTTCTCGATCGACACCTACCTGCCCGCCTTTGAGGGGATTGCGGCATCGCTCAACGCCTCGCCGCTGCAGATGCAGCAGACGCTGTCGGCCTATCTGTTTGGCTTCGCGTTCATGAACCTGTTCCACGGTGCGCTGTCGGACAGCTTTGGCCGCCGCCCCGTCGTGCTGTGGGGCCTGGCCGCCTTCGCGCTGACATCGGCCGGCTGCGCGCTGGCCCAGACGCCCGCGCAGCTGATTCTGTTCCGTGCGCTGCAGGGCTGCACCACCGGCGCCGGCATTGTGGTCTCGCGTGCGGTGGTGCGCGATCTTTTCCCGCCTGCCCAGGCCCAGCGGGTGATGAGCCAGATCACCATCTACTTCGGCATCGCGCCTGCAGTGGCGCCGATGATCGGCGGCGTCTTCATCGCCTATGCCAGCTGGCAATCCATTTTCTGGCTGCTGACGGCCATCGGCGCACTGCTGTGGGCCTACAACTGGCGCCTGCTGCCCGAGAGTCTGCCGCCCGAAAAACGCCAGGCCTTTGATGTGCGCAACCTCATGCGCGGCTACTGGCAGCTGTGCAGCAGCCCGCGCTTCTTGCTGCTGGCTGCCGCCAGCGGTGTGCCGTTCAATGGCATGTTCATCTACATCCTGTCGGCCCCCACCTTTCTGGGCACCCACATGCACATGCAGCCGACCCAGTTCTTCTGGTTCTTCATCTGCACCATCGGCGGCATCATGCTGGGCGCCTGGGTCAGCGGCAGGCTGGCGGGCAAGATACCCCCGAAGCGCCAGGTACGCCACGGCTTTCTGATCATGTTCCTGACCTCCTGCATCTACCTGCTGCTGAATCTGGTGCTGCCCCCTCACCCGGCCTGGGCCTTGCTGCCGCTGGGCATCTATTCCTTCGGCTGGGCGCTGATGACCCCGGTGGTCACCCTGCTGGTGCTGGATCTGCACCCGGAGCGCCGGGGCCTCGCCTCCTCGCTGCAGGCCGTCGTCACGTCGGTGGCAAATGGCATCGTCGCAGGTGTGCTCGCGCCCCTGGTCATGCATTCGACCGTGGCACTGGCCATCGCGTCGATGGGCTTGATGCTGACCGGCCTGGTCAGCTGGATCTATTTTCACCACCGCTGGCCCGACATAGGCCGCCACAACGCGGTCTGACGCCTGACGGATGCGCCACACCAGGCGCCAAGGTCCCGCCATCCACGAGCCGCCTTGAGCGGCAGGCAAAAAAAAGAGCTTCCCTCGGGAAGCTCTTTGTCATTGCGCGATGCGCTGATTAACGGCTGCGCTCGGTGCGCTTGCGGTCACCACCGGCGGGGCTGTAGGGACGGCCACCACGCTCACCACCAAAGCGGCTTTCACCACCTGGGCGGCGCTGGGCGAAGTCACCACCACCGGCATGGCGGGGGCCTGCGCTGCGTGGGCCACGGCTGTCAGCGCCACGGTTGTCGCCGCCAAAGCGGTCGCCACGGCGCTCAGGCGCGCGGTCGAAGCTGCGGCCTTCGGGGCGGGGTGCGCGGTCCTGGAAGCGATCAGCGCCGCGATCCTGGAAACGGTCCGGGCCACGGTCCTGGAAGCGGTCGCCGCCACGGTCAGGGCGCTGCTCAAAGCGTGGTGCGCGGTCATCGCGCTGCTCGAAACGCGGACGGCTGTCGCCACCGCGTGGAGCACCACCAAAACCAGCGTTCTCGCCAAAGCCTGGCTTGCGGCCATAGCCTTCGCCGTCACGGCGGGCACCGAAACCACCACGGTCGGCACCAAAGCCGCCACCGCCACGGCGCTCGCCACCACGGCCCGCACCTGGACGGCCACGGTCACCACCACGGCCTGCGCCACGCGCGCCTTCGCTGCGTGCAGGGAAGCGTTGCTGCGGCTCCATGCCTGGAATCACTTCCGGCTTGAACTGCTGCTTGGTGTAAGCCTCGATATCGAACACACGGCGGCGGTCACGGAACTCGGCGAAGGTGATCGCCAGGCCCGAGCGGCCAGCACGGCCGGTACGGCCAATGCGGTGGGTGTAGTCTTCGGCCTTCATCGGCAGACCGTAGTTGAACACGTGGGTGATCGTGGGCACGTCGATACCACGGGCAGCCACATCGGTTGCCACCAGGATCTGCACCTGGCCATTGCGCAGCGCCATCAGGCGGCGGTTGCGCAGGCCTTGGCTCAGCGCCCCGTGCAATGCCACAGCGGAGAAGCCTTCTTGCTGCAGGTCGTTGGCCAGGCCGTCACACTCCACCTGGGTGGATGCAAACACGATGGCCTGGTTGATCGAGGCATCACGCAGCCAGTGGTCCAGCAGCTTGCGCTTGTGCTGGGAGTTGTCGGCCCAGAACAGCACCTGCTTGATGTTGGCATGCTTTTCCTGGGGCGAATCGATGGTGATCTTCTGCACGCCAGAGCCGTTGTCATGCATCACGCGCATGGCCAACTGCTGGATGCGGGGCGCGAAGGTCGCGCTGAACATCATGGTCTGCTTGCGCTGTGCGGTCAGCTGGTTGACTTCGGCCAGGTCGTCCGAGAAGCCCAGGTCCAGCATGCGGTCGGCTTCGTCAACCACCAGGAACTGCACCTTGTCGAGCTTGATCTGCATCGAGCGCTGCAGGTCCAGCAGACGGCCAGGCGTCGCGACGACCAGGTCGGCATTTTGCAGCTTGGCGATTTGCAGCTGGTAAGGCATGCCGCCCACGATGTTGGCAACGCGCAGACCACGGCAGTGGCGCACCAGTTCAATCGCGTCGTGGGCCACCTGCTGGGCCAGCTCACGGGTGGGGCACAGCACCAGCGCGCCAGGTTGGGCGGCCTTGAAATTGCGGGGGCTCAGCGGGTTCTTGCGCTTGGCGCGCTTGGGCGCTTGCTCGCCACGGGCCAGGGCTTCTGCCACCAGGCGTTCGTGTTCAGCGCGCTCAGCAGCTTCGGCCTGGCCTTGCTGCTGGATCAGCGTGTGCAGCACGGGCAGCAGGAAGGCAGCGGTCTTGCCGGAGCCCGTCTGGCTCGACACCATCAGATCGGTGAAATGCTGGTTGTCGTTGCCTTCGTCAATCATCGCCAAAGGAATGGCGCGCCGTTGCACAGCGGTAGGCTGGGTGTAGCCCAGGTCCTTGACGGCCTGCAACAGCTCGGGTGCCAGGCCCAGCTCGACAAAGCCGTTCGGCTCTTCAGGCAGCGCTTCGGCTTCGGTCTCAGCCACCAGCTCGGTGTTGCCTTCTTGCGAAGCGCCGATGGCTTCAGCGGACAGGGGCGTGGTATTGACGATCTCTTGGGTAGCGTCAACAGTGTTTTGCGCAGGCGCGGTTTCGCCCTGCAGATGGAGGTCTTGCGTCATTTTTGAACAATAGCAATAGGCCGGCCGCTGCGCGTTTCGCGACGCAGTTCCGTACCGTTCATGGTTTAAAAACATCAACCATCAAACGGTAACGGCCATACAGATTGCCGCGGGCTTGTTCGAATCGGCCATGCTGCGAATCGCATGGCCTGGACGCCCAGAGAATGAAGGGAGATGTGCGTATCAACCGCCAGTTTTGGCGGGGAAGCGCAAATTATCGCACGTTTCGGGTTTTCCCGCATCAAGCGTAGGACATCTGTGCAACAACAGCGCTGCTGGACACCCAAGCCCAGACCTAGGGGAAAACGCAACAAACCAAGCCATTGTGATTGACCAGCGCTCCCTGGCCTCTACGATGTTTCGGGATACACCCCTACAAGGAGACCGCATGACCCGCCATCCACGAACTTTCATCGCGATGACCGGCCTGCTCAGTGCAGCCCTGTTGGCCGCTTGTGGCGGTGGCGGAGACAGTTCAGAAGAAGCCAAGAATTCCAGCGACTGCTTCAATGCCGGTTTTTACCGCAAGGACACGCAAATCTATGTCAGCCAGAGCAGCCGTTTGAATGATGCGCCGGCTTTGACCTCCCTTGTCTACCACTGGGTCACCAGCCAGACGGAGGAAAACGGCATCAACAACATTTATATCAATCCCGCACCCAACAGCGGGCGCACCAGCCTGCACTACAGCATCGAAGGGGGAGCGCTGCTGTACCACGGCTACAACGCATTCAATATCGGCTCCACCAGCCGGCAAAGCCTGGCCCCGCCGCGCCAGTCGGTCATCGCGATGGAGCCCGGCCAGACCACCTCACAAACCATCGTGCAAACGGAGAGCTTCTCGAATGCGGACGGAGAAACAAAGACCGTGACCACGCTGGCCGAGACGCGAACCTACGCAGGCCGGGAAACCATCACGGCCGCTCTTGGAACCGTGGAGGCATGCCGCTTCGTCAGCACCGTGGCAGCCAGCCAGGAAGGCCAACCCGGTGCGAGCCGGGAGACGCGGACCACGACCTGGGTGGCAGCGGCAGGCCCCTACCGTGGGCTCACCCTCCAAGAAATCGCCGTTACCCACCAGGCCGGAAGAACCGATACCCTGGTGACCGAAACCAGCCAGGTCAACCGTTTCGACCTCAGGTAGCTGCTGCGGGCGCCAGCTGCAGAAAATGCTGGCGGTAGTACCGCATCTCGTCAATCGACTCATGCACATCGGCCAGCGCAGTGTGCTTTTGCGCTTTCTTGAAGCCGGTGACCAGCTCGGGGCGCCAGCGGCGTGCCAGCTCCTTGAGCGTGCTCACATCGACATTGCGGTAGTGGAAATAGGCCTCCAGATCGGGCATGTAGCGCGCCAGAAAACGGCGGTCCTGGCCAATGCTGTTGCCGCACATGGGCACCTTGGCCTTGGGCACATAGCGCTTCATGAAGCGCAGCACCTCGGCCTGCGCAGCGGCCTCGTCAATCGCCGAGGCCTTGACCCGCTCGGTCAGCCCGCTGCGGCCATGGGTGCCCCGGTTCCAGGCATCCATCTTGGCCAGTTCCTCATCACTTTGGTGGATCGCAATCACCGGGCCTTCAACACGCACGCTCAGGTCGGCATTGGTGACCACCAGCGCGATCTCGATCACACGGTGCTCCTGCGGGTTCAGACCGGTCATTTCGCAGTCCAGCCAGACCAGGTTCAGATCGGACTTGGCCAGCTCAGGCACGGGGTCGGCCTGTGTATCCAGGGTGTTCTTGTTTTGCATGGGGGCGATTGTCGCCTATGCCCTACACTGTCCGGTATTCCCCCACCAACACCCCCACTTGTGACTCCATCGCTGCTGCTCACCCTGATATTCGCGATCGCACTGGCCGCCAGTGTGCTGATCAAACTCTGGCTGGCCAGCCGCCAGATGCGCCATGTGGCCGCCCACCGCGATGCCGTCCCGGCCCTCTTTGCCGACCGCATCAGCCTGGCGGCGCACCACAAGGCGGCCGATTACACCATCGCCAAAACGCGCTTTGGGCTGCTGGGCCTGGCGATAGGCACCGCCACATTGCTGGGTTGGACCTTGCTGGGTGGCCTGGATCTGCTCAACGCCAGTCTGCTGGATGCACTGGGCGGCGGCATGTGGCAGCAGCTGGCCCTGGTCGCCGCCTTTGCGCTGATCAGCGGCCTCATCGATCTGCCAGCCAGCTACTACCAGACCTTTGTGCTGGAGCAGCGCTTTGGCTTCAACAAGATGACGCCCGGCCTGTGGCTGGCCGATCTGCTCAAAGGCACGGCCATGGGCGCATTGGTGGGCCTGCCCATCCTGGCCGTCATTCTGTGGCTGATGGGATCGGCTGGCCAGTGGTGGTGGCTCTGGGCCTGGGCCTTCTGGGTGGGCTTCAACCTGCTGCTGATGGTCATCTACCCGGCTTTCATCGCACCGCTGTTCAACAAGTTCCAGCCGCTCGAAGACGAGAGCCTCAAGGCCCGGGTGCAGGCCTTGATGCAGCGCTGCGGCTTTGCGGCCAAGGGGCTGTTTGTGATGGATGGCAGCCGCCGCAGCGCCCATGCCAATGCCTACTTCACCGGCTTTGGCGCCAGCAAGCGCGTCGTGTTCTTCGACACCTTGCTGCAAAAGCTCAATGGCGGCGAGGTCGAAGCCGTGCTGGCCCATGAGCTGGGACACTTCAAGCACAAGCACATCATCAAGCGCATGCTGGGCCTGTTCGGCCTGACCTTGCTGGGCTTTGCGCTGCTGGGCTGGCTGTCGCAGCAGGGATGGTTCTATACCGGCCTGGGCGTCACGCCCAACCTGAACATCCCGGGCCTGCCCGGCTCCAGCCCCAACGATGCGCTGGCCTTGCTGCTGTTCATGCTGGTGATTCCGGTATTCAGCAGCTTTGTCTCACCGCTGATGGCGCAGTCCTCGCGCAAGCATGAATTCGAGGCCGATGCCTATGCCCTCCAGCAGACGCGCGCGGCCGATCTGCAGTCCGCCCTGCTCAAGCTCTACGAGGACAATGCCTCCACGTTGACGCCCGATCCGGTCTATGTGCGCTATTACTATTCGCACCCGCCTGCCGTAGAGCGTATCCGCCACATGCAACAATTGGCCCATGACTGAAACCCATCTGCCCAAACAAGACTGGTCCACCCAGAGCCGCCGCGCGCTGTCCGCCTCCGAGGTGGTGACACAGCTGAGCCAACTGACCGGTTGGGTGCTGAGCGGTGATGGCGCCGATGTGGCCATCGAGAAGACCTTCCGCTTTGCCAACTACTACGAGACCATGGCCTTTGTGAACGGCGTGGCCTTGGTGGCCCATACGCAGGACCACCACCCGGACCTGTCGGTGCACTACAACCGCTGTGTGGTGCGCTTCAACACCCATGATGTGCAGGGGCTGTCGGTCACCGACTTCGAATGCGCGCGCCGCATCGAAGCCATGCTGCAGCTGGCCTGAGAGACATGGCCAAACCTGCAAGACGCGCCAGCGCCCCCAGCCACAGTGGTACCCAGACCGGCCTGGTCGTCGCCAGCTATGGCCGCCACTGCGTGGTGGAGACGCCTGACGGCGTGCGCCGCATCTGCCACCCTCGGGGCAAGAAGAGCCAAGCCGTCGTCGGCGACCAGGTGCGCTGGCTGGCCCCGCCGCCCGGCCAGGGCGATGAGGGCACGATCGAGAAAGTGCTGGAGCGCCGCAATGTCTTCTACCGCCAGGACGACATCCGCACCAAGACCTTTGCCGCCAACCTGGACCAGCTGCTGATCCTGATCGCGGCCGAGCCGGTCTTCAGCGAGGTGCAGCTGGCCCGGGCGCTGATTGCGGCCGAGGCAGCGCACATCACGCCGATCATCGCGCTCAACAAGATGGACCTGGGCGAGCCCTTTTTGCGCGCCTGGGAGCGGCTGGAGCCCTACCGCACCATGCGCGACCAGGCCGAAGACCCGCCACACTACATGGTGCTGCCCTTCGCGCTGGAAGGCGCTGACGAGGAAGACCGCGACGCCATCTACGGCCTGCTCGAAGGCAAGACCACCTTGGTGCTCGGCCCCTCGGGCGTCGGCAAGAGCACCTTGATCAACCTGCTGATACCGGATGCGAATGTCGCGACCAACGAGATCTCGCAGGCGCTGAACACCGGCAAGCACACGACCACCAGCACCACCTTGTACTGGGTGGACGAGGCGCGCAAGACGGCGCTGATCGACTCACCCGGCTTCCAGGAGTTTGGCCTGTACCACATCGCGCCCACGCAGCTGGCCGCCTGCATGCCCGACATCGGCGCCCATGCCAAGGAATGCAAGTTCTACAACTGCACCCATCTGCACGAGCCCGGCTGCGGCGTGATCAACGCGGTACAAAACGGCCATGCCGAACTGCCGATCAGCGAAAACCGCTACCGCATCTACAGCGAGCTGTTTGACGAGCTCAACCTGAGCGCCTACTGAAGCTGTTTATCCAGACTTCAGCCCCGGCACCACTGCTTGGGCAGGGTCTCGGCATGGGCCAGGTCGACATGGGCTTTCAGAAAATCAAGCACCGCCCGCGTGCGCGACGGCAGGCGTTCGGGCTTGCCCAGGTAGACCGCATGGATGGGCTCCAGCACCCCGGTGTTGAAGGCCTCCAGCACCACCTGCAGCCGGCCTGCAGCAATATCGTGCCAGGCATGGAACAGCGACAGCCGCGCCAGGCCCACGCCTTCGACCGCCAGGTTGCGCATCACATCGCCATCGTTGACGCGCAGCAGCTCGCCAATCGGCACCTCCACATCCTGCCCCGCCACCCGGAACGGCCAGTGCGGCACCGTGCGCTGGTAGTTCCAGCCAATGCGCACATGGCCGCCCAGCGCATTAGGGTGCGTGGGCACGCCATGCGCATCCAGATAGGCCGGTGCCGCCACCATCACCTGCCGGGTATGGCCCAGCAGCCGCGCCACCATGTCCGAGGCCGGCAGCTTGCCCCAGCGGATCGCGATATCGGCCCGCGCCTCCATCAGGTCGACCACCTCGTCGGTAAAGCTCAGATCCAGCACCAGGCCGGGGTACTGCTGCATCAGCCGGGCCATCAGCGGCACCAGGATGGCCTGCCCCGTCGATGAGCTGGAGTTGATGCGCACGACCCCCTTGGGCGTGCTGCGCAGCGATGCAGCCGCTTCGGCCTCCTGCAGGTCAGCGAGCACGCGCTGGCCGCGCTCGTAGAGCTGGCGGCCTTCCGGTGTCAGCTGCACGCGGCGCGTGCTGCGCAGCAGCAGCTGCGCGCCCAGCCGCGCCTCCATGCGGGCCACGATCTTGCTGGTGGCCGACGGCGACACGCCCAGGTGGCGGGCCGCAGCCGAGAAGCTGCCGTGCTCGGCCACTTGCACAAACACCTCCAGCTCACCGGAGCGGTTGGTCTCAAAGGTCGGGCTGGCGGGAAAGGCGGGGTTGCGCATGGTCAAAAGCGTCATCGCTGCAGATGGTGGTGGCAAATTCTGCACCTATTTATTCCATGTGGGAACAAATACCTTTCCACTGTTCCGGCTACACAAGAATGCGGCGGCGCTTCACAATCCATCTCCTCAACAAGGCCACCGGCCATCGCATCACACAAGGAAAACTCTCATGCCTGTCTCATTGCTGGCGCTCGCCGCCGGTGCCTTTGGCATCGGCACCACCGAATTCATCATCATGGGCCTGCTCACCCAGGTCAGCCAGGACCTGGGCATCAGCATCCCGACGGCCGGCACCCTGATCTCCGGCTATGCGTTTGGCGTGGCCATTGGCGCACCCGTGCTCACCCTGGCCACCCGCAGCTGGCCGCGCAAATGGCTGCTGCTGGGCCTGATGCTGATCTTCATCGCCGGCAACATCGCCGCAGCGATGGCCCCCAGCTACGGCTGGCTGATGGGCGCGCGCATGCTGACCTCGCTCACCCACGGCACCTTCTTTGGCGTCGGTGCCGTCGTCGCCACCGGCCTCGTGGCCAAGGACAAGCAGGCCTCGGCCATTGCGCTGATGTTCTCGGGCCTGACCCTGGCTACCTTGCTGGGCGTGCCGGCCGGCACCTGGATCGGCCAGCATTTTGGCTGGCGCATGGCCTTTGCGGCCGTAGCGGGTGTCGGTGTCGTAGCCCTGGGCATTCTGGCCGCCTTTGTGCCCAGCAAGCTCCAGCAAGCTGCGCCTGCTGCACTGCGCGATGAGCTCTCCATCTTGGCGAGCACGCCGTTGTGGCTGGGCCTGGGCATGACGGTCTTCGGCTTTGGTGGCGTGTTTGCGCTCTACACCTATGTGGAGCCGCTGCTGTCGCAGATCACCCAGATGGGCAACACCGGTGTGGCCGTGAGCCTGCTGCTGTTTGGTGCCGGCTCGGCCGTGGGCAATATCGCCGGTGGCAAGCTGGCCGACCGGGGCGTGGTGCGTGCACTGTGGATCACCCTGGGCGCCTTGGTAGCCGTGCTGCTGGCAGGCCGCTGGGCCTTTGGCATCTCGGCCGGCGTGGCCATGGCCTATGTGACGGTGCTGGGCGTTGTCGCGTTCGCCACCGTTGCCCCCATGCAGATGCGGGTGATGCAAGGTGTGGGCAGCCAGGGCGCCACCTTGGCCTCCAGCCTGAACATTGCGGCCTTCAACCTGGGCAATGCACTGGGTGCCTGGGTGGGCGGCAGCCTGATTGCCGGCGCAGGCCTGCTGTCGATCATCTGGGGTGCTGCAGCGCTGTCGGCCATCGGCCTGGTGCTGGTGGCGATGGGCCAGCGCCGCAGCCCAAGCGCTGCGCTGCAGACTGCCTAGTAGCCGTTAACACGGCCCAGCAAACCGCAGGTTTGCGGTTGAGACTACACGCCAAGCCGCAGGCAGTACAGTAGTACGACAAGGCTTGGCGCGGCCGGACAGGCAACGACGTATCAAGGGTTGTGTTAGCGGCTCAGCCCAACAGGCGCGCCAGGGTGAGCAGCGCGAGCAGCAACATCCAGACCACGACGGAGCGCCACACCAAGCCTACCACGCTGCGCAGGTGGGCCACTTCCGGGTCACGGCCCGGGGTGGTGGCGCCATCGCCCTGGATCTGCAGCGGCGCAGCGGCATCGATATCGACACTGCGGGCACGCAAGGCCACGCCGCCCAGGCGAACGTCGATGGCGCCGGCGGTGGCGGCCAGAATCACGCCGTCGTTGTCATTGGGGAAATGCTGGGTCTGAAAGCGCCAGCCGTCGATGGCCTCTTCGAAATTGCCCACCACGGCAAAGCTCAGCGCGGTCAGCCGGGAGGGCAGCCAGTCCACCACCGTCCAGGCCTTGGCGGCGACCGTCTCGAAAGCGCCTTGCACCAGGGCGGCCGGCTCGGGCGACTTGCGCGCAAAGCGCGACGCATATTCAGCCATGCGGAAAAACACCGCGCCGGCAGGCCCCAGGCCCAGCGCCGAGCCGATGGAGTAGCAGGCCAGCACGCCAAACACATGGCGGTGCGCGGCCAGTACCGAGTATTCGATGACATGGCGGACGATCTCGCGCCGTGGCAGATCATCGGCGTTGACCTGCTGCCAATCGGCCAGGTACTGGCGGGCCTGCTCTTCGTCGCCGGATTCCAGCGCATGGCGGATACGGGTGAAATGGTGGCTGAACTGGCGAAAGCCCAGGGTCACATAGAGCACCAGCACATGCCAGGCCATCGCCAGCGGCCAGCCCACCAGTGCGACCAGCAGCCAGTGCATGCCCATGGCCAGCGCGGTGGGCAGCAGCACCGCGACGCTCCAGGCCAGCCAGCCGTGGCGCTGTTCGCCTGCATCGAGGTTGCGGCTGAGCCATTGCACCCAGGCCCGCACGCCGGCATAGACCGGATTGTCACGAGACAGGGACTTGGCCTGCTCCAGCAGCAGGGCCATCAGCGTGGCGAAAAAACTCATGGACAGTGATCATACCGGCTGTGATGTATCACACAAGCCGTTACAAACTACAACGCGGGTGGAAACGCCAAAAACCGGTACAAATTGCGCAGCATGCTGGCCGTAGCCCCCCAGATGAAGCGCTGGTGGCCCGACGCAGGGTCGTCATAGGGCATCGACAGCCAGCGGCGGCTGAACTCCGGCGTGTCCAATTGCTGCCAGCGGTGGTGCGCCGGGTTCATCAAGAAGGACAGTGGCACCTCAAACACCTCATCCACCTCGCCCGGGTTGGCCTGCAGGTGAAACGGTGGCTGCACGAGCCCGACGATGGGCGTCACCTCAAAGCCCGAGCCGGTGGCGTACTCGGGCAGGCGGCCAATGATTTCGACGCGCTCACGCGCCAGCCCCACCTCTTCCCAGGCCTCGCGCAGCGCGGTGTCGTTGATATCGCGGTCCTCCGGGTCCTGGCGGCCGCCCGGAAACGCAATCTGCCCCGAATGGTTGCTCAGGCTGGCGCTGCGCTGGGTCAGCAGCACATGCATCTCCTGGCGCTGCACCAGCGCCACCAGCACGGCGGCTTTGGCGGGGGGGCGGTCCGTCCAGCTGCGCTCGCGGAAGATCTCCGGTTCCCCACCATGGGGGTGGGCGGCAAAGGCCTGGCGCAGCGAATCGGCCAGCAACATGCGCGGGGCGACCGCCGGCAGGGCCGAATCGATCTGCACCACCGGCGCGCGGCGCGGGTCCAGCACGGACGAAACCCGGGTAGCGGCGGCGGGGGATGACGAAGGCGAGGGAGAGGATAGGTGAGACATAGACGGGGGCAGCAAGCAGCGGCCCATGTAAAAAAGCCGCCACAGCTTGCACTGTAGCGGCTTTCAGCACTGGGCTCTGTCGCAGCGTTATTACGCAGCTGCCACAGGTGCTGCCTTGCGTGCTGGCAGCTTTTCCTTGATACGAGCCGACTTGCCGCTGCGCTCACGCAGGTAGTACAGCTTGGCACGGCGCACATCGCCGCGGCGCTTGACTTCGATACCGGCGATCATGGGGCTGTAGGTTTGGAACGTACGTTCCACGCCTTCGCCGCTGGAGATCTTGCGCACGGTGAAGCCGCTGTTCAGACCGCGATTGCGCTTGGCAATCACCACGCCTTCGTAAGCCTGCACGCGCTTGCGCGTACCTTCAACAACGTTCACGCTCACGATCACGGTGTCGCCAGGGGCAAATTCAGGAATGGTCTTGTTCAGGCGAGCAATTTCTTCTTGCTCGAGAATCTGGATCAGGTTCATGGTTTCATCCAACGATCATACGCGCGCCATGAATTTGGCAGCCGCGCCCAGCACGGTGTACGGGGCAGTTGCGGCGTGTTGCTTCTCTCACCATTGAAAAAAGCGGCCGTGTAGAGGATCGTAAAACCCGCAATTATAGCGGTTTTGCCAAATTCACCAAATCGGCACTGGCCAGCAGCTGCTCATCCTTGCGGCTGAGCTGGTTGCGGCTGCGCGCCTGGTCCAGCAATTCAGGGCGGTGCATGGCCGTGTTGCGCAGGCTTTGCTCACGGCGCCAGCGCTCGATATTGGCATGGTGGCCCGACAGCAGCGCCGCAGGCACCGGCTCACCTTCCCAGACCTCCGGGCGGGTGTAGTGGGGGCAATCCAACAGGCCATCGAGCGCCGGGTTGAAGCTGTCGAACTGGTGGCTGCCCTCGTCATGCAGCACGCCCGGCTGCAGGCGGGCCACCGCATCGAGCAGGGCCATCGCAGCGATCTCGCCACCGGAGAGCACAAAATCGCCCAGGCTCAACTGCCTATCGACATGGCGATCGATAAAGCGCTGGTCCACACCTTCATAGCGGCCGCACAGCAAAATGGCGCCCTGCGAATCGGACCAGCGCTGCACCTGGGCATGGTCCATGCGCTCGCCAATCGGCGAGAACAGCACCAGCGGCGCAGGCTCGGCCTCGGCACGCGCAGCGCGGATGGCGGCCAGGCAATCGGCCAGCGGCTGGGCCATCATCACCATGCCGGGGCCGCCGCCAAAGGGGCGGTCATCGACGCGGCGGTAGTTGCCCGGGGCGTAGTCGCGCGGGTTCCAGCACTGCACTGCCACCTGGCCGCTGCTGTAGGCGCGGCGCGTCACGCCCACCTCGACAAAGGGGCTGAACAGCTCGGGGAACAAGGTGATGATGTCAAAGCGCATGGAAATTCTCCCCGCTGGCGGCCTGTGTGCCCGGCACGATCAGTAGTCCGGCTGCCAGTCGACCGTGATGCGCTTGTTGGGCAGCGAGACCTCGTCGACAAAGGCGTCGACAAACGGGATCAGGCGCTCCTGCGTCTTGCCGTCTTCTTCGTAGTTCAGCACCAGCACGGTCTGCGGGCCGGAGGCCATCAGGTCGCTGACGGTGCCCAGTGCAATACCTTCGCGGTTGACCACGGCCAGACCGAGCAGGTCCACCCAGTAGTACTCGCCGTCTTCGGTCTTGGGGAAATCGGCGCGCGAGATGAACACCCGCGCACCCTTGAGTTTTTCCGCCTGGTCACGGTCGTCCACGCCCTGGGCCCAGCCCACCATGCCATCGCCATGGAACCGCGCCTGGCGCATCTCCAGCTGGGCCACACCCTGGAAGTGGCGCGCGCCCTTCTCTGGGGGCTGGATGAACCACAGCTTGGACTTGAGCAGCGCCTGCGGGTCGGGGCTGAGGGCAATCACCTTGAACCATCCCTTGACGCCCCAGGCATCGGCGATGCGCGCCACTTCAATGGCGTCATCGGGCAAGGTGGCAGGGCTTAACAACAACTCGGTAGCGGGCATGGCAGTTCAACAGGGCAATAAAAAACGGGCCGCAGTGCTCATCGCAGCAGCGGCCCGCATGCACGGATGGTACCGGAGCACCACCCGTGACGAGAGAGGCAAATTAAGCAGCCTTGGCAGCAGCTTGCTTGACCAGACGGTCCACGGTGGTGGAAGCCTGAGCACCAACGCTCTTCCAGTAAGCCACGCGGTCCAGAGCAACGCGCAGACCTTCAACGCCTTCCTTGGCCAGTGGGTTGTAGAAACCCACGCGCTCGATGAACGAGCCGTCACGGCGCACGCGCTTGTCAGCAACGACGATGTTGTAGAACGGACGGGCCTTGGAGCCGCCGCGGGAGAGTCGAATTACGACCATAATAATCCTTCGGGTGGTTAGTTTTCTTACCACGTTTGAGACACGCAACTAGCCACCCGGCCAGCGACACGCAGTAAAGCCGCAGATTATACAAACTTCTTTCAATCATGCCAAGTGTTCGTGCCAGTACCCTCCAGGACCTTCCCGCCATCACCCGCATTTATGCCCACCATGTGCTGCATGGCACAGGCAGCTTCGAGACCGAAGCCCCCAGCGAAGAGGAAATGACCCGGCGCCGAGACGAGGTATTGTCGCGCCAGCTCCCCTACCTGGTGGCCGAGGATGCTGATGGTCAGATCCTCGGCTATGCCTATGCGAACTGGTTCAAGGCGCGGCCAGCCTACCGCTTCTCGGCCGAAGACTCGATCTATGTGGCGGATGGCCAACATGGCCGGGGCCTGGGGCGCCTGCTGATGAACGCCTTGATCGCGCACTGCGAGGCTGCCGGTGTGCGCAAGCTCATCGCCGTGATCGGTGACTCCAACAACCTCGGCTCGGTCGGCGTGCACCGCGCAGCCGGTTTTACCCAGGTGGGCGTGATGCGCTCGGTGGGCTGGAAATTTGGCCGCTGGTTGGATATCGTGATGATGGAAAAAACCCTGGGCGACGGAGACCACAGCGCCCCCACCACCTAACCCACCCTACCCGCCTTATGAGCCACCCCCTCACCCACGCGATGCCGCGCAGCAAGAGCAAGACCTTGGCCACCTGGCTGGCCTTTCTGGGGGGGCCGCTGGGTCTGCACCGCTTCTACCTGTATGGCCTGGGTGACATGATCGGCTGGATGCTGCCCATTCCCACGGCGCTGGGCCTGTATGGCATGGAGCGCATTGCCAGCCATGGCATTGACGACCAGGTCAGCTGGCTGCTGGTGCCGCTGCTGGGCTTCACCATTGCGGCCTGCGCGCTGGTGGCCATCATCTACGGGCTGATGGCGCCCGAGAAGTGGAACGCACGCCACAACCCCGGGCTGCCCGAAGACGCACTGCCCGGCCGCACCCGCTGGCTGACGATCTTCGGCATTGTGGCGTCGCTGCTGATCGGCACCACGATCCTGATGGCCAGCCTGGCCTACAGCTTTGAGCATTACTTCCAGTACCAGATCGAGGAAGCGCGCAAGATTTCGCAATAAGGAATGGGCGGCGCCAGGCCCTCAGCGCGTGTGCAGATGCGCCTGCAAGAAGCCAAACACCTGTTCCTCATAGGCCTGCGGCGCGAACTGGTGCAAGTCCACATGGGCTGCGCCCGGCACCAGCCATAGCGGCTGCGGCGATCGCCTGGCCTGGTTTGCAGCCTCTGCCATCTGCCGGGTTTCAGCAGGCGGGGTGTAGCGGTCTTCCGTGCCGCCCAGCACCATCACCGGCAGGGTCCAGCTCGCCAGGCGGTCAATGGGCCGCAGCTTATTCGGCTCCAGGCCCAGGCGCAGCGGCATCTGCCACAGCAACAAAGGCGTGGCGATCCGCGCCAATGGCGCCAAGTGGCCCAGCACAGCGCGCACCCGGTTGTCCACTGCCGCCCGCAGGGTGGGAAACACGCCTTCCAGCACCACGGCATCGGGTGATTGCGGCAGCTCGGCCATCAATAGACTCGCACCACCCAAGGACACGCCGATCACCGCTACTTTTTCCGCCGGCAGCTGCTCCTGCAGCCAGGTCAGTGCCTGGGCAACCCCCAGACCCTCACGGGGGCCGAACGACAGCATGCCGCCGTCGCTCTCGCCATGCGCGGGCAAATCCATCAGCAATACGCCATGGCCCATGCGCTGCAGGGCCAGCGCCCGTGGCAGCATCGCACGGCGGTCGGATCGTATGCCGTGCAGCAGCAGCACGGCGCCCCGGCCGGGCTCACCGGGGGCATACCAGCCCCGTACCGCACCGTCTGCAGATGCGATCTCCACCGCTACGGCGCCCAGCTCCGGGGGCGCTGCACCGATGTGCTGGCGGTGTGGCT
Organism: uncultured Comamonas sp.; assembly: GCF_964277875.1. Lineage (NCBI taxonomy): Bacteria > Pseudomonadati > Pseudomonadota > Betaproteobacteria > Burkholderiales > Comamonadaceae > Comamonas > uncultured Comamonas sp. The sequence goes on from NZ_CAXYJV010000015.1 coordinate 53,790, forward strand.
GAGCCAGCCACCCTGCCAGCAACCAGGCCACCGCAACGCCCCCCAAGCACAGCAAGGCCATGGCGGCAGCCACCCAGCCCAGGGGATGCAGCGGGAAAAATAACGGAGTCAAAGGCAAATCGCGCATGGCCATGGTGATGTCCAAAGTAAAACGGCTGGCAGATCATATCCGCCAGCCGCGTTTTGGCTATCAACCATCCGCCATCAATAGATTTGCAAACTTACCCAGTAAGCAAACGCTGCCACAAAGGCGCTGGCCGGAATGGTCAGCACCCAGGCCCAGACGATGTTGCCCGCCACCCCCCAGCGCACCGCACTCATGCGCTGGGTGGAGCCGACACCGACGATGGCACCGGTGATGGTGTGCGTGGTCGAGACCGGAATGCCCAGTGCCGTGGCAATGAACAAGGTCATCGCGCCACCGGTTTCGGCACAGAAGCCGCCCACGGGCTTGAGCTTCGTGATCTTCTGGCCCATGGTCTTGACGATGCGCCAGCCACCGAACATCGTGCCCAGGCCAATGGCCGCATAGCACGAGACGATGGCCCACAACGGTGGGTCGGCATCGTTGGGCGAGGCGTAGCCCGTGGACAGCAGCAGCAGCCAGATGATGCCGATGGTCTTTTGCGCATCATTGCCGCCGTGCCCCAGGCTGTAGGCACCGGCAGAGACGAGCTGCAGGCGGCGGAACCACTTGTCGACCCGGCCCGGCGTGGTGCGGCGGAACAGCCAGGCCACGATCACCATCATCACCGAGCCCAGCAGGAAACCCAGCACCGGCGACACGAAGATGAAGGCCACGGTCTTCCAGATACCGCTGGCCACCAACGCACCGGAGCCCGCCTTTGCAATCACCGCGCCCACGATGCCGCCGATCAGCGCATGCGAGGAGCTGGACGGAATGCCGTAGTACCAGGTGATCAGGTTCCAGGCGATCGCGCCCACCAGCGCGCCAAAGATCACATGGGTATCGACAATGCCCGGGTGAACAATGCCCTTGCCGATGGTGGCCGCCACGCTCAGGTGGAAGACAAAGATCGCCACAAAGTTGAAAAATGCCGCAAACACCACCGCCTGGGTGGGTTTGAGCACGCCGGTAGAGACAACGGTCGCAATCGAGTTGGCCGCGTCATGAAACCCGTTCATGAAGTCGAACAAGATGGCCAGCGCCACCAGCACGACAATCACCCACAGGGCTGTTTGCATCGGTTCCATGGAAGTTCAGTCTCCTGCTTGCTGCAACGGATCAGGAGTTTTCCAGGATGATGCCTTCGATGTGGTTGGCCACATCCTCGCACTTGTCGGTGATGGTCTCGAGCAGCTCATAGATGGCCTTGAGCTTGATCACCTCGCGCACATCGGGCTCTTCGCGGAACAGCTTGCTCATCGCCGAGCGCATCACGCGGTCGGCGTCGCTCTCGAGGCGGTCAATCTCTTCGCAGGTCTTGATGGCCGCTTCGGTGGTGGCCGGATCGGCAATGCGGTCGAGCATCTTGACGGCATCACGCACGCGCTCGCAGCACTTGACGCTCAGGTCCGTCAGGCGGGTGATTTCTTCGGTCATATGGCGCACATCGTAGAGTGCCATGGTCTCGGCCGAGTCCTGGATCAGGTCGGCCACATCGTCCATCGTATTGATCAGCGAGTGGATCTGCTCGCGGTCGATGGGGGTGATGAAGGTCTTGTGCAAGGTGCGGTTGACCTCATGGGTGACGCGGTCGGCAGCGCGCTCGGCGTTGTCCACGTCCTGGTTGTATTTTTCGCGCAGGTGGGGGTCGTTGTAATTGGCGACCAGTTGGGAAAACGCGTGGGCCGCTTCTACGATGCGGTCAGCGTGCTGGTTGAACAGTTCGAAGAAATTGCCTTCGCGCGGCAAGAGTTTGCCAAAGAGCATGGGTGCACCTATTCGGTTTCAATGCAAAAAAGGAAAAGAACCTGCGCACTCCCGGCCGGACACTGGCTTGCCAGCCCGGCCCCCGGGCCCCGTCACGACCCTGCAACCCCTTGAATTGTCAGCGGTGTCAGCGGTTGGCCGTGCGCAAAATCTGTCATTCACGGCGCATTGCTGCACTGCAAAATTCACCAATTTTAAATGCAATTGTCATTTCTTTGTCGCACTTGAGGCCGCCGTGCCTCAAACAGCGCTGGCTGCGCCCTGCCCTTTGCACCTTCTCCAGAGCGAACCAGGCGCGCTGGCGCTGCCCTCCAAAGCGCGCCTCCCCGCCCTTGCCGCCCGGTGCTTGCGCACGACCTGGGGCTGCCGGCTGGATGCGTATCCCGATGCGGCAGCGATAAAAAAAGCACTGGCATGCAGTGCTGTGGGGAGCGCGGATCGGCCCGGCGGCTATTCGCCCAGGTAGGCGGCACGCACCTTGGGGTCGGCCAGCAGCTGCTGGCCCGGGCCGGTCATCGTGATGATGCCCGACTCCATCACATAGCCCCGGTCGGCAATGGCCAGCGCACGGCTGGCGTTCTGCTCGACCAGCACGATGGTCACGCCCATCGCATAGACATCGCGCACCACCTCGAAGATCTTGTCCACCATGATCGGCGACAGCCCCATCGACGGCTCATCGAGCAGCAGCAGCTTGGGCTGCGCCATCAGCGCGCGCGCCATCGCCAGCATCTGCTGCTCACCGCCGGACATGGTGCCGGCCAGCTGGTCCTTGCGCTCGCGCAGACGCGGGAAGATGTTGAACATCTTCTCGATGTCGGCCTGAATGCCTGCCTTGTCCTTGCGCAGATAGGCGCCCAGCATCAGGTTGTCGGTGATGGTCTGGCGCGTGAAGACGCCACGCCCTTCGGGCACCATCACCAGGCCCTTGGCGACCAGGTCCCAGGCGCCCCGGCCCTTGAGGTTCTCGCCCAGAAACTCGATCTGCCCGTCATTGATCGCCTGTGTGGCCGTCACCGCCTTCATCGTCGTGGTCTTGCCCGCGCCGTTGGAGCCGATCAGGGACACCAGCTCGCCCTCATGCACCTCGAAATCGACGCCCTTGACGGCCTGAATGCCTCCATAGGCCACTTTCAGCCCACGCACCTTCAGCAGTACGGGGTTGGATGTCTTGTCAACCATGCTCAGTGTCCTCCGGTGCCCAGATAGGCCTCAATCACTTTTTCGTCTTTCTGCACCTCGGCCGGCGAGCCCTCGGCCAGCCGCTTGCCGTAGTCGAGCACCGTCACCCGGTCGCACAGGCCCATCACCAGCTTCACATCGTGCTCGATCAGCAAGATCGTGCGGTTGTCGTTGCGGATGCGGTCGATCAGCTCGCGCAGCTGCACCTTTTCGGTCGCATTCATGCCGGCAGCGGGCTCGTCGAGCGCAATCAGCTGCGGGTCGGTGGCCAGCGCGCGGGCAATCTCCAGGCGGCGCTGGTCGCCATACGACAGCGTGCGCGCCTTGTAATCGGCATAGCGCTCGATGCCCACATAGGCCAGCAGCTCGCGGGCGCGCTCTGCAATCGCCCGCTCCTCGGCCTTGAAACCCGGTGTGCGAAAGATCGCTCCCAGCAAACCCGAATGGCTGCGCACATGGCGGCCTACCATCACGTTCTCCAGTGCCGTCATGTCGGAAAACAGCCGGATGTTCTGGAACGTGCGCGCAATGCCGGCCTTGGCCACCAGGTGTACGGCCTTGGGCTCGTAGGGCTTGCCCGCCAGCTCGAAGCTGCCGCTGTCCGGTGTGTACAGCCCGGTGATCACATTGAAGAATGTCGTCTTGCCCGCACCATTGGGGCCGATCAGCCCATAGACCTGGCCGCGCTCGATGGTCAGACCCACATCCGAGAGGGCCTGCAAACCGCCAAAGCGTTTGGAAATACCTGCCACCTTCAGTGCAGGAGCTTGTGTGTTCGTCATGCTCGTCTCTCCTGCTCAGTCTTTCTGGATCGCGCTCTTGCCATGCTCGGGTGCGGGCCACAGGCCGCGTGGGCGCAGCAGCATCACCACGATCATCGCCACGGCAATCAGCAGCTGGCGCAGGATGGACGCATCCAGGCGGCCGTCGGTCATCTGCTGCAGCGGTCCGGCCACATAGCGCAATACCTCGGGCAGCGCCGACAGCAGCACGGCACCCAGAATGACACCGGGGATGTGGCCCAGGCCACCCAGCACCACCATGGCGACGATCATGATCGACTCCATCAGGCTGAACGATTCGGGCGAGACAAAGCCCTGAAAGCCCGCAAACATCGCGCCGGACACACCACCAAACGTCGCGCCCATGCCAAAGGCCATCAGCTTCAGATTGCGGGTGTTGATGCCCATCGCCTTGGCGGCAATCTCGTCCTCACGGATGGCCATCCAGGCGCGGCCAATGCGCGAATCCTGCAGGCGGTAGCAGATCACCACGCTGGCCACGACCAGCAGCAGGAACAGGTAGTAGTACAAGGTGACCGAGGAGACCGTGTAGCTGCCGATTTCCAGCGGCTTGGCAAAGTCAAAGCCGAGGATCTTGATCGAATCGATCTGGCCCAGACCCTTGGGTCCGTTGGTGATGTTGACGGGCTGGTCCAGGTTCAGCATGAAGATGCGGATGATCTCGCCAAAACCCAGGGTCACGATGGCCAGGTAGTCCCCGCGCAGCTTGAGTACCGGGAAGCCCAGAATCATCCCCGCGACCGCCGCCAGCAACGCGGCCAGCGGTATCACCAGCCAGATGGACGTGTGCAGGCCATTGGGGAACATGGCCTTGAAGCCTTCAAAGGTCTCGGCCAGGTGCGGCGAGGCCATCAGGCCCAGCATGTAGGCACCCACGGCGTAGAAGGCCACATAGCCCAGGTCCAGCAGGCCGGCAAAGCCCACGACGATGTTCAGGCCCAGCGCCAGCATCACGTAGAGCAGCGCCAGGTCGGCAATGCGCACCCAGGCGTTTCCGAAGGACTGCAGGATCAGCGGCAGTACCAGCAGCGCAATCGCGCCGACAATCCATTGTGCTTTGTTGTTCTTCATGCGGTGTTCCCCTTAAGCCCGATCGGCCACCCGCTCACCCAGCAGGCCCGAGGGGCGCAAGGTCAGCACGATGATCAGCACGATGAACGAGAAAATGTCGACATACTGGCTGCCCAGCACACCGCCGGTGAGCTGGCCGATGTAGCCCGCGCCGATGGCTTCCACCAGGCCCAGGATCATCGCGCCCACCACGGCGCCCGCCAGGTTGCCGATGCCGCCAAACACCGCAGCGATAAAGGCCTTGAGGCCGGGCAGGAAACCCATCGTGTGCTGCGCCGTGCCGTAGTTCGACGCCCAGAGCACGCCGGCAATGGCCGCCAGCACCGCACCGATGACAAAGGTGGCCGAGATCACCATGTCGGGCTTGATGCCCATCAGCGCCGCCACGCGGGGGTTCTCCGCCGTCGCCCGCATTGCGCGGCCCAGGCGGGTGTAGTTCACCAGGTACATCAGCACCGCCAGCACCACGGCCGTCACGCCCAGCACCAGGATCTGCGTCGGCGTGATCACCGCGCCGGCCAGGTCAAACGGCTCCATCGGCAGCAGGGTCGGGTACGGCTTGTAGTTGGGCTTCCAGATGATCATGGCCAGGGTCTGCAGCAAGATCGACATGCCGATCGCGGTGATCAACGGCGCCAGGCGCGGGCTGTTGCGCAGCGGCCGGTAGGCCAGCTTCTCGATCGTGAAATTGAGCACCGCCGCCACCACACAGGCAATCAGCGTCGCGATCAGCAAGATGACCCAGCCCGGCGTTCCCGGCATGGCCTCCTGCATCACGCCGATGATGCTCCAGCTGGTCAGCACCCCGATCATCAGCACTTCGCCGTGCGCGAAGTTAATCAATTGAATAATGCCGTACACCATGGTGTAGCCCAAGGCTATCAAAGCGTACATGCTGCCCAATACCAGACCATTGATGATCTGCTGCAGCAAAATATCCATACAACCAACCCTTCAGCTTGGAACCACTACAGCGAAAACTGCATGAAACAGGGGTGTCCCGAGATGCAGCCGCCTCTAACCGCGATAACAGTTTTATGCGGATCGAAACAATTTTATAGACGCCCCTTCGGTTTTTTGGCGACTATCGCTCTAGCGCTTTCCCTAGGGACCTATGCGCAAATCGCATGAATACGGGGGAGGCCATCGTCGACACCTAGGGAATTTACTAGGTATCGATTCAACGAATGGCCACGCGTTTTTAATAATTAATGCAGCAACCTCAATAATCAAAACTCGCCCGTCTCAGCGCGGGGACACTGGTGCAAACACCTATATCGGATTCGGTTGCATAAACAACCAAATAACCGCCGCTTCGGGCAGGCATAAAAAAACGCGGCCTGGGCCGCGTTTTTAGCAAGGGTGGGTCAGCGCTTACAGCTTGCTGGCCATCTCGGGCACGGCGTCAAACAGGTCAGCCACCAGGCCGTAGTCCGCCACGCTGAAGATCGGCGCTTCTTCGTCCTTGTTGATCGCCACGATCACCTTGGAGTCCTTCATGCCCGCCAAGTGCTGGATGGCGCCCGAGATGCCCG
>NZ_CAXYJV010000016.1:0-16655 GCF_964277875.1 uncultured Comamonas sp.
TTCGCAATGTCCACACCCGAGCCATCGCTCTTGACGCGCACCTTGACGTTGTAGTCCACCACGCGTTTGACGGGTACCAGTACTTTCATAAACCTCGACTCCTGAGTTGTTCAATAGGTTTGCGCCAGTGGCAGCGCTTGGGCGCTGCCACGCAGCCATGGGCATGGATCAGGCCATCATCGCACAAAAATGCACGACCGTGCTTTTTTGTAGCCAAGCGGCTCATAACGGCCAATTATCGGCGCATCGCTGCGCACCAGCCTCCATTTTCCGCACAAGTTGGCGGTTCATCAGCCCTGGCTGGCAGGTATTGCACCGCCGCTATTGTTCTGGATATGCAAAACACGTTGCGGGAACGGAATCTCGATCTTTGCCGCACGCAGGCCCTCGAGCACGGCGATATTGACCGCTGACTTCACATTGGCCTGCCCGTTCATCGGATCGTTGATGAAAAAGCTCAGGCTGAACTCCAGTCCGTCAGGGGCGAAATTCACCAGGAACACCGAGGGCTCGGGCTTGGCCAGCACCCGCGCTTGGGCCAGGGCCGCGCGCGTCAGCACTTCGCGCACCTGCGCGACATCACTGTCGGCGCCGACGACGATCTGGGTGGTCAGGTTGAACTTCTGGTCGGCGTCGGTGAGGTTTTCCACGCGCTGTGTGATCAAGGTCTCATTGGGGACAATCGACTCGCGCCCGTTGGAGGCGCGGATGACGGTGTAGCGGGTGCGGATGTCGGTGATGCGGCCTTCGAAGCCATCGACGCGCACGTTGTCGCCAATGCGCAAGGCCCGCTCGATCAGCACCAAAAAACCGCTGACATAGTTGGAGGCAATTTTCTGCATGCCAAAACCCAGGCCGACACCGAAAGCACCGCCCAGCACCGACAGCGCCGTCAGATCGACGCCAACGAGGGACAGCGCCACCAGCAGGCCAATGGTGATCAGCAGCATGCGTGTGAGATTGACGGCCATCTTGCGCATCGACAGGTCCTTGACCATGTCGTCGATCACGCGTTGCTCGAAGGTGGTCGAAATCCACAGTACCACCAGCATCACCATGCCCACCGATATCGCCCCCTGGAACAGCTCCAGTACCGAGATCGACGTCTTGCCAAAGGCGAACTGCACAGCGTCGAGTTGCGCCATCACCTGCGGCAGCACACCCAGAATCCCCAGCACCGCCACGCCCCAGGCCAGCCACGAGAAGATCCGCTCAATCAGGCGCACCACGGTGGAGTTGGGAAAGGTCTTGGCCAGCACCCGGGCGACCAGGCGGATGACCGCCAGCGACAGCAGAATCTGCACCGCCAGCCGCAGCAGAAACACCGGTTGGTAGTGCTCCACCAGCATGCGCGCGGCAGCGGTCAGCAGCAGTGCCAGCAGCGGGAACAGCGCCCCGCCCCAGGCCGTTTTGCCAAACCATACCGAGGGCTTGCCCACCTCACGGTGGCGGTAAAAGCTGCGGCTGAGGAGCCAGGCCAGGCCCAGGCAAATCACCAAAACCGCCAGCTCCTGCCAGGTGCTGGACTGCTCAAAGTCCACTCTCAAACGATCAAAGATATCCATGCGCCAGCCTTATCGGGTCCAAAAGAAAAAGCATACGCGCAAGCATATGCTGGTTCCGTACCGTATCACCGATGCTGCAGTGCCGTTTGTAGGAGCGGCAGACGTCTACAGACGCGCGGCTGGGTGTGGCCTGGGGCTAGGACCAGACCGGCTTGCGCTTTTGCGCAAAGGCCTGCGCGCCTTCCTGCGCGTTGCCGTCCATCATGTTGGCGGCCATGCACTGGCTGGCCACCTGGTAGGCGGCCTCCATACCCAGCTCCCGCTGCTGGTAGACCAGGGCCTTGCCCATGCGCACGGCGGCAGCGGGCTTGCTGACGATGGCAGCGACGAGCGTTTCCAGCTCCGCATCGAGCTGCTCGGGCGCGGCCACCCGGTTGACCAGGCCCTGGGCCAGCGCCTGCTCGGCGCTGATGAATTCACCGGTCAGCAGCATTTCCATCGCCTGCTTGATGGGCATGTTGCGCACCAAGGGCACGCTGGGCGTGGCGCAGAACAGGCCGTACTGGATGCCGCTGGTGGCAAAGCTGGCCTCGCTGCTGGCAACGGCCAGATCACATTGCGCCACCAGTTGGCAGCCGGCGGCCGTCGCCATGCCCTGCACCCGCGCAATGACGGGTACCGGCAGCTTCTGGATCGCCATCATCACCTGGCTGCAGCGGTTGAACAGGTCCTGGTACCAGGCGCGGTCGGGGTGGGCGGCCATGTCCTTGAGATTGTGGCCGGCGCAAAAGGCCCGGCCCTGCGCGGCCAGCACCACCACGCGTACGGAGGCATCCTGCGCAATGGCGGCCAGCGCTGCGCGCAACGCCGCCAGCATCTCATCACCCAGCGCATTGAAGCGCGCCCCATCGTTCATGCACAAGGTCACCACGCCGCGCGCATCGCGGGTCTGCACAAGCAAGTTGCTGTCCGTCATTGCCAGGTCCTCAGAAGGTGTTTACAGATCGGCGAGCACGCGGATATGGGCTTCCACGCTGGCTGCGAGCGGCGCCATCACATAGCCGCCCTCCAGGCAGGAGACGATGCGGCCCTTGCTGAAGCGCCGCGCAATGTCTTTCACGCGGTGGGTGATCCAGGCGTAGTCGGCCTCGACCATGCCCAGCTGGCCCATGTCGTCTTCGCGGTGGGCGTCAAAGCCTGCGCTGATGAAGACCATCTCCGGCTTGAATTCCTCAAGACGTGGAATCCAGTAGGTCTCCACAATCTCGCGGATGTCCATGCCCTTGGTATAGGCCGGCACCGGCACATTGAGCATATTGGCCGCCGGGTCCTTGTCGCCCGAATGCGGGTAGAACGGGTGCTGAAAAATGCCCACCATCAGAATGTGCGGGTCGCCCGCGCAGATGTCTTCGGTGCCATTGCCATGGTGCACATCAAAATCGACTATCGCTACGCGCTTGAGCTGGTGGCGCATCAGCGCGTATTTGGCCGCCACCGCGACGTTGTTGAAAAAACAAAAGCCCATCGCCTGCTTGCGCGTGGCATGGTGGCCCGGGGGACGCACGGCGCAGAAGGCGTTTTCCATCTCGCCGCTGATCACGGCATCGGTGGCCGCCAGCGCAGCGCCACAGGCCCGCAGCGCGGCATTCCAGGTGGCGCCATTGACGGCAGTGTCGGTGTCCAGCATCAGGGTTTCCGGGCCGCCAATGGCCTGGTTGTCCGCCGCCATTTCGGACAGCCCGCGTATCGACGCGATATGCAGGCGCTCATGGCCCAGCTCCAGATCGGACATGCTGGCCTTGGGCGCATCGCGCCGCTCCAATGCATCCCCCACACCGGTGATCAGCAGGCGGTCTTCAATCGCATCCAGGCGCGCAGCGCATTCCGGGTGGGCAGGCCCCATGTCGTGCAGCCAACAGTCACGGTGGCTGAAATAACCTGTCTTGGACACAGTTTTCGTCTCCTTAACTGCCTTTGTCGTTTATTGTGATGGGATGCAGACACAGCACACCATACAAAAATTATTGACTCAGCTTAACACGGTGATTGTGGGGAAACCGGCGCAGGTTCAGCATTGCCTGACTTGTTTGCTGGCGGGAGGACATCTGCTGATTGAAGACGTGCCCGGCGTGGGTAAGACCACACTTTCGCATGCGCTGGCCCGCACCTTGGGCCTGCAGTTTGCACGGGTGCAATTCACTGCAGACCTGATGCCCAGCGACTTGACCGGCGTGTCGGTCTATGAGCGCGAGCAGCAGGCTTTTGTGTTTCATCCCGGCCCCGTGTTCACCCAGGTTTTGCTGGCCGATGAGATCAACCGCGCCAGCCCCAAGACGCAAAGCGCGTTGCTGGAGGCGATGGAGGAAAAGCAGGTGACGGTCGAGGGCGCGACGCGCCCGCTGCCCCAGCCTTTCTTCGTCATCGCCACCCAGAACCCGCTCGACCAGCTGGGCACCTATGCCCTGCCCGAGAGCCAGCTCGACCGCTTCCTGATGCGCATCTCGCTGGGCTACCCCGACCAGGCGGCCGAGTTCCAGCTGCTGGCCGGCCAAGGCCACCGCGATATCGCCAACCAGTTGCCAGCGCTCACCTCTGCGGTGGAGCTGAAGTTCCTGCAGCAGGAAGTGACCAGCGTGCGCGCCAGTGACGCGCTGATCCACTACGTGCAGGCGCTGATCGCCGCCACGCGCTCGGGCAAATGGTTTGTGCAGGGCCTGTCACCGCGCGCGGGCATTGGCCTCATCCGGGCGGCCAAGGCGCAAGCGCTGATCCAGGGCCGCGACTATGTGGCGCCCGATGATGTGCAAGCCATCCTGCCGCAGACGACGGCGCACCGGCTGGTGCCCATCAGCACATCGGGGCGCAGTGCCGTCGAGCAGGTGCGCGCGATGATGGACAGCGTGGCGCTGCAGTAGCGTGAACCCGCCTTCTGCGGCCTCAGGGCAGCCCCGCAACAGCCCTCTTCAGCGGCTGCGCCAGCGCATGCGCCAGTGGTGGCTGGCCCATTTGCCCAGCGCCAGCAGCCATGCGGTCAGCCGCCGCAACCTCTACCTGCTGCCCACCCGCGCTGGCTGGATGCTGGCGCTCACCTTGCTGGTGCTGCTGGTGACCAGCATCAATTTCCAGCTCAATCTGGGATTTTTGCTGACCTTCATGCTGACCGGCGCCGCCCTGGTGTCCGTGGGCATTGGCTACCGCAATCTGCTGGGGCTGCAGCTGGAGCTGCACGCGCCCGAGGCACAGTTTGCCGGACAGGCGCTGCGCCTGGACCTTCGGCTGCACAACCCCAGCCGCCGCGCCCGCTATGCGCTGGGCATACGCCAGTACCAGGGCCTGGAACTGAGCCTGAGCGATGCTCCGGCGCAGGCAACCACCCCGATGCAACTGAGCACGCCCGCCGAGCGGCGCGGCTACCACAGCCTGCCTGCGGTGCTGGTCGAGACCCGTTTTCCGCTCGGTGTCTTTCGCATGTGGACCGTTTTCCGCACCACCGAAAAAGCCCTGGTCTACCCCTGCCCCGAGACCAACCCACCCCCGCTGCCACTGGGCCTGGCCGATGCCGGCGCCGGCAGCAGCGCCAGCCTGCGGGCCAGCAGTGGCGAGTTCGACGGGGTGCGCAGCTACCGCCGCGGCGACCCGCTCAAGCTGGTGGTCTGGAAGAAGGCGGCCACATCGCTGGCCACCGGCAGCGGCCATTTTGTCGTGCGCGACAACCAGCACCAGGCGCAGCAGGATGTGTGGCTCGATGCCCAGCAATGCGGCCTGGCAGAGCGGGAAGCCCAGCTTTCGCGGCTGACGGCCTGGGTAGTAATGGCCGACCAGCAAGGGCTGCGCTACGGGTTGCGCCTGGGCAGCGGCCACGCAGATCAGGCGGCCGATAGCGGGGCCGAGCACCGCCAGGCCTGCCTGCGCGCACTGGCACTGGCCTAGGAACAACACGATGCCCTCTGCTTTCCACCCTGCCCCGTCTGCAGGCGCCAGCCGCTGGTCCCGCCTGCCACGCGAGGCACGCGATACCTTGTTTTTGCTGGCCGTCGTCGGCTGGATACTGCTGCCGCTCACCGCCACCTTGCCACTGTGGGCCTCCGCTCTGGCTTACGCGCTGCTCGCCTGGCGCGGCCGCATTGCGCTGCTGCAAAAGCCCATGCCGGGCCGCTGGCAGCTGCTGGCCTTGCTGGTGCTGGTGGTCGGGCTGACCCTGCTCAGCTACCGCACCATCCTTGGGGCCGATGCCGGCGTCACCCTGGTCAGCATGCTGCTGACGCTCAAGACCATGGAGCTGCGCGCCAAGCGCGATGCGATGGTCATCTTCTTCCTGGGTTTTTTTGCGCTGATCGCCAACTTTCTGCATTCGCAGTCGCTGCTGACCGCGCTGGCCATTGCGATCGGTCTGGTGGGCCTGCTCACCGCGCTGGTCCATGCGCATATGCCGGTGGGGCAGCCCTCGCTGAAGTTCGCAGCCGGCCTGTCGCTGAAGATGGTGGCCATTGGCGCGCCGCTGACCTTGGCGCTGTTTGTCTTCTTTCCCCGCATGGCGCCGCTGTGGGGCGTGCCGCAGAACCCGGCAGCCAAGACCGGTCTGTCCGATGAGATGACGGTCGGCTCGGTGGCATCGCTGGCCCAGGACGAAGGCATCGCGTTCCGCGTCAAGTTCGACACGCCGCAAAACCGGCCGCCCCCCGCCAACCAGCTCTACTGGCGCGGGCCGGTGCTGTCCGACTTCGACGGCAGCACCTGGCGCGCCACACCCAGCTTTCGCACGCCGGACGATCGGATGTTTGCCGACATTCGCACCGAAGGCGAGGCGCTGCGCTACGAGCTGACCCTGGAGCCCCACCACAAGCCATGGTTGCTGACTTTGGACCTGACCGGCAGCGCGCCGGTGCTGCCACGCGGCCGTGCCTACAGCACCGGCGATCTGCAATGGCTCAGCAACCGTCCCATTACCGAGGTGACCCGCATTGCGGTCGAAAGCCACACGCGCTACCGGTTTGGCATGCAGGCCGGCAACCGCGAGCTGGCCTTCAACCGCCGGCTGCCGGCCAACAGCAACCCGCGCACCCAGGCCTGGGTGGCGCAGCTGGTGGCCGAGATCGGCGAGCGCCCCGACCGCAGCGCGCAACTGGTACAGCGCCTGCAGCAGCAGCTGCGCAGTGGCGGCTATACCTACACCTTGGATCCCGGCGTCTACACCGGTCAGGCAGCTGACGAGTTCTGGTTTGACCGCAAAGAGGGCTTTTGCGAGCATATTTCGGCCGCCTTTGTGATTGCGCTGCGCAGTGCCGGCGTGCCGGCGCGCATTGTGACCGGCTACCAGGGGGGCGAAGCCAACAGCGTGGACGGCTACTGGACGGTGCGCCAGGCCGATGCCCATGCCTGGGCGGAGGTGTGGCTGGGCGAAGAACAGGGCTGGGTGCGCTTTGACCCGACGGGCTCGGTCAGCCCCGGCCGCATCGGCGCCGCACAACGCCTGAACACGCCCAACTTCATGGGCATCAGCGTCAGCAATGCCGCCACCATCAATGGGTTGCAGCGCATGCGCGCGGTCTGGGAAGCCGTCAACAACAGCTGGAACCAGTGGGTGCTGAACTACACCCAGCGCGAGCAGATGGACATGCTCAGCAAGCTGGGCCTGTCCAGCCTCAACTGGATGGACCTGGTGCGCATTCTGGGTGGCCTGGTACTGGCGGCGGCGATGGTCGTGGTGCTGGCCCTGCAGTACCAGCGCCGGCGCGTGGACCCCTGGCTTGCGCTGCTGGGCGAGGCGCGCAAACGCCTGCGCCAGGCCGGTGTGCCAGAGGCCGCACAAGGCAGCGCCGCTACGCCCCGCGCGCTGGCACGCTTGGTGCACGCCCAGGCGCCCGAGCTGGCCCCTGCGTTTGGCCAATGGCTCAAGGCCATGGAGCGGCAGCGCTATGCACATGCGACCGGCCAGCCTGCGCCCAAGGCCGAGCTGGCGGCGCTTCGCAAACAATTACGACTTCTGCCCTGGTCCCGCCTGCGGGCCCGGGCAAACAAGGTATAAAACCCCATGCACCGAATTCTTCAGACCACCGTGGCCGTGCTGTGCGCCGGCCTGTGCGCAACGGGCGCCTACGCGCAAAAAAACACCAGCAACAAGGCCCGCAGCGCTGATTCCGCCCCCGCCGCATCCAGCTATGGCAACCGTCCCGAGGCCGAGGCTTTCATCCGCGAGGTGGCCGAGCGCCGCCATATCGATGAGGCCTGGCTGCGTGCCAGCATCCAGCAAGCCCGTTTCAACGCCACGGTGCAGCGCCTGATGACGCCGCGCACCGGGCCAGCCGGTGTCAAGAACTGGCGCGGCTACCGCAGCCGCTTTGTCGAGCCGATCCGCATCCGCGCGGGCCTGCGCTTCTGGAACGAGAACGCAGCGACCCTGGCCCGCGCCGAGCAGACCTATGGCGTGCCGGCCGAGTACATCGTCGGCATCATCGGGGTCGAGACCATTTACGGCCAGCAAATGGGCAACTTCACCGTGGTCGATGCGCTGGCCACCTTGGCTTTCGACTATCCCGCAAGCCACCCGCGCGCGGCCGACCGCGCCAAGTATTTCCGGGGTGAGCTCGAGCAGTTCCTGGCCACGGCCTACCTCACCGACAGCAACCCCTTCGACACGGTCGGCAGCTACGCCGGCGCGATGGGCATGCCCCAGTTCATGCCGACCAGCTGGTCCAACTACGCAGTCGATTTCGATGGCGATGGCAAGATCAACCTGTTTGGCAGCACCGCCGATGCGATCGGCTCGGTAGCCAACTACTTCGTCGCCCATGGCTGGCAGCGCGGCATGCCGGCCTACTACGACGTGCAGGTGAACAGCACGCCGGCACAGCTGGAGACCTTGCTGGCCCCGGACATCAAGCCCAGCTTCAGCGCCGCCGAGATGGCCGCACTGGGCCTGCGCATCCAGGCACCGGGTGACCAGCACAATGGCCCGCTTGCACTGATCGAGCTGCCCAATGCCAGCGCCGCCACCCAATACGTCGTGGGTACGCCCAACTTCTACACCATCACCCGCTACAACCTCTCGAGCTTCTATGCGATGTCCGTGGTGGAGCTGGGCCAGGCCATTGCGCGTGCACGCAACGGCACGCCGGCAGCGGCGGATGCCGAGCCCAGCGCGCCTGAACCCAGCAGCGAACCGAGCAACTCCCCCACGGCCGAAGCCGCCGCCAAGGCCTATCTGCGCAGCAAGGCGCGCCAGCAGCGCACGCCCGATCCGGCCAACTTCAGCGCGCCGTGATCCCCGGCCTGGCCTGGCCAGTCCAGGCAGGGCAACCCATATGGACGTGATCTGCAGGCTTTCAAGGCCTTAGCTGCAAAAATAAAAGGCAGCTATTTTCTCTTGAAATTGCCGCATCTTCATCCAACTATCAGTCATCAAGCAGCAACCCCGCTGCCCTGTTCTACAAGGATTGAAGATGATCATGACCCCTCTGATGCACCGCTCGGCCTACGCTGTCTCCCCTTCCGCGATGGATGCCGCGCTGCAGCGCTTCCTCCAGGCCACCACCAATGCGCAAGATCGCGTACAGCAAGATGGCCAGGTGTTCAGCATCAGCGTGGATGTGCCCGGTCTGTCCCGCGACCAGCTGCGCATCGAGCTGCAAGACAAGACCGTGCGCCTGTCCAGCATTGAAGGTGCGCCGCGCAGTGTGCAACGTGCCTGGAAGCTGCCTGCCAGCATCGATGCCGCAGCCTCCAAAGCCAGCCTGGAAAACGGCGTGCTGACCCTGGTGCTGAGCACCAACCAGCCCAGCACCCAGACCCTGGCGATTGCATAAACGCCAACACCGCACCATGCAGAAGGGGCCCTGACAGGCCCCTTTTGCTCGTTGTGCCGCTGCATCACCAGCGGGTCACATCTACACCGCAGCGGCAGCCGCAGGTGGCTGCTGCACGATCGCATCCAGCGGCCAGCGCGGCTTGACGTCGAACGCATAGACCTTTTCAGCCTGCTGCTGCCCCGCTTCGATGCGCATCGCAGCCGCCATTGCAATCATCGCGCCGTTGTCAGTGCACAGATGCAGCTCGGGATAGTGCACCCGGATGCCGCGCTTGCGGCAGGCATCGTTGAGCTGCTCGCGCAGCAGCCGGTTGGCACCCACACCGCCAGCGACCACCACGCGCTTCATGCCGGTTTCTTTCAGTGCATTCAAGGTCTTTTTCACCAGCACATCGACAATGGCTGCCTGCGTGGATGCGGCCAGGTCCGCCTTGCGCGCCTCCAGGCCATCGCCCAGCTTCTTGGCCTGGGTCAGCACCGCCGTCTTCAGCCCGGCAAAGGAGAAATCCAGATCGCCACTGTGCAGCAGCGGGCGCGGCAGCTTGAACGCCTCGGGATCACCGCCCTGCGCCAGACGGGACAGCTCCGGCCCGCCCGGGTACGGCAATCCCAGCAGCTTGGCGGATTTGTCAAAGGCCTCGCCTGCCGCGTCGTCAATGGTCTCGCCCAGAATCTGGTACTGGCCCACACCATCCACCCGCATCAGCTGCGTATGGCCCCCAGAAACCAGCAAGGCCACAAAGGGGAATTCGGGCGGGTCTTCGCTCAGGAAAGGAGACAGCAGATGGCCTTCGAGGTGGTGCACGCCCAGCACGGGCTTGTCCAGCGCGGCGGCCATCGCGCAGGCCACCCCGGATCCGACCAGCAGCGCACCGGCCAGCCCCGGGCCCCGGGTAAAGGCAATCGCATCGATCTGCGCGAGCGTACAGCCCGCGTCATCGAGCACTGTTTGCGTCAGCGGCAATACCCGCCGGATATGGTCGCGGCTGGCCAGCTCGGGCACCACACCGCCGTAGGCACGGTGCATCTCGATCTGGCTGTAGAGCGCATGGCTCAGCAGCTCGGGCACGGTGCCCGGGCCACGGGTGCGCACCAGGGCCACGCCGGTTTCATCACAGGAGGATTCGATCCCCAAAATCAACTCACTCATGGGGCCAAAGTGTAGGCGCTCCCGGCCGGTTGTGCCCCCGGGGACCGGTCTACCCTGGCGGGCTGCCAGGGTTTGGCGCGGGGACAGATGGCTCAGCGCTTGCCGCCCAGCAGCGAGCCACCGATTTTCATCAGGTCGCTGACATCGAGCTTGCCGTCGCCATTCTGGTCCAGCAGCGAGCCCAGCAGGCCGCCGCCCAGGCCACCCTGCTGCTGCACCTGGTCTTTTTCCTGGCCGAGCGCATTGCCCAGTTGCGACGAATTCAGGCCGCCCGACATCACGCGCTGCGCCAGGAAGGACATCACCAGCGGGGCCAGCATTTTGAGCAGGTTGCCGGCATTGGCGCCCAGGCCCGTGGCCTGGCCCAGGCTGGCCGATGCCTGGTCTTGCTGGCCGCCAAAGATATGGCCCAGAATGCTGGCGCCGTCCATCGCTGCAGGCGATGCGGCACCCGCACCGGCAGGTGCTCCGCCGCCGAGCGCGCCGCCCAGAACGCTGCCGAGCATGCCGCCCAGACCACCGCTCTGCGCGCCGCCGCCACCGCCCAACAGCGATCCGAGCAGCCCTCCCAGATCAGGGCCCGCGCCTGCGCCGCCGGCCGCGCCGTGGTCGCGCTGCAGCGCTTCAAACAAGGCGCTCGCACCACCTGCGCTTTGCGCGTTGTTGCCCAGGGCGCCCAGCATCATCGGTACGGCCGCCTGCACGGCCTGCTCGGTCTGGGCCTCGCTCTGACCCAGGCTTTGGGCCATCTGCTGGATGGGAGCCCCTTGCAGTTGCGCGAGGAGCTCATCGACCATCGAGGGAGTTGCGGACATGTTCTTTCCTTTCATAAGCCCAGGCGGGCGTGGCACAGACTGCAGATGGTAGACGTTCAGCATGGCAGTGCAATACGCAGTGGCGCAAATCTTCGTTAACCAAGGCCGCTTCACGGCTGCCGGCCTGCATACCCGAGATGCCGGATGGGCTGATTTTCCTTATTACTTACGTATATATAAAACCTAAAATAATGGGCACACGTATTTTTCAATGCCATGGCCATACAGCACTACATCAAGGAAATCGGGCGCGGCGCACGCGGCGCCAAGGCCCTCAGCCGTCTCGAAGCCAGCGATGCGATGGCGCAGATACTCGATGGCCGGGTCAGCGATTATGAAATCGGCGCCTTTTGCATTGCGATGCGCATCAAAGGCGAAACCGCCGAGGAGATGTGCGGCCTCTGGGATGCCGTGCATGCACGTATTGCCCGCTTCCACAGCAGCGCAGCGCTGCCCACCGTGGTAGTGCCCAGCTATAACGGTGCGCGCCGCTTGCCCACGTTGACTCCGCTGCTGGCCCTGCTGCTGGCACGCGAAGGCCTGCCCGTGCTGGTTCACGGCATGCAGACCGAGGCGAGCCGCATCACGGCCTTTGCGGTGTTCGAGCGGCTGGGGCTGACAGTCCGCGATGGGGCCGGGGCGATCGCCCCATCCGAAGTGGCCTTGGTGCATACGGCCACCTTGCTGCCCGCGCTCGCCAAACTGCTGGCGGTGCGCCAGATCATTGGCCTGCGCAACCCCGGCCACAGCATTGCGAAGCTGCTGCAGCCCCTGCAGAGCCCTGCGGTTTTGCTGGGCAGCTATACCCACCCCGAATACCTGCCGATGCTGCAGGCCACGCTGGCCGAGCTGCAGAGCCATGCGCTGCTCTCGCGCGGACTGGAAGGCGAAGTCTGCGCCGACCCGCGCCGCACCCCGCAGTACGATGGCTTTGTCGCCGGCCAGCACCAGCTGCTGCAAGCGCGCAGCAGTGGCACCGATGGCCAGGTGCCGGGGCTGCCCAGCGAGCGCGATGCGGACACCACCGCCCGCTACACCGAGGCCGTTCTGGCCGGCCAGTTGCCGGTGCCCGCCGCCCTGGCCCAGCAAGTGGAACATGTGCTGGCCATCGCCCAACAAACACTCCCCGCGTCCCAAGGTCCCCGCCATGACTGACAGCAGCCTGCCCACTCCTACTGCGCGCCCCCCCGCCGATGCCCCAACGCCCGGTCAGGGCCAGTGCACCCTGGTCGGTGCCGGCCCGGGTGACCCGGACCTGCTGACCATTGCTGCCGCCAAAGCGCTGCAACGTGCCACCGTGCTGCTGGTGGACGACCTCGTCAACGAAGCCGTGCTGCAATGGGCTCCCGAGAGCGCACGCATCGTTCACGTAGGCAAGCGCGGCGGCTGCCAAAGTACGCCCCAGGCATTTATCCAGCGCCTGATGCTGCAAGAGGTGCAGGCTGGCGAGAACGTGGTGCGGCTCAAAGGGGGTGACCCGTTCATCTTTGGCCGGGGCGGCGAAGAAGTGGAGTTCTTGCGCGCCCATGGCATCGAGCCGCGCATCATCAACGGCGTGACAGCCGGGCTCGCTGCGCTGACCAGCCTGGGCGCACCGCTGACCCACCGTGACCATGCACGGGGCGTGATGTTCATCACCGGCCATGCCAAGCCGGGCGGACAAGGCCCCGATTGGGCGCAACTGGCCCGCACCGCACATGATGCGCGCCTGACCCTGGTGATCTACATGGGTGTGGCCAGTGCCGAGGCTATCAGCCAGGGCCTGGGCAGCGGCTTGCCTGCCGATACGCCGGTCGCCATCGTGCAGCATGCCAGCCTGCCCCAGCAGCGCCATGCGATCACCGACCTGGCCCATTTACCCGCCACCATGGCCCGCGAAAAACTGGCCAGCCCCAGCATCATCGTCGTCGGCGATGTGGTGCAATGCGTGGCTTTGGCAGCGCAGGCAATCCGTAACAACGAGGCGATAGCCAGCCGAGATTTCTCCGAGATTTGCGGATACGATAGCCAGGCAACCGTGGAAGACCAAGCATCCATAGCGTAGAGTAATCAATCTTTACATATGCACAGATTGTTTCTCCAGGTTCAATCCATAAAACGAGGAGCACTGACGATATGCAAAGACAACGCACCTGGCGCCTGTGCGCCGCTGCACTGGCCATTACCGCACTGACCGCCTGCAAGACCGAGCTGGGTCCGGGCGATGGCGATGGTGGTACCAACCCCAACCCCAATCCCAAGCCCTATCCCACGCTCGACGGCAAAGCACCGCAAAGCTTTTCGCTCAGCAGCATCGATGGCAAGGCCGCCAATACGGCCGAGAGCTTTGATGCCGCCATCGCGCAGGATGCCAACTTCATCGCTGTGGACCTGGTCATGAGCAAGGATGGCGAGCTGGTCGCGCTGGCCTCGCCGGACATCACCGACATCACCGACGTCTCCAGCCGCAGCGTCTACGCCAATCGCAAGACCGTACGTCAGATCGATGGCCAGTCCCACCAGGGCTGGTTTGCCTCTGACTTCACGTTGGTGGAACTGCAAAGCCTGCGCGCCAAGCTGACTGGCTCCAGCGCGCCACCGACCAATGCCACCACGGGCCGCATTCTGTCTCTCAATGATGTGATCGCTTACGTTAAGCGCCAGCGCAAGACCGTCGGCCTGTATCTGCAGACCCTGAACCCGACCTACCACAGCCAGCAGGGCCTGGCGATGGAAGACAAGCTGGTGGCAGCCTTCACCGCAGCGGGCTACACCCAGGAAACGGCGCCGGTGTTGGTGCGCTCTTTGGAAGTGGCCCACCTGAAGGCCTTGCGCGCCAAAACCCAGGTTCGCCTGGTTCAGATGATCAATGGCGATCCAAAGCTGGGCAGTGACGGGCAGATTCTGATGAACCTGCCCTACGGACAGCCCTACGACTTCACGCTGGCAGGCACCTCCACCACCTATGCCCAGATGGTGACCGCTGACGGTCTGGCCCAGATCAAGACCTACGCCAACGGCATCTCGCCGTGGAAGCCCTTTGTCATTTCCGCGCGCTACCTGGACAAAAATGGCGACGGTCAGCCCGACGACCTGAACAACGATGGCTTACGGGACTACCGTGACCGCGAGATGATGCCGCCGACCAACCTGGTCACCCTCGCCCATGCGGCCAAGCTCTTTGTCCACCCCTGGGAATACCGCAACGATGTGACCTTGCTGGCCAGCGACTTCAAGGGCAAGGTGGCGGCAGAGTACAAGCTGTTCTACGAAGTGGGTGTGGATGGCGTGTTCAGCGACAGCCCCAGCGATGCCAACAAGGCACGCTAATCAGGCAGCCAACGCCAAGATCAGCTAGGTGCCGACGCTAGGACACCAACTACGAAGAAAGGCAAGGTGAAGACCTTGCCTTTTTCTATGGGCCTGAATCTTGCTGCGCCATGCAGCAAAATTAGGCAACGCAAATCGCTACCCAGCCACACTCAGCTGGTCTGCCGCGTCGTCTGCGCAAAGCGGCGAGCCAACTCCTTGCGCAGTTCCTTGCGCGTCAACGCCGCTTCCCAGCGGCGTTTTTCATCCGCCGTCTCCGGCTGCAACGGCGGCACCGGCACTGGCTTGCGCTGGTCGTCCACCGCCACCATCGTGAAAAAGCAGCTGTTGACATGGCGCACGCTGCGTTCGCGGATGTTCTCCGCCACCACCTTGATGCCGATCTCCATCGACGAGGTTCCGGTGTAGTTGACGCTGGCGTAGAACGACACCAGCTCACCCACATGGATGGGCTCCAGGAACATCACCTGGTCCACACTCAGGGTCACCACGTAGCGCCCGGCATAGCGGCTCGCACAGGAGTAAGCCACATTGTCCAGCTCGCGCAAAATGGCGCCGCCATGCACATTGCCAGAAAAATTAGCCATGTCCGGAGACATCAGCACCGTCATCGTGAGTTGGTGGTGGGGTAAACGCATGGAGCCGATTGTAGGCATCGCGCTAGACGGCGGGGAGCCGCCCGGGCAAGCCCCTGGTTCCGCTCGGACATGCCGCATTCCCGGCTGCGACGGCCTAGCGGGACAGGCTTGGGCCCGCCGGCTTGTGCGCTGGCCATGGCCCTTCACCCATCCATCCCTCACCCGGCAAAGGCATTGCGGGGCTGTTCCGAGCCATGTTTGACAAAGACCTTGTAGCAGCCTACGAGCACATAGTCCCCCGTGTAGAGCACCTTGCGGCGCGTCCGCATGCCATTGACGAAGATGCCGTTCGTGCTGTGGTGGTCGACGACGGACAGAACACCGGCACGGTAGTGGAAAGCGCCGTGATCCCGGCTGACAGCCGGGTTATCCAGGCAAATGGCGTTGCCGGCACCTCGGCCAAATGTGGTGTACCCGCTCTCCAGGATCAGCGAATGAAGCACGACCCTGTGCGTGATGAAGATCAGGACTTCCGGCAGCATATTCCACCTCCTTCGCCCGACCGGTGCCCGGTCAGTACTGCAATCTATCGCTGCAGCATCAACAAATTATCAATCGGTTTATTAAAATAGATTGATAATAAATTACAACTTGGATTGATAGAAAGAAAACCTAGGGAATACACGGAGCATCAATTTTATCTATTGGCGGAAGACGCCCGCTCTCCCAACGGATGCGGGCAGGCAGGCTTGCTGGCTGGTCAGAACAATGCCGGCCAGTAGGACACACTGACTGACATAAAACACGCTTTGATGGAGGGAAGCAGCTGCGGCAACCCATCATGCGTCGGCAGCACTCGGGAGCGTGTCTCAAGCACCTGGAGCTGAAAAACACAAGGCCATGCTGTGCACCCCGCTGGGCACCATGCCATCTGCCCCGTTGCTGCTTGGGCAGGCGTATCGCTCGCCAAACATCGGACACACCAGCAAGACGCGCCAGGGAAAAGCGCAGTCTAGGGCGCGGTCCGCTGCGTTGTATTCCTTGTCAAATAGCTGCAGCCTGACTGCAAAGAACGCTTTGCTTCTCATCCCGCTCCAAGCAGGCTCCATGGGCGAAGGTTTTGCAAAGGATTTCAAGCGCTTGTCTCTATGTGGGGAGTGGCGTGAACTGCAGCGGTTCATGCAAGACGGTGGCAATCACTTTCTCCAGCCGGTGCTGGGCTGTGCATGACTCCTATCCTGCAGGCCTTTCAGCCCGTTCAGCGCAAGAGCAGCAAACGTGCTGAGGGCTGCTTGCAGCATCGCTCAGCCCCTGGCCTTCCAAGTCTTCCTGCACATCGGGGAAGACCAGTTTGTTCTAACCTATAAAAGCAGGTGACGACCAGAAATTGAAAAACCCTTGCAGGTTGTTCACTTGCAAGGGTTTCAATTTGGGGTGGCTGATGGGGCTCGAACCCACGACAACAGGAATCACAATCCTGGACTCTACCAACTG
>NZ_CAXYJV010000017.1:0-9879 GCF_964277875.1 uncultured Comamonas sp.
ACAACAGCGAGAGGCTGCACACATCGCTGAAAATGCAAACGCCCGATGCAGTGCACCGGGCATCATTGGCCGGATTGCTCCGGTATGTTCAACCGTCCAAACTGTCAACCTAATTTAGGACGGGTCACTGTGGGGATGGGGGCGCCGGGGGCTTGCTACACACCCAGCGGCAAATCCGCATGCTTGAGGGTGCGCAGCACAAAGCTCGACTGGCTGTGGCGTATGCCTTTGATCTTGTAGAGCTTCTCGCGCAGCAGGCGCTCATAGTCGCGGGTGTCCTTGACGACAACGCGCAGCAGGTAATCGTACTCGCCGGAGACCAGATGCGCCTCCACCACCTCCGGAATAGTGGCCAGCAACTCCCCAAATTTCTCCAGCGTGTTGTCGCTGTGGCTGTCGAGCGTGACCATCACCAGCACCGTATCGCCCAGCCCCAGCGCCTGCGGCGACAGCCGCACCGAATAGCCCTGGATGACCCCGGCCTCTTCCATCTTCTTGATGCGGCCCCAGCACGGTGACGCGCTCAGGCCCACTGCCTGGCCAATCTCCTGCAGGCTGGCGCGGCTGTTGTGTTGCAGCTGGCGCAGAATTTTGCGGTCTAGCGTGTCAAGAAGCATGATTTTCTGCCAGAGTGTTAAATATGGAATATTTTTCTATATTAATGGGTTAATAACAGAAAAACAAAATATTTTTTGCGATGCAAACCCGCATACTTTCTGCATCGAAACACTTTTACCGAAGCCTCTTTCTGGCAGAGCCTGCTTACCGGCAGCCCCTCTCTCCATCAGCCCCCAGGCGGTTACCGCTGCCATGGGGGCTGTTGCATTGCGCCGCCGCCTCCCTCTTTATGTAACAAAACTATTGCATTTGTGCCTCCGCTCCTGTGCATGCCCTGGACCTGCGCCATGGCATAGTGGCGCCCTGGAACAACGACAACAGACCGCCCGCCATGCGTTGAAGAGTTGGGAAATCAGCGCGTGCGAATGGTCAATAAGCAGCTATGTTTAAGCGACTCAACGAACTGTCTGAAAGCCATGGCGCCCTGCGTGCTGGTAAAGGCATGGTGGCCGGCGTCATTGCACTGATCCTGGCCGCCCTGTGCTTTTTGGGCGTGCTGGCTTTTCATTTTCCGCAGTACCTGACCACGCCCGAGCTGCGCCGCAGCTACAACGTCGATGTCATGCGCCAGCTGCTGTTTTGGAGCATGGTGATCGCAGGCGGCCTGTCCGTGGCCCTGATGGTGCTCGGCCGGGTGCGCTGGCTGGCGGCATCCGCCTTTGGCCTGGTGCTGCTGTCGGCGCTGCTCGGTGGCCACAAGGTGCCCGTCGGCAGCTTCGCCACCGATACGCCCTATATCGGTCTGGATTGGTTCATCCTCGATCTGCTGGGCAGCGCGCTGATTTTCATCTTTATCGAGAAGCTGTTTGCGTTGCGCAAGGACCAGCCCGTCTTCCGCCCCGAATGGCAAACCGATTTCCACCACTTTCTGGTCAACCACATGGTGGTGGGCTTTGTGCTGCTGGCCACCAACCTGATGGTGCACCAGTTCTTCGGCTGGGCGGCCAATGACGGCATCCGGGGCTGGGTGGCCAACCTGAACTTCTGGGTCGCGCTGTTCCTGATCATCCTGGTGGCCGATCTGGTGCAGTACTGGACGCACCGCGCCTACCATGAAGTGCCGTTGCTGTGGCGCATCCACGCGGTGCACCACAGCGTCAAGAGCATGGACTGGCTGGCCGGCTCGCGCCAGCACATTCTGGAGCTGCTGATCACCCGCACCCTGGTGCTCGCTCCGATCTACGTGCTGGGATTCAGCAAGGAAGTGATCGATGCCTATATCATCATCGTCGGCTTCCAGGCGGTCTTCAACCACGCCAACGTCAGCGTGCGCCTGGGCCCGTTGCGCTATGTCATCGTCACGCCCAATTTCCACCACTGGCACCACAGCCAGGATGCCGAGGCGCTCGACAAGAACTACGCCGCGCATTTTGCATTTCTGGACTACCTGTTTGGCACCGCCGTCAAAAGCGACAAGCTCTGGCCCACCAACTATGGCGTGCTCGGTGACTATGTGCCCAATGGCTTTTTCAAGCAGCTGAAGTTTCCCTTCACCTGGAAAGGCTGAGCGCCGCTTGTGCCGCCGGGATGCCCGGCTCTATCGCTTTGATCAACCATGTCACTTCCTTCTGATTTTCGCGCCCAGGCGATGGTGCTGGCCGCCGGCCGGGGCGAGCGCATGCGCCCGCTGACCGACCATACGCCCAAGCCCCTGCTCCCCGTGCAGGGCAAGCCGCTGATGCAGTACAGCATGGAGCAGCTCGCCCACGCTGGCGTGCAGCGCCTGCTCATCAATACCGGCTGGCTGGGCCAACAGGTCGCCGATGCCTGGCCGGCAGCGCCCGCCCTGGCCCAGCTGGGCAGCGAGCAGCTGCAGATTGCCTATTCCCGCGAGGACCTGGATTTTGGCGGTGGCATCGAGACCAGCGGCGGCATCAGCCGCGCGCTGCCGGCGCTGGACGATGCCTTCTGGCTGGTCTCAGGCGATGTCTTCATCCCCGGCTTCCCGTTTGATGAAGCCCTGCGCCAGCGCTTTGCACAGAGCGATGACCTGGCCCATCTCTGGCTGGTGCCCAATGCACCGCACCACCCCCGGGGAGACTTTGTACTGACGGCCGAAGGCCGGGCCGAGAACCCGGCTGCGGACGACCCGCGCCCGCGCCTGACCTACTGCTCGGTCGCGCTGCTCAAAAGGGACTTGTTCCGCGCGCCCTACTGCGATATTCCAGCTGGCAATCCGCAGGGCACGAAGATGCCGCTGGTGCAGCAACTGCGTGCGGCAATGCAGGCTGGCCGCTGCAGCGCCAGCCGCTATGACGGCCACTGGGTAGATGTCGGCACGGTGGAGCGCCTGCAAATGCTCAACCCCTGAGCCGCAGGAGCAGCACCAGGGCCCAGGCCGGCCCTGACGCCACGCCCTGGCAGAGAGGTGGGGATTGCAGCCAGCCCACTACTCTGTCGACACGGTGACAGAGGCGGCGACATTGGCGAATGATCTTACTCGCCAACATGATTTATTTATCAATCACTTAGATATAAATCCACCAAGAAGGGCAAGGCCTGAACGTCCGACATCATAAAAACCCCAATACCGAATCACCCCGGCTTGCCCACAATGCAAGGCGCAAGCGGGCATCCGCAGGCGCCTATAAAACCATTCGGCACAGCCGGGGAGACAAGTCATGCAGATGAAAAAATTGGCCTGGGGTATGGGGTTGGCAATGGGCCTGGTGGCCGCAGGCCCCGTGTTGGCGCAGACGACGATGCGCATCAGCATCTCCGTGGCCCAGAACTCGCACCAGGGCGTGGCCATTGACACCTTTGCCAAAGAGGTTGAGCAGCGCACCGGCGGCCGCTACAAGATCCAGACTTTCTACAACGGCGCGCTGGGCGGCGAGCGCGAATCGATCGAAGCAGTGCAATTGGGCACGCAGGAGCTGGCCTTCAGCTCCAGCGGCCCGGTGCCCAACTTTGTGCCCGAGACCAAGATCCTCGATGTGCCCTTTCTGTTCCGCGACAAGGCCCATGCGCGTGCGGTGCTCGATGGGCCCATCGGCAACGAACTGCTGGCCAAGTTCGACAGCAAGGGCTTCAAGGCACTGGCCTGGGCGGAGAACGGCTTCCGCCACATGACCAATTCCAAGCGCGCGATCAACAGCCCCGATGACACCAAGGGCCTGAAGATGCGCACGATGGAGAACCCGGTGCACATCCAGGCCTACAAGGCCCTGGGCATCATCACCACGCCGATGGCCTTCCCCGAGGTGTTCACCGCACTGCAGCAGGGCACGGTCGATGGCCAGGAGAACCCACTGCCCGTCATCACCTCGGCCAAGTTTGACCAGGTGCAAAAACACCTGAGCCTCACCGGCCACGTCTACTCGCCCTGCATTCTGGTGATGAACAAGGCCGCGTACGACAAGCTCAGCGCTGACGACAAGACCGCGTTTGTGCAGGCCGCCCAGGCCGCCACCAAGGCCAACCGCGCCCGTGTGGACCTGGATGACACCAATGGCGTGGCCGAGCTGCGCGCCAAGGGCATGCAGGTGGTGGAGAACGTCGACAAGGCCAAGTTTGTAGCGACCTTGACGAAGACCAATGCCGACTTCGAGAAGCAGTTCGGCAAGGCCAACCTCGACCGCATCCGCAACTTCCAATAAGCGCTGCACCCGGAAAGCTGCCTGCAGCTTTCCATCGCAGCCCCCCCCTCGCCTCCCGCCTCACTGCTGACGCCCACCCGGCGCCAGCAGTTGCTGTGTCAACCCGCGCAAGGACGGTGGCGCCAGGCGGCTTTGCATGCGCCTGCCCACCCCTGTCACCATGAAAAACGCTTTTCTTGCTTTTGAGCGCTGGACATCAGGCATCGCCATGGCCGGCGCCTGCCTGATGCTGGCCATCGCATCCACACTGGGCATGTTCCAGATCATCACCCGTTTTGTGCTCGAAGAGCCCGCCGAATGGACGGAGGTACTGATCCGCTTCAGCCTGATCTGGATGGTGTTCCTCGCGAT
Organism: uncultured Comamonas sp.; assembly: GCF_964277875.1. Lineage (NCBI taxonomy): Bacteria > Pseudomonadati > Pseudomonadota > Betaproteobacteria > Burkholderiales > Comamonadaceae > Comamonas > uncultured Comamonas sp. The sequence goes on from NZ_CAXYJV010000017.1 coordinate 4,569, forward strand.
TCCGATGGCCTTCCGCCAAGGCGCGATGGTCAGCGTCGATGTACTCAAGCGCTGGGCACCGCCGGCGATGCGCCGCCTGCTCAGCGGCTTTGTCTGCATCGCCACGCTGGCGCTGCTGGCCGTGCTGATCTGGTGGGGCTGGGACTATGCCCGCCGTGGCGGCGTGCAGACGATGGCCGGGCTGGAATCGCTGTCCATGTTCTGGGCCTACCTGGCCGTCCCCGTGGGTGCACTGTTTGCGGTGTTTGGCGTCATCGGCAACCTGCTCGAACCCCAAAACACCGAACTGGAGAACGCGCAATGACCGCCGTGATGCTTTCCACGATGGTGCTGTGCTTTGCGCTCACCGTCTCTGTCGCCGTTTCCATCGGCCTGGCGTCGGTCCTGGGCATCCAGGCCAGCAATGCCAACATGCTCATCTCGGTCAAGGAGATGTTTGGTGCGATCAACAAATTTCCGCTCGCGGCCATTCCGTTTTTCATTCTGGCCGGCAACCTGATGGAGACCGGTGGCATCTCGCGCCGCCTGGTCGAGTTTGCCAAGAGCATTGTGGGCGGCGTCCAGGGCGGCCTGCCGATGACCTGCGTGCTGACCTGCATGATCTTTGCCGCCGTCTCCGGCTCCTCGGTGGCCACCACCTTTGCGATTGGCGCCATCTTGATTCCGGCGCTGATCAAGCATGGCTACCCCAAGAGCTATGCGGCCGCGCTGCAAGCGACCAGCGCCGAGCTGGGGGTCATCATTCCGCCGTCGATTCCGATGATTCTCTATGGCGTCAGCGCCGAGGTGTCGATTGGTGAGCTGTTCATTGCCGGCTTTGGCCCCGGGCTGTTGATCAGCGGGGCATTGATGTTCTTTGTCTGGGCCTATTGCAAGTACAAGGGCTGGGGCAAGAACGATGGCGAAGGCCGGCTGGGCTTTGGCAAGGCCTTCCTGCAGGCAGGCTGGGCACTGTTGATGCCGGTGATCATCCTGGGCGGCATTTACGGCGGTGTGTTCACCCCGACCGAGGCCTCGGCCGTGGCCGTGTTCTATGCACTGATCGTGGGCATGCTGATCTACCGCGAGATCCGGATCCGGGACCTGTATGCGATTCTCCGCAAATCGGCGATCTCCTCGTCGATCATCATGTTCATCATTGCCAATGCGGGTCTGTTCGCGTTCCTGATCACCCGCGCCGGTGTGCCCGATGCCATCGGCCACTGGCTGGAACAGGTGCTGCAGAGCCCGGCCATGTTCCTGCTGGGCGTGAACGCGGCGCTGTTCATCATCGGCATGTTCATCGAGACCAGCGCGGCGATCATCGTGCTGGCCCCGATCCTGGCGCCGGTGGCGATGCACTTTGGCATCGACCCGGTGCATTTCGGGCTGATCATGGTGGTGAACCTGGCGCTGGGCATGATCACACCGCCGTTTGGCGTCAACCTGTTTGCCGCCTGCACGGTGGCCCGCATATCGCTGGACCAGATCATCAAACACCTGCTGCCCTTTGTCGGGGTGATCTTGCTGTGCCTGATGGTGATCACCTATGTGCCGGGTATATCGCTGGGGCTGCGGGATCTGGTCTACCGCTGACCCGGTTTTCCCCGTTTGCATCGCTGAGCCACCGCCCGCCGGTGGCTTTTTTGCGTGTTGGCCAACCCTTTTGCGGGCGCAAGCGGCCAGTTGCCGCTAAAATCGCCGCAGTCAGGAGAGAGTCGCCCCCGTTGTACCCCAACGCGCAGCGCGGCCGCCGAAGGCGCAGGCTACTGCAGATGCAGCTGCTGAACGCTCAGGCAAAAGGACTGGCCCCGCCGCGCAGCTTAGGCCTGCCGGCGTTCCCAGCTGGAGAGAGGTGGCGCCTGGACGCCATCCACCGAAGGAGCAAGCCCCCAGGCCTCACAGCGGCGGGTGAATCTCTCAGGTAAAGCGGACAGCAGGGCAAACAGCATGCAACCGGCAACGGCTGCATGCCTTGATATTTGCCCTGGAGAGTCCATGTCCGCCAACGCATCCGCCCTGCTGTCCACCCCTTTGAACGCGCTGCACATCGCGCTCGGCGCCCGCATGGTGCCCTTTGCCGGCTATTCAATGCCCGTGCAGTACCCGCAGGGCCTGATGGCCGAACACAAGCACACCCGCACGGCAGCGGGCCTCTTTGATGTCTCCCACATGGGCCAGCTGCGCCTGGTCGGCCCCGACGCCGCAGCCGCCTTTGAAACCCTGGTGCCCGTCGATGTGGTCGACCTGGCCATTGGCAAGCAGCGCTACGGCCTGCTGCTCAATGACGACGGCGGCATTGTCGATGACCTGATGTTCTTCCGCGTCTCGGAGCAGGAGCTGTTCGTCATCGTCAATGGCGCCTGCAAGGTGGCCGATATTGCGCTGATCCGCGAACGCATCGGCCAGCGCTGCCAGGTGCTGCCGCTGCCTGACCAGGGCCTGCTGGCATTGCAAGGCCCCCAGGCCGCTACCGCGCTGGCCCGCCTGGCGCCTGGTGTCGACAAGCTGGTGTTCATGACCGGCGGCGATTTTGATGTTGACGGCATCGCCTGCTTCATCACCCGCAGCGGCTATACCGGCGAAGACGGCTTCGAGATTTCGGTGGCCGGCCACGAGGCCGAGGCGCTGGCACGCAAGCTGCTGGCCCAGCCCGAAGTGCAGCCCATTGGCCTGGGCGCGCGCAACTCGCTGCGCCTGGAAGCCGGTCTGTGCCTCTACGGCAGCGATCTCGATGCCGCCACCACCCCACCCGAAGCCGGCCTGAACTGGGCCATTCAGAAGGTGCGCCGCACCGGCGGCGCGCGCGCAGGCGGTTTTCCCGGTGCCCACAAGGTGCTCGCGCAGATCGACAATCCCGCCACCCTGACCCGCAAGCGGGTTGGCCTGGTGGCGCAAGAGCGCATTCCGGTGCGCGAGCAGGTCGAGATCCGCAACCTCGATGGCCAGGTCGTCGGCGTGACCACCAGCGGCCTGCTGGCCCCAACCATCGACAAGCCCATTGCGATGGCCTATGTCGAGCCAGCGCTGGCGGCCATCGGCACGCAGCTGCATGCGATGGTGCGCGGCAAAGCAGTGCCTGTCGAGGTGGTGGCCATGCCTTTTGTCCCTCCGCGCTATTTCCGCGGCTAAAGTAGCTGCTGGGTGCGGCTGTCCGCACCCGCCTGAGCACAATTCACGCCTACAAAACTGGAGTATTCCTATGACGATCAAGTTCTCCCGCGACCACGAATGGATCAACAGCGCCGACACCAATGCTGCCATCGTCGGCATCACCGTCCACGCGCAAGACGCGCTGGGCGACGTGGTGTTTGTCGATCTGCCTGAAGTGGGCGCCACGTTCAACCAGGGCGATGTCGCCGGTGTGGTGGAGTCTGTCAAGGCGGCCGCTGATGTCTTCATGCCTGTAACCGGCGAGATCGTCGAAGTCAACGAAGCATTGCGCAACGACCCGTCGCTGGCCAACTCCGACCCGCTCAACGCCGGCTGGTTCTTCAAGGTCAAGCTCAGCGATGTGGCCCAGCTTGACGCACTGCTGGACGAAACCGCCTACAACGACTTCGCCGCCAACGCCTGATGGCCCGGCCCTGCTGCTGGCCTGCCACGGAAGAGTTTGCAGGCCATCAGCAGGATTTTCAGGCCCAGGAGGCTCCGGCCTCCTCCCCTTTTTAGCTTTTCCCCGCTGCCAGCGCTCTTTGATACCGCGCCAGCCCCAACCCCTCCATTTACACCGATCCGGACCATGCTGATGCCCTCCAAAGAGCCCCTTGCCGCGCTGGAAAACGCCAGTGAATTCATCGCCCGCCACATTGGACCGGACCCCGCCGATGAGGCCCGGATGCTGGCAGCCCTGGACCTGCCCTCGCTCGATGCGCTGATCGACAAGGTGCTGCCCGCCTCCATCGTGCGCAGCAAGCCGATGGACCTGCCCGAGCCGGTGACCGAGGCGGCTGCGCTGGCCGAGCTCAAGGCCCTGGCCAGCAAGAACCAGGTGCTCAAGAGCTTCATCGGCCAGGGCTACTACGGCACCCTCACGCCCGGCGTGATTCTGCGCAACATCCTCGAGAACCCCGCCTGGTACACCGCCTACACGCCTTACCAGGCCGAAATCTCGCAAGGCCGCATGGAGGCGCTGGTCAACTTCCAGACCATGGTCTGCGACCTGACCGGCATGCCCATCGCCAACGCTTCGATGCTGGACGAAGCCACGGCCGCCGCCGAGGCCATGACCCTGGCCAAGCGCTCGGTCAAGTCCAAGAGCAACCGCATTGTGCTGGCAGGCGATCTCCATCCCCAGACCATTGAAGTCATCCAGACCCGCGCCCAGCCGCTGGGCCTGGAGGTGCTGGTGGCCAACAGCAAGGACGCATGGGAATCTGCGCTGGCGGGTGAACTGTTTGCCGCCGTTATCCAGTACCCGGCTTCGAGCGGCTGGATTGTCGACTGGAAGGCCGACGTCGATGCGATTCATGCCAAGCAGGCTGCCGCGATTGTGGCGACCGATCTGCTGGCGCTGACCCTGCTCACGCCCCCCGGCGAATGGGGTGCTGACATTGTCGTCGGCAACAGCCAGCGCTTTGGCATGCCGATGGGCGCTGGCGGCCCGCACGCCGCCTTCATGGCCTGCCGCGATGACTACAAGCGCTCCCTGCCAGGCCGCCTGGTCGGCGTCAGCGTCGATGTGCATGGCAACCCGGCCTACCGTCTGGCACTGCAGACGCGCGAGCAGCACATCCGCCGCGAAAAAGCCACCTCCAACATCTGCACCGCCCAGGTGCTGCCGGCCGTCATTGCCAGCATGTACGCGGTCTACCATGGCCCGGCCGGCCTCAAGCGCATTGCCCAGCGCGTGGCGCGCCTCACCGCCATTCTCAGCCGTGGCCTGACGCAGCTGGGCTTCGCGGCCCGCCACCATGACAGCGCTTTCGATACCTTGTCGCTGCACACCAAGGACGCCACCGACGCCATCCTGGCCCGTGCGCTGGACCAGGGCGTCAACCTGCGCAAGGCCTGGGACGAATACCTGTGCATCAGCCTGGACGAAACCTCCAGCCGCGCCGATGTGGAGCTGCTGTGGCGCATCTTCGCCCAACCCGGCCAGGCACTGCCCAACATCGAGGCCATGGACGAAGGCAGCACCTCGCTGATTCCCGAAGGCCTGCAGCGCAGCAGCGCCTACCTGACCCACCCGGTCTTCAACACCCACCATTCCGAAACCGCGATGCTGCGCTACATCCGCAGCCTGTCGGACAAGGACCTGGCCCTGTACCCAGATCTGGCCTTGCGCATGCGCCTGGTGGCCGATGTGCAAGGCCAGATCTGGGTACAGGGC
>NZ_CAXYJV010000018.1:0-22683 GCF_964277875.1 uncultured Comamonas sp.
GACGGCGCCCACATCCGCACCCTGCTGCTGACCTTCTTCTACCGCCAGATGCCGGACCTGGTCGAAGCCGGCCACATCTACATTGCGCAGCCGCCGCTGTACAAGGTCAAGAACGGCAAGGAAGAGCTGTACCTCAAGGACGGCCCCGCGCTGAACCAGTTCCTGCTGCGCGTGGCGCTGCAAGGCGCCAGCGTCAGCACCGGCGGCGCCAACCCGCGCAACATCGATGGGGAAGAGCTCAGCCGCCTGGCGGCCATGCACCTGGCGGCCGAAACCGTCATTGAGCGCCTCTCGTCCTACCTGGACGCCGAGGCGCTGCGCGCCATCGCCGACGGCGTGCAGATCCGCCTCGACACGCTGGACGACGCCATGGTCTGCGCCCCCGTGCTGGAAGCCAAGCTGCGCGAGCTGACCACCACTGGCGTGCCCGCCGAGGTGACCGGTGAGCTCGATCCGCACACCGAAAAGCCGATCCTGCGCATCAGCCGCCACCACCACGGCAACATCAAGAGCTCCATCCTGACCCAGGAGTTCGTCGAAGGCCAGGACTACGCCGCACTGGCCGCCGAAGCCCAGAACTTCCACGGCCTGCTCGCCGAAGGCGCCAAGGTCACCCGTGGTGAAGGCGAAAAAGCCAAGATGGAGAAGGTCACCGACTTCCGCCAGGCCATGCAATGGCTCATCAGCGAAGCCGAACGCACCACCGCGCGCCAGCGCTACAAGGGCCTGGGCGAGATGAACCCCGAGCAGCTCTGGGAAACCACGATGGACCCCGAAGTCCGCAGCCTGCTGCAAGTCAAGGTCGGCGACGCCATCGAAGCCGACCGCGTCTTCACGATGCTGATGGGCGACGAGGTGGAACCACGCCGTGACTTTATCGAGACCAATGCGTTGCGGGCGGGGAATATTGATGTGTGATGGGCAGTGGGCCCGTAGGGCGCCGTATTGTTTGCGACTCGCGACACCCATTTGCGACTGGATGCCACAAGCCAAAACGACTCACCTATCTTTAGGCGTTAAATGAAGACGCTTGGCATAGCCAGCAAAAAGAGCCCGGAAACTTCCGGGCTCTTTTTTTATACCTTTTTCTATGGCTGTAGTTTCTCATTGAGCGGTCCCAAGTCCAGGAGAGATACAGCAGCCTGGGCAATGTCTGCGCATGCAGGGCTAAGCGGCTCCCACGGTGAACAAATCTTTGTCCGCGCGTTAGACCAACATCACATAGCGCGTATGCCGCTCGCCCAGCGTCGCAATCTGGCTGTAAGCATCACTGAACAACAGGTCGTCTTCCCAATGGCCTGGAGCTGCACGAACTTCTATGCAGGCTGGGCCTTCGCTGATAGGCCATGGATCGGAGTTTCCGAGTGCAGTGCCTTGAGCGCCGCATGCCTCTAGTTCGTCGCAAGTGCTCCAGCGGCTCCTTCTTCAAAGCACCACGTGTTTGGACGAATAGCGTGCGGTAGATGGCTTCATGAAACACCTGCAACTCCTTTTGATCCGAATAGATCCGCTTGAGCCATCCCGCTATTTGCTCAGGTGACCATAGGCCTTGCTATTTAACCGCGACGATCTGAGTCAGTGCAGGGTTGCGTGCCAATTTTCATACCTTGGGACGACGAGCACGCTCCCAGACTGCAGCATCGGCCTCAGCCGCTCGGTAGCAAGTCCTGCCGTCATTGCGCAGCAGCTCGCGCCAATGGTGGCGGCAGCTCGTCTCAAGCGCCTGGCGATGCAGCGAATCGATTTGCCAGCAGCCAATGCTGGGTGTGCGGCCGGTCAAAAGCTTGACGATCTCGTGCAAGTTATCGCCTGCTTTCCAGCGATCCCACATCACCGTTTTCTGAGCTTCGGTGTAGTAAATCCGCAGTCTTTGCTTCATACAAACACTTCTTCAGCCTTAGGCAAATATTTTATTGCAGTGTTATGCTGTTCCTATTTTCTATTCCATACAGGTCAATTATAAACAATGCAAATAAAGCAGTTAATAAAACTGATGCTTTCCCTTTTATTGGGCGTAGTTCTGATAGGAAATCCATCAGCAAAAGATGTCGCCGCGCCGATTCTGCTTCACCCGAGCACAGCGTCAGAGGCTTTCGCCATAGCCGCTTATAAAGGGATGCCGGCTGAGAATTTCAGCAAAATGGTGAGCACCGCTTTCGAAAATGCAGGCTTCTCATCGCGTACTTCTGAGCGAATGAAAGATGGCACGGTGCGTTACACCTTCGCCTACCCTGTGGCAATGGAAGGACAGGTCCAGAATATCGAAGTAGTGCTCAGGACGGATGAAAATATCGACAAGAAGGGGCGATGTGCGACTTGTTTTCTGCGAACGGCGGTGTTGACAGACTTTGCTGATCTGCAACAGGCTCCCTGGATGCTTCAGTATGCAGTGAATCGGCAGATCCTTCCTGCCATCGATCAAGCCTATGCGAGCATTCAGCAAGATGGGCAGGCATTTATGGACGGCAGTCTAGGGTTCGATTACAAGAACCAGTGGCAAGGTGAGAAGAACCTCTATGAAAACTCGTTCGTCGGCATTGAGCAGACCAGCTTGAAATCTACGGTTATTGACGCCTATCGGGCTGCGGGATTCATATTTCAACGCGATGTAAGGAAAGACTTCACGGTTTCCGATTTGGTCTTTTCCTTTCCTGTGGATCCCGATCAGGCCGAAGGTGTTGTCTACAAAATTAGCCTTGCGAGCCAACTTGATGCAAGTAATCGCTGCTATCCCTGTGAAATGACCGAAGTCTACGATCCATACCAAAAGCTTCCCGCTGCAGGCCTGTCCGGAATGTCCAAGCGGCTCACACTTGAATCACGTTTTGCAGCCTCCCGAGCACTAGCGCTGGAGAAACTCAAGAACAGCACTGCGCAATACCTCCGTGCAGGAACCATGTTCACCATGCCTCCCAAGCCTGCACCGCTCGGGTCACCTCGGCCACATATCAGGCCGATGACAGTTACATGAATACGTCGGCCCAGAAACGGGCCGCCCGCACTGGATTGCTGGGCCAGCATGCCTGGTTTGATGGCACCTTCATCGTGGGTACGCTGGTGCTAGCTCTCGGCCTGGCAGGCATCGCATCCTTCTCTCCTGCGATGCTGATCGCCGTTGTACTGATCGATACCTGGCTTTTCGCCAATCCCCATGTGGTGGCGACCTTCACCCGTATCGGTGCTAGTTTGGTCGACGTCCGACGATATCGTTTTCTGATCTTCGGGTTACCCGTGATCGTGCTCGGCGGTGTGGTGGTCACGGCACTAGCGTACGAGATTAGCGGGCTATTCACGCTCTATTTCATCGCTCAGAGCTATCACGTCGCGCGGCAATCCTTCGGTATCGCCAGGGCTTATCGACGGGCAGGTTCGACGCAACCGTTTCAAGCGGATCGACTGTCCGAAACCCTGATCTATATGGTTGCAGCCTGGGGACTACTTGCCCGCTGCGCCGAGTCTCCCACAACTTTTCTTGAGTACCCCATTGAACTTCCGGCTGTGCCTACACAGGTGGCCGACGTCGCAGGATTAGCCACCATCGTGTGCGGCGTATGGTGGTCGTGGCGGCTTGCTCATAAGGCTCTGGCTCGCGAGATCGATTGGCGCCACGATGGGTTTGTGGCATCACACGTGTGTGCCAATCTCTCAGCTTACATCTGGATCACCGATATAACCCTTGGCTGGCTGGTGATCAACCTCTGGCACAACCTGCAGTACTTACAGTTCGTCTGGGTGCAGAACATCCGGCGCGACGCTGAGAGAAGCAGCGAAAGGATTTCAACAACGCTGCTCTGGAAGAGTGCCCGGCAATACATCTGCCTTTGTCTGCTACTGGGAGCCCTGCTCTATTTGACCGTAGACTGGGTTGGGACACAGTTGCTTTGGCTGGGACTTCCCACTGTGCTCATCGCACACTTCACGCTGAATTTTCATCACTACCTGGTTGATGGCGTGATCTGGAAACAACACCGCGCTCCCTCACACTGCTCAGCCGCCGCAAGAGGCTGATCGCTACAAAGCAAGGGATGCCGACAAGAATTTGGATTATCAACAGATAGTTGAGCGTACTCCGGTTCGCCAATAGCGCATTAGAAAAATGCTCGGCTACGCTTGAATGATTCAGGCAGACCGCAGTTGGACGTCTCGGCGTTAGAGGCAGGGTTGTTTTCGGGACGCGCCATATCGTGATGGCAGAGATGCTGGAGCGGCTGAGGTAGCACAGCCCCCAGCAAGCCCCGGCATCAGGCATCCGCCACCCAACAGGAATGCCCGCCAGCCACCAGAAGCCGTCCGGGGACTTCCCCACTCCAATTAGAATGATTCTTATTTTCGTCACTCGCCCCCTGCCTGCAGGGACTGCCGCCGGTCCACCGGTTCCTCCATGCTTGAGCGCTTCTACCGCGAACTGCTGAACTTTCTCCACCGCCAGGTGGGCGACCGCGATGCGGCGGCGGACCTGGCGCAGGAGAGCTATGCGCGGGTGCTGGCGGCGCAGCGGACAGGGCCGCCGGTGATGGATGGGCGGGCGCTGCTGTACCGCACGGCGCGCAACCTGGTGATTGACCAGCACCGCCGCGCCGAGGTGCGGCGCCATGACAGCCTGGATGAGGTGTCGGCATCGGATGAGCCGCCCGCACCCCAGCATCTGCAACCCGAGGAGGCCCTGGTGCGACAGCAGACCGTGCATGGCTATGTGCAGGTGATCGAGAACCTGCCGCCGCGCTGCCGCGAGGCCTTTGTACTGCATGTCATCGACGGTCTGCCGCAGGCAGAGATCGCAGCGCGCATGGGCATATCGGTTAGCATGGTTGAGAAGCATGTGGTGCGCGGTACCCTGGCCTGCAAACGGCATGGACAGGGGCCAGGCGCTTAGTTCGCCACCCACGGCCACCCCTCTTTCCTCACCTCTGCCCGTCACCCCTTCCTCTCGATTTTTCTGCGCATGTCCAGCACCTCTTCCTCTGTCGACCACCGCCCGGGCGCCTTGCCCGAAGGCATGGCTGCGGACGAGGCCGAGGCGCTGGAGCACGAGGCCGCGACCTGGGCCGTGCGCCGCCATGCGGGGCTGGATGCGCAGGGCCAAGCAGCCTTGCAGGCCTGGCTGGCGGCCGACCCGCGCCATGCGCCCGCACTGGATGCGATGGGCGCCAGCATTGCAGGCGTGCAAAGCCTACCCGAGCAAGACCTGGCCCGGCTGCGCGCGGGCCTGCCCCAGCGCGACGCGCAGCGCAGCAGTGCCGCACGCCCCCGCTTTTGGCAGGCCTGGCTGCGGCCCGTGGTGCCCTATGCCGCCACGGCGCTGGTGGCAGCGGCGGTGTTGGGCGCAGGCTGGTTTGGCTGGTGGGTGCAACCCAGCTTTCAGCAAAGCTATGCCTCGCAGCGCGGCCAGCAGTTGATGGTCACCTTGCCCGACGATGCGGCCTCCGGCAGCACCGTGCAGCTGGATACCGACACGCACCTGACCGCGCGGCTCTACCGCAACCGGCGCGAGGTGGCGCTCGCCGATGGCCAGGCGATGTTCTCCGTGCATGCCGACCCGAGCCGGCCCTTCCAGGTGCTGGCGGGTGATCTGCGCATCACCGTGGTGGGCACACGCTTTTCAGTGCGGCACACAGCGCAAGGCGTGGGCGCGGGCCACACCCAGGTGGCGGTGGAAGAAGGCCGGGTGAAGGTGGAACGGCTGCAGCCTGATGCGGACCAGACCGCGCAGGCACCCGCCATGGTGGTGCTGACAGCCGGCCAGATGCTGGAAGGCGGCGCTGCGCAGGATACGGGCCTTGGCACCATCACCGAGGTAGCGCCCGCCGCCGTGGCCCAGTGGCGCAGCGGTCGGCTGAGCTTTAACCGCACGCCCCTGGCCCAGGCCTTGGCCGAGTTTGAGCGCTATGGCCCCACTGGCCTAGTGGTGCGCGACCCGGCGGTGGCTGCCATGCCGGTGGGTGGCAGCTATGGTTTGAACCAGCACCAGCGCTTTGCGGAATTTTTGCCGCACCTGCTGCCGGTGCGGCTCGTCAAACGCGATGGTGTGACGGAAATCGTCGCCCGCTGAATTTATTCAAAATATTTTTCCTGGGTACGTGCGGATTCCTGGCGCTGCTGCGTCTACAGGGGGTGGCGCGCGCTGTGCGCAGCGCACAAGCCCTTTCCCTTGCCGATCCAGGAGCCCCTTCCATGCTGCGCACCGCGCCCCTTTTCCGCTTTCGCCCCACTCCCCTTGCCATGGCAGCCGCACTGGCGCTGGGTATCGCCGCTGTCCAGCCGCTGACGGCACATGCGCAGACAGCGGCATCGTCGCAAGAGGGGGCACGCAGTTTTTCGATTGCAGCGCAGCCACTCGCCCAGGCGCTCAATGAGCTGGCACGCCAAGGCGATCTGCAGTTGGGCTTTCCAGCCGGGCTGGTCGCTGGCAAGACGGCACCCGCCGTATCGGGCCAGCTGACGCCGCAGCAGGCACTGGACCGCCTGCTGGCCGGCAGCGGCCTGCAGGGCTCGGTCAAAGACCGTGCGGTGCTGGTGCGGCCCGCAGCGCCTGCAACGCCCGCCACATCGGCAGACCCGGCGGGTACCGTGGTGCTGCCCACCGTCTCGGTCACGGCAGCCGCCCTGGAAGGTCTGCCCGGCCCCTATGCGGGCGGCCAGGTCGCGCGCGGCGGCAAGGTCGGGTTGCTGGGCAACCGCGATGTGATGGACACGCCCTTCAGTACCACCCAGTACACCGCCAAGCTGGTGGACGACCAGCAGGCACAAACCATTGGCGATGTGCTGGTCAACGACCCCTCGGTGCGCAACACCTACGGCCGCAATGCGGGCCGCGAAGAGTTCAACATCCGTGGCTTTACCGTCTTCAACTACGACGTGTCGTACAACGGCCTGTATGGCCTGTCGCCGCGCAATGCGGCGTCGCTGATCGGCGTGGAGCGGGTGGAAGTGCTGCGCGGCCCCAGCGCGCTGCTCAACGGCATGGCGCCGGCGGGCTCGGTGGGGGGCGGCATCAACCTGGTGCCCAAGCGCGCCGGTGCCACGCCGCTCAACCGCGTCACCGCTTCTTATGCGCAAGACAGCCAGTTTGGCGTGCATGCGGATTTTGGCCGCCGCTTTGGTGCGGACCAGGAATGGGGCGTGCGCCTCAACGTCGCCAAGCGCTCGGGCGATACGCCCATCCATGGCGCCAGCGAGCGGGTGGATGCCTTGGCATTGGGTCTGGACTACCAGGGCGAGCGCGTGCGCCTGGAGGCGGACATCAACTACCAAAAGCGCGTCACCCATGGCCGCAGCAGCCTGCTGTTCCCTCCGTCGGAGGGCACACCCATCGCCGCAGCGCCCGACAACAGGACCAACTTCCAGCCGTCCTGGAGCTACTGGGATGCCCAGGAGCGCGCCGCCATTGTGCGCGGCGAGGTGGACATCAGCCCCAACCTGATCGCCTACGGTGCGATGGGGGCGATGGGCTATGACTTCGACAGCCTGCAAACCACATCGCAACTGCAGGATGCGCAAGGCACGCTGATGGCCCGGCCCTACCGCCTGAAAGAAGCCGTGAACACCCGCACCGCTGAAGTGGGCCTGAAAGGCAAGCTGCAAACCGGCAGCCTGGGCCATGAATGGGTGCTCAGCACCAGCGGCTATGCGCAAGACAATGGCCTGCTGCGCCAGAACGGCACGGTCTACGCATCCAGCATCTACACCCCGGCCGACATCACCAAGCCGACCATCAGCCTGGGCGACCAGCTGCCCCGCACCGGTGAGACACGCATGACCAGCGTGGCGCTGGCCGACACCATCTCCACCGCCGACAAGCGCTGGCAGCTGACCCTGGGCGCGCGCCACCAGGAGGTGCGCACCCGCACGTACAACGGCAGCTCCGGCGGAGAAACCGCGCGCTATGACAAGTCGGCCATCACGCCGATGGCAGCGCTGCTGTTCAAGCCCACACAAGGCATATCGCTGTATGGCAACTACATCGAGGGCCTGTCCCAGGGCTCGACCGCGCCCGAAGGCACGGCCAATGCCGGCGAGATCTTCCCGCCCTCCAAATCCAGGCAAGTGGAGCTGGGTGCCAAGTTCGACACCGGCAACTTTGTCACCACCGCCAGTGTGTTCCAGATCAGCCGGCCCAGCAGCTTGCTCGATGCCTCGACCACGCCCTCCAGCTTCCGCATGGATGGCGAGCAGCGCAACCGGGGTCTGGAGATCGTCACCCAAGGTGAGGTGCGCCGTGGCCTGCGCCTCTTGACCGGCGTGGCCTTCACCCAGGGCAAGCTGACCAAGACCGAAGACGGCCTCAACGATGGCCGCACGGCCCCGGCCACCCCCAAGGTGCAGATCAATATCGGCGGCGAATGGGACACCGCCTTTGTGCCCGGCCTGACCTTGACCGCCCGCGCGCTGCACACCAGCAGCCAGTATGTGGATGTGGCCAACAGCCAGCAACTGCCATCCTGGAACCGCTTTGACCTGGGCGCGCGCTACCGCTTTACGGCCGGCAACACGCCCGTCACCCTGCGCCTGACGGTCGAGAACCTGCTGAACAAGAACTACTGGCAGTCTGCCGCGCGTGAAGGCCTGACCATGGGCGCGCCCCGCACCGTGCTGCTGTCGGCATCGACGGAGTTCTGATTGCGCGCTGACCAGGCGGCGCAGGCCGCCCGGCCCCGCAGGCCTGCGGCGGGCTGGGCGGTGGCATCGCGCCTGCTCGCGGGCAGCCTGGGCGGCTATGCGCTGGCCCAGTTGCTGCCGGTGGCCCTGGTCGCCATCCTGGCCCCGGCACTGCCGCGTGCCGATGCGGTGCTGGTGGCGATGCAGCTGAGCTTTGTCGTATATGCCGTTGCGTTGATGGCGGCCTTTGCCGCCCGCAGCGCAGGCCGCGCCTGGGCAGGCATGCTGCTGACCAGCTTGGGCAGCGCGCTCGTCGCCTGGGTGGCGCTGTGAGCCCATCGCATCCCCCCAAGCGCCCGCTGCGCCCTGCGATGGCGGGCCTGCACACCTGGGCCGGTGTGCTGTTTGGCTGGCTGCTGTACTTTATGTTTGTCACCGGCACTGCCGGTTATCTGGATACCGAGATCGACCGCTGGATGCGCCCCGAGCTGCCTCCAGCGCAGTACCCGCTGCCAGCAGCACCCCAGGCGGCACATGCGCTGGCCTATCTGCAGGCCCATGCAGCTGAAGCGCACAGCTGGTCCATCCAATTACCGGTAGACCGCAACGAGCCCTATCTGCGCGTCGATTGGTCACCCCCCAGCGCCGCACAACCACAGCCGCAGCCCGTATGGCTGGATGTACAGACCGGCGCACCCATCGCCGTGCGCGACACGGCGGGCGGCCAGGCGCTCTACCAACTGCACTGGCGTCTGCACTACCTGCCCCCGGCGCTGACGGAGTGGCTGGTCGCCATCGCGTCCATGGTGCTGCTGCTCGCCCTGCTCACAGGCATCGTCGCGCACCGGCGCTTTTTTGCCGATTTCTTTACCTTGCGGCTGGGCAAGGGCCAGCGCTCCTGGCTGGATGCGCACAACCTGGCCAGCGTCGCCAGTCTGCCGTTTCAGCTGATGATCAGCTACTCGGGCCTCGTCTTTGTGATGTTCTCCTTCATGCCGCTGATCGCCAGCGCCTGGTACGGCCAGGCACCAGGCGCGGCAGTGCGCAACTTTTATGGCGAGCTGTTCCCGCCGATGGCTGCTGCCCCCGCATCGGGTCAGCCGGCGCCGCTGACCGCCATCGCCCCGCTGCTGGCCCAAGTCCAGGCCCAGTGGCAGGGCGCGCACGTGGCGGTGCTCACAGTACAACAGCCGGGCGATGCCAACGCCCGCATCAGCGCCATTGGCAACTTTGCCAGCGGCCCTGTGCGCGAGGCCGGCATCCTCGTGTTCGATGGCGTCAGCGGTGCCTTGCTGGCCGAGCGCCCCACGCGGCAATCTACCCCGCGCGCCGCCCGCGACCTGTGGCTGGGCCTGCACGAAGGTCTGTTTGCAGGCGCAGTGCTGCGCGCGCTGTACCTGCTGTCAGGGCTGCTGGGCTGCGTGATGATTGCCACCGGCATGGTGCTCTGGTCGGCCAAGCGCCAGGCCCGCATGCCCAGTGCGGGCCATGCACTCGTCAGCCGGCTCAACCCTGCGGCCATTCTGGGGCTGCCCGTGGCCATCTCCGCCTACCTCTGGGCCAACCGGCTGCTGCCCACCGCCCTGGAGGCCCGCGCGCAGTGGGAACTGCATGCGCTGTTTGCCACCTGGCTGCTGAGCTTTGTCTGGGCAGCCTGCACCGCGCCTGCCAAAGCCTGGCGCTGGCTGGCCTGGTGCGCAGCGATGGGCTTTGGCCTGCTGCCCATGCTGAATGCCGCCACCAGCAAGCGGCACCTGCTGCATTCGCTGCTGACGGGCGATGCGGTGATGGCCGGTATGGACCTTGGCTTTATCGCGCTGGGCCTGGCATTTGCAGGGGGTGCCCTGGCCATGCAACGCCGCCAAGGGGCGAGCCGCTGATGCTGGCCCTGTCTGCTTTGTGCATGCTGCTGGCCCTGGCCGCGCTGGCCTTGGCGATGGACCGGCATGCGATGCATCTGCCTTCTGCCTGGCTAGGCGCTCGTGCGCGCCGCTGGCTACAGCTGCTGGGCGCAATGGCCTTGCTCGCTTCTCTCATGGGCATGCTCGCGGTGATGGACAGCGGCCTGGCCTGGATCACCTGGCTGGGCCTGTTGGCACCGGCCACCCTCTGCATCGCGCTGGCCATGACCTGGACCGGGCGCGCTGGCAAGAGGCCTAAGCGGTAAGTGCAGCAGCCCTCCAAAGCGCCCCGCAGCAAGGTGCCGGCCACCGCTCAACCCGCCGCAAAACCCGCACTGCTACACTGCTCCCGACCTCACTCTCCACCCCAGAGCCTTGGCCCAAGCACCCAAAAACCGCGCCGCGCTGCGCAAGCGCAAGTCCAGCTGGTCGTCATTGCGCATGCCTCAGCATATGGCATCCACCCTGCAGAAAAAACACTGGCTGCGCCTACATGGCCTGTGCATGGGGCTGCTGGTGATGCTGGTGATGTGGGCCGTCACCGCAGCGCTGCTCCATTCCGGGGTTAGTTCGATGGCAATGCGCTATGCCATAAGCCTGGGTGTGGGCTATGCGGTCTACCTGCTGGTGCTGCGGCTCTGGGCGGCCTATCTGGTACGCAATGCCTACGAGCGCAAGCGAGAGGACTCCTGGGTCGATGGCATCGATCCGGTTCCCGATCTGCCCGTAGGCAGGAGCGCGCCCGATTGGCAGTCGGGCGACGGCGGCAACTTTGGTGGTGGCGGGGCCTCGGGGGACTGGGCGGAGGTGGACCTGTCGTCGGCTGCATCCGGTGCTTCCAGCTCCTGGACCGATGCCGTCGATGTGGTCGATATCGGCGGCGGCGATGAGGGCATCGTCATCGTGCCGATTCTGGCGGTGTTTGCCGGTTTGCTGCTCGCCTTTTTTGGCTTTGGCGCGCTGCTATGGCTGTATTTCGGCGTCGATGTGCTGCTGACCGTGGCGGTGGAACTGGCCTTTTCGATGATGACCGCCCGCGCGCTGGTGCGGGTGGAGCGCGCAGGCTGGCTGGCCTCTGCCGTGCGACTGACCTGGAAGCCACTGCTCGGCGCCCTGGTCTGCGCCGTGGCCCTGGGGGCACTGGCCGACTGGTGGGTGCCCGATGCCACCACCTTGCGTGAAGTGATCGCCCATATCCGGGGCATGCGATAACTAGCTTGGCCTACCCAGCGCTGCCCCATAGCCGGTTTATGCTGGCCCCTTGCTGGCCCCCACGGCTTCCCTCTCATTCATGACAAGGACTGCTCATGCCCATCGTCGTTACCGCCCAGGACACCATCCAGATCGGCGCCGCCGAGCCGATGCAAGGCAATGCACCCGAAGGCAGCTATGCAGCCGTGTTTGAAGACGATGGCGACACCGCCTACTTCTACGCGCTGGATTTTGCGAATGCCGAGCAACCCATCCAGAACGCGCTGCACATCTACAACGTGGCCGATGTCTCAGACAAGCACCTGCCGTCCGAGGTGACGATGGGCTGGTCCACCGATGGCAGCAAGGTCGTCCTGCTGATCAATGGCTACCCGCATGCGGTGTTTGATTTTGCGGCCAAGCAGGGCTACTGCCGCACCGCCTTCCCGCCGCCCGATGCAGATTCTGGCTGGAGTGGCCATGACTGGTCCGACGATGCGATCGAGCTGTTTGCGACGGAGAGCTGATACGACAAGGAACACAGCCCTGCCGATCGCAAGGCTCCAGCCTTCCCTTATTCTTGGGGTTTTGTTCAGCCAAAGGCCAGCATGCCCTACACCGTCCAACACGAAGAAGCCGATTCCAAAGGCGCGTTCTTTATCAACCGCGATGCCGCACGCGTGGCCGAGATGACCTACAGCCGCACCAATGCCACGATGATCATCATCGACCACACGGAAGTGGACGATTCACTGCGCGGTGAAGGCGCCGGCCGCCAGCTGCTCAATGCGCTGGTGGCCTGGGCCCGCGAGACCCACACCAAAGTGCTGCCACTGTGCCCCTTTGCCAAGGCCCAGTTCGCCAAGGATGCGTCGCTGCGGGATGTGCTGTCCTGACGCTTGACCACTACGGCGTCTTGCGCTCAACCAGGGAATACAGGGGTTTGCAGGGCCACATGGTTACCAATGCAAACTAAGCACTTGTCGCTTTTGTGCATTCACCGTTAACGCTCTCGAGCAAGGACCAGTAGCATCGCTGGCAGGCCCAAGATGCAAGAGCAGCGTGCTTTGATGTGCTCCGCTGGCCACACTTCTGGCCTAGGAGGGGCATGGAACAGGAAGTTCGATTTATCACGGTGGAAATCCACGACAGTGCCTGGCAAGCCCATGTATGCCGTGCATTGCTGGAATCAGAGAACATTCCCGCCTACTTGCGCAGCGAACACCATATCGGCCTGCAATGGTCGATGTCGCGGGTACTCGGTGGCGTTCGCGTTGCCGTGCCTGTGCACCTGCTCCAGCAGGCGCAGTCAGTGCTGGCCGAGCGCGACAAAGGTACGCTGCAGCAAGCTTTGGAGCATGACTACCCCAGCGACACAAGGGTATGCAAGAGCTGTGGCGGCACGGAGTTCCAGCTCAAAACCCCTCTCGGCGCGGCATTGGCGACGTTTTTGATGCTCTGGCTGTGGTCAACACCTTACCCGCCTCGTAAGGAGCACTACTGCAAGCAATGCGGTGCCATGGCGCCATAAAACCCGGAGCGGATGGGACAGCGTCGATGCATCTTCCTCGGGTGCGGTGATTGCCATTGCAGGCACCAGTCAACCCTCGCCCACCACCCCATCCCGCAAACGCGCCAGCGCCCCATTACCTAAAGCCTGCACGTTGTAGCAAAGCCCAATGCGGCGTTTGAGCTCCACCTCCAGCGGTTGGGTCTGCACACCCGGCATTGCTTGCGCCAGGGATTCCGGCACGATGGCCTTGCCCACACCGGCCGCCACCAAGTCCAGCGCCAGCGAGAAGTTGCTGGCCAGCGCCGCGGGCGAGTCGGCGTGGCTGCCGTAGATCGGCATCAGGCGCTGGTGGCTGGCGTGGGTGGGGCAGACGATCCAGTCGGTGGCGGGGGCCTGCGGGGCAGCCGCTGCGTTGTCTGGCAGCAGGGCCTGCGCGGGCAGGGCCAGCACATAGCGCTCGCTCAGCAGGGGCAGGAACAGCTCATCCTCGCAGCGCAGCTCCTCGCTGGCCAGGCGCGCATCGCCATCGCATTGCGCCAGCAAATGCAGTTGCACGCCGGGCACACAGGCGCGGGCAGTGGCGGACAAATACTGCACGGTGCTGCGGGCTACATCCTCTTCCACACCAATGGTCAGGCGCTCGCGCTCATCACGTTTGCGAAAGCGTTGGGCCAGGTCATCGGCCTCGGCCACCATGCGGCGCAGCTGGGGGTAGAGCGCGCGGGCATCGTCCGTCACATCCACACCGCGCGCCTTGCGCACAAACAAGGCCGTGCCCAGTGCCTCTTCCAGCAGGCGGATGCTGCCCGACAGCGCCGGCTGGCTCAGGTGCAGGCGCTGCGCGGCAGCGGTGATATTGCGCTCTTCAAAGACGGCCACAAAGGCGCGGAATTGGCGGTAATCCATGGCAAGCCATAAGCGAAACGTATGAGTGGAAGAAGAATAAACCGTTTTTCAAATGCCATACGCGCGCTCTACACTAGATTCTCTACTGATTCATCAGAAATATTTATTTCTAAGAAGGCTTCGGATTATGCAAAACCGCAAACCCCTGATCGTCATCACCGGTGCCAGCTCGGGCATTGGGCTGGCCACCGCCCAGCTGTTTTCATCGCTGGGCCACCCGCTGCTGCTGCTGGCGCGCCGGCTGGAAAACATGCAGGCCCTGAATCTGCCCGACACCCTGGCTCTCTCCGTCGACGTGACCGACCGCGCCGCCGTAGCCGCCGCCGTGCAGCAAGGCGAAGCCCGCTTTGGCCCGGCCGATGCCATCGTCAACAATGCCGGCGTCATGCTGCTGGGCGAGATCACGCGCCAAGACCCGGACCAGTGGGACCGCATGCTGGATGTGAATGTCAAAGGCGTCTTGAACGGCGTGCATGCCGTCGCCGCCGGCATGGTGCAGCGCCAGCGCGGCAGCATCATCAATGTGGGCTCGGTGGCCGGCCGCAAGACCTTCCCCAACCATGTCGCCTATGTCGGCACCAAGTTCGCCGTGCATGGCCTGACGGAGAACCTGCGCGAAGAGCTGGCCGCCCACAATGTGCGCGTGACCACCATCGCCCCCGGCGCGGTCGAGACCGAGCTGCTCGGCCACACCACCGATGACAGCATCAAGGCCGGCTATGAGGAATGGAAGACCTCCATGGGCAGCAAGGTGCTGTCGGCCCAGGATGTGGCCAACGCCATCCACTACGCCTATGCGCAGCCCGATGGCGTCTGCATCCGCGAGATTGTGCTGGCTGCAACGCGCCAGCAGGCCTAAAAGCTCCGGTTTCACCCGGACTACAGCCTCCAAGGCCGCCAGCATGTTGCGGCCTTGGAGGCTTTTTTGTCGACGACTGAAGATGCCCCACCCAAGCGAAACTGATCCTGAGTATTAGTTTTAATTAAGTTGTTATCAAAATCTCCGCTTAATGGCTAGTATTTGTAGAAATACTAATACTTAAAAATCCACCGCAAACACCTCAGGTGCTGCCGTGGATCCATCACGGAGACGACATGAAGACAACCTCGGGTCTCGATGTCCGCGCCTTGAAGATTTTCGAGGCCGTAGCGTCTTTGGGCAGCCTGTCCAAGGGGGCAGCGCTGCTGGGGATCACTCAATCGGCAGTCTCACAGACGATCACGCAGATCGAAGCGATTCTGGAGACGCCGGTCTTCGACCGTTCGCAGCGGCCCTTCAAGCTCACACCGGCAGGCATTGCACTCAGCCGCCGGGCCGGGCAGATTGTCGAAGACATGGAGCGCCTGGTGGTGCATGTGCGCGATGCCGATCTGGCCAGCCGCCCGGCCATCCGTGTCGGCATGATTGACTCCTTCGCCGCCACCGCAGGGCCGGCCATCGTCAAGAAAGTCACCGAATCGGCCAGCCAGTTGCTGCTCTGGTCGGGCCTCGCCAACAGCCATGCAACAGCGCTGATGAAACGCCAGCTCGACCTGATCGTCACCACCGACACGCTCGATGACATCGACCACATCGTGCGCCGCTCCATCTTCTCCGAGCCCTTTATCGCGGTGATCCCCAAGGTGCGCGAGAAAGAGTTCAAGAACGCCGACCTCACCACCCTGATCGAGAGGATGCCGCTGATCCGCTTCAGCGCCCGCTCCCACTTTGGCGCCTTGATCGAGCGCCACCTGCGCCGCCAGGGCTTCAGCCCGCGCCCGTATCTGGAGATTGACACCTCCGACGTGGTCATGGCCATGGTCGCCGCCGACCTGGGCTGGACGATCACCACGCCCATCTGCCTGCTGCAGGGCCGCACCTACAGCGGGCAGATCACCGCCATTCCGCTGCCCGGCGCCAGCCTGCACCGCACCATCTACCAGCTCTCCCGCGAAGGGGAGTACGTGGACATGGCCGAGAACTGCTTCCAAGTGAGCAGAAGCGTCATGGAGAACGACATCTTTCCCGATGTTCGCCAACTGATCCCCTGGCTCAGAAGCGGGATCTCGCTGAGCTAGCCAGCCCCTGCACAAGCCGCTGTCCATGGCCGGGATGCCGCCGCATCCGCGCCAGGGGAGTGTCTTGTCCAACGACTGGCGAGTTCTTCAAAACAGGAAATCCAAGGAGACAAAATGACCCTCAACCGCCGTTCCTTCATCCAGAAAAGCGCCGCTGCCTCGTTCGCCGGCGCGCTGTCGCTGCCCAGCCTTGCTGCCGAGCAAACCGTGAAATACGGAGGCTCGCCCTGGCTGGGCCACTACCCCGCCCACCTCGCGATGGCCGAAGGCTATTTGAAGGAAGTGGGCATCCACCAGGACTGGCAGTCCTTCGCCACCTCGTCGGCGCGCATGAGTGCCTTCATGTCCGGTGGGGTCGATATCGGCTGCGCCGGCATTGTTTCGGCACTGGCGCTGATGTCGCGCGGCGCCAAGCAGTTCGCGATCATTGCGATCCCGGAGAACTTTGGCCGGGTCGAAGGCTTGGTCGCCCGCAAAGGCATAGCGACCGTGGCTGATCTCAAAGGCAAGAAGATTGGCGTGACCTTCGCATCCAGCACCCATCTGCTGGTGCTCGATGTGCTGGAGCAGGCAGGTATCAAGCCCGGCGAGGCCGATGTGCTCAACATCCCCGGCCCCGAGCTGCAAGGCGCCATCAAGACCGGCCAGATCGATGCGGCCGCTGCCTGGACCCCGCACTTTGACAACATCCTGCGCGAGCCCGGCGTCAAGCTGCTGGCCGATGATTCGCAGTTCAGCCTCTACAAGTCCTTCAAGGTCACGCCCGGCCCCGATGTGCTGCTGGTGCGCCGCGAGTTTGCCGCGCAGAACCGCGAGCTGGTCCAGCGCTACCTGTCGGCCTACTTCAAGGCCAGCGATCTGCTGCGCGAGCAGCCCGAGAAAGCCTCGCAGGCGCTGCTCAAGTTCACCGGCCTGACCATGAAAGAGCAGATGTCGGCCGTCACCGGCTCCGACTGGTACCCGCAGGCCCAGCAAAAAGAGCTGCTCACCGGTGACTTTGTGCAAGGCCTGCAAAAGCTGGCCGAGATGCTGGTCAAGCACAAGCAGATCGACAAGGCCCCGGTCGTCAAAGACTGGATCGATGCCTCCTTCGTCTGAAGGCTGGAGCGCGCAACGTGATATCCAAAGCCCCATCCCGCATGGCACTGGCCGCCACCAGTGCGGCCTCCGTGCTGTTCTTCATCGCCCTCTGGGAGGCCGTGTGCCGCGCCGGCCTGGTCGATCCCATCTTCCTGCCCCCGCCCAGCGCAGCGCTGGGCAAGGCCGCCGCCATGCTGGGCGACGGCACCTTCTGGCCCCACATCCTGGCGTCCGCACGCCGGGTGATGATCGGCTTTTTGGCGGCCACGGCCGTGGCCATTCCGCTGGGCATCTTCCTGGGTACCTCGTCCTTCGCCCGGGCGGTCTTTGATCCGATCCTGTCGTTTCTGCGGCCGCTGCCGTCGATGAGCTGGATCCCGCTGTCGCTGCTGTGGTTCGGTATCACCGAGACGCAGAAGTACAGCATCGTCTTCATGGGCTGCTTTGCGCCAGCAATGGTCTATGTGATCGAGGCCACGCGCAATGTCGATCCGCTCCTGGTGCGCGCCGCGCAAAACCTGGGCGCCAACCGCTGGCAGGTGATGAAGGAAGTGATCCTGCCCGGCAGCCTGTCGCAGATCCTGAGCGGCTTCAAGGTCATCCTGGGCCTGGCTTGGACCTGCGTGATCGCCGCCGAGCTGGTCGCCGCCCGCGAAGGTCTGGGCTTTCTCATCATGAACGGCAAGGAGTTCTTCCAGACCGAGGTGGTTGTGCTGGGCATGGTGCTCATCAGCACCACGGTGCTGATCACCGACTTCGTGTTCCGTCACATCGAAAACTGGGTACTGAGGTGGAAACAATGAACGAGCAACACAAAGGCTCCATGATTTCGGTGCAGGGCATTGCCAAGCACTACGGTGATTTCAAGGCGCTCGAGCGCGTCGATCTGGAGATTGAAAAAGGCGAGTTCGTCGTGCTGCTGGGCGCCTCGGGCTGCGGCAAATCCACCCTGCTCAACCTCGTCACCGGCTTCGACAAACCCACCGCCGGGCGCATCGTCGTCAACGGCCGCGAGGTCAACAAGGTCGATCCGCACTGCGGCATGGTGTTCCAGCAGTACGCGCTCTTCCCCTGGCTCACGGTGATCGACAACGTCGCCTTCGGCCTGAAGATGAAGGGCATCGCCAAGGCCGAGCGCCTGCAGGTGGCGCGCCGCTTTATCGAGATGGTCGGCCTCAAGGGCTTTGAGGACAAGTACCCCAATGCCTTGTCCGGGGGCATGCGCCAGCGCGTCTCCATCGCCCGCGTGCTCGCCAATGACCCGGACGTGATCCTGCTCGACGAGCCCTTTGCCGCGCTCGACGCGATGACCCGCCAGGTGCTGCAGGACGAGTTGCTGCAGATCTACGAAAAGAGCAAGAAGACCATCATCTTCATCACCCACTCCATCGACGAGGCACTGCTGCTGTCCACCCGCATGCTCATCATGAGCGCCCGGCCCGGCCGTGTGGTGACCGACATCCGCAACGACCTGCCCATGCCGCGCAATGCGCAGGTGCAGCTCTCACCGCGCTACAACGAGCTCAAGGGCCAGATCTGGGACACCGTGCAGTCCGAAGTCATGCGCAGCCTGCAGGCCACCAGCCACTAACCACCACCAATCCATGTCCAAGCAACCTACTTTCCCGAGCTACCAAGCGAGCTCGGGCTGGAATACCTTGCTCCCCAAAAGGCAGGCCCATACCCAGGCGCCCAGCGAGCGGCACTTTGATGCCATCGTCATCGGCGCCGGCGTCACCGGCCTGGCCGCCGCCCGGCGCATTGCCGAGCTGGAGCCGCAAGCCCGCGTGCTGCTGGTCGATGCCAGCACCGTGGGCGACGGCTCCTCGGGCCGCAACTCGGGCTTTTTGATCAACCTGCCGCACAACACCGGCATGTCCGGCCACGGCAGCCCCATCGAGGTGGCGCGCAAGCAGATTGCGCTCTACAACACCGGCCTGGCCTGGCTCAAAACCCTGATCGACCAGCACCAGATCGACTGCGGCTGGAACCCTGCCGGCAAGTACCACGCCGCCGCCACGCCCGATGGCGCAGCCCGCCTCAAAAGCACGCTCAAACAATACCAGGAATGGGGCGTGGCCTATACCGAGCTGGGGCGCGATGCGTTGCAGCAGCGCCTGGGCACCACGCACTACCACTACGGCTACCACTCGGACAACAACGTTTTTGTGCAGCCCGCCGCCCTGGTGCGCGGCCTGGCCGACAGCCTGCCCGCCAATGTGCAGCTGTGGGAGGGCGAGCCCGTGCTGTCGCTGCAGCAGGGCAAGCCCCACACCGTGCGCACCGCCACCGCCGAGCTGACCGCTGCGCGCATCGTCATCGCCAACAACGGCTTTGCGCGCAAGCTCGGCTTTGCGCGTGACCGCGTGTTCACCATCTACACCTACGCGGGGCTGACCGAGCCGCTGGACGAGGAAGAGCTGCAAAAACTGGGCCCCGAGCCGGAATGGGGCGTGATCCCCGCCAACCGCCTGGGCACCACCTTGCGCAAGGTCGCGGGCGGCCGCTTCATGGTGCGCAGCTCCTACTCGTACGACCGCGAAGAGCCGCTCGCCGAGGTGCGCAAGGCGCTGCAGGGCTGCTACCAGATGCGCTACCCGCAGATGCGCTCGCATGCGCTGCCGCTGGTCTGGGGGGGCGTCACCGCCCTCACCCGCAACGGTGCGCTCTACTTTGGCCAGGTTGGCGATGGCCTCTACATCTCCATCGGCTGCAATGGCGCCGGCATGCTCAAAGGCAGCATGTTCGGTAAGCTGCTCGGCGAGATGGCCTGCGGCCAGCAATCCCCTCAACTGGCCGACGCACTGGGCTTTGAGCGCCCCAGTTGGCTGCCGCCCGAACCACTGCGCCGCATCGCGGTGGTCAGCACCATCAAATACCAAAAATACAAGGCCGGCATCGAGCGCTGACGAGTGCCAGCTTGAGCCATCACTCAGGAGAACACCCCATGACTTCCAACACCAACAACACCACCAATACCATCACCCGCACCGGCGGCAACCACCGTATGTCCCAGGTCGTGCGCCACGACAACACCTTGTACCTGGCCGGCCAGGTCGCCGACAAGGTCGATGTGGGCATCGGCGGCCAGACCGAAGAGGTTCTCGCCAAGATCGACCGCCTGCTGGCCGCACATGGCAGCCACAAGGAGCGCATTCTGAGCTGCCAGATCTACCTGGCCGATATGCGCCATTTCGCCGAGATGAATGCGGTCTGGGACCAGTGGGTTGCCCCCGGCCATGCGCCGGCACGCGCAACCTTGGAAGCACGCCTGGCCAGCCCCGCCAAGCTGATTGAAATCTGTGTGGTGGCCAGCGCAGAGCTGAACGGCTGACTGGCTGATCACCACAGTGTTTGACCAATAAGCGCGGGCCTCGGCTCGGCAATGGCTGGCTCTGCCGAAAAAGGCACCCGGAAGGCGCAGGGCCGCCGAGCCAGCCCTTGTTTATGTTGGAAGTAAATGCAGCTGAATTAGTAAGCAAATATTACACACTCAACGGCCAGAGCTGTGTTTTTGCAGGACCGGACACCTTCAATCGCCTACAGGCATATGGCCTGCAATACCGGCCTCGTAGCAGAGCAATCTGAATACCGAGAGTTTTGCTTATTGATCTGTTCACTAATCAAGACAAACTCCTCGCCATCCATCGTCGAGGCTTAAATACGCGTAAACCCTAGGTATGCTAACCGTCTAAAACGCCGTTTTGATATAGGTCAGCGCATTGACGGAGTTCATGATTTTGACAATCTTTGACAAATGTGAATGAGCGCACGCTTCCGCAAAATCAGCGCGCCATCGGGCCTAAGTGCATGTTTTCAATCCACTCTTACTAACAAAACCAAACATTCATAGTAATTTTGATATCCAATATAACTATGATAGAAATGCTCATCATAAATTTAAATACTTAAAGAGGTGAGCGTATGACATGGGGAAAATGGTTGGCGGGCGTGCTGGTGAGTGTGCCGGCGATGGTATTGGCGCAGGCCAATATCGAGAACGGAACATTGCGGATTGGGGTGCGGGCCGATGGCTCGTTGATGCCGGAGGATATCTCTCCCTTGACGGGCATTACCTACCTGGCCAATGGCGCTGATGGACTGACGCCGGGATGCTATTGCGAGGCCTGGGGCATTGCCGATGCGGTCACCAGCACCTCCGGTTTCACCGGGGCCAGTGTCGGTATCAATGGCATTACCTCGGAATCCTTCACCTCGACCGCCACCACGGCCACGGCGGTCGCCAACGCCTTTGGCACCTTCCGCGTCACCCATGCCTTTGCACCGTCGACGACCAACAACATCTACGAAGTCAAGGTAACGATCGAGAACATCTCGTCCGCACCGGTCGAGGCGCTCTATGGCCGGGCGATGGACTGGGATGTGTTCCCCACCCAATTCAACGAATACACCACGATCCAGCGCGGCAGCAGCACGGCGCTGGTGTTCTCCAGCGACAACGGCTTCCATACCGCCGATCCGCTGGAAGACGACGCCGGCATTCTGTTTGTGAACCAGGACGTCGACGACAGCGGCCCGACCGACCATGGCGCGCACTTCCGCTTCAACTTCGGCACCATTGCGCCCGGTGCCAAGGTCGAGTTCACCATCGGCTACGGTGTCGCCGGCAACCAGGCCGATGCGCTGGCCGCGCTGGCCACCTTTGGCGCCGAGGCCTATTCGCTGGGCAAGCCCAGTGAAAACCCCCCGGGCACCCCCAATACCGATGGCACGCCCAACACCTTCATCTTTGCGTTCAAGGGCATTGGCGGTGTGCAGCTGATCGGTGTCGATGCCACCGACGACGCAGCCCCTGCGCTGACCCGCCCCGCGACGGGCACCGTCACAGCGGTCAACGTGCTGGCCAATGACACGGTGGACGGCGTAGCGGCCACCCCGGGCAGCGTCACACTGACGGCAGTGGGCACCTGGCCTGCCGGCATCACCGTGTCGCCGGATGGCAATGTGCTGGTCGGCCCTACAGCGGCGGCTGGCGCGTACACCTTGGGCTACCAGATCTGCAGCACGGTGCAGGCGACGCAGTGCGATAGCGCCAATGTGACGTTGCAGGTGGAGGCACCGGTGGTGGTTGTGCCCAAGGCGGTGCCTGTGGGTCATCCGCTGGTGTTGGCGGGTTTGGGCTTGCTGCTGCTGGGCGTGGCGCGCCGCAAGCTGGTTTGATCAGCTAACGGGGTACTGTGCCCTCATGCCTCGTTGCTTTGGCGCGGGGCTCTTCATGTTCATGTTCATGTTCATGTTCATGTTCATGTTCATGCTTTTGCATGTGCCTGCGGCGCGGCTTGGTTTTGCTGGCCGGATTTCGCCCGGCGGGCGAGGTACTTTTCTTGGCGACCAAGAAAAGTACCCAAAAGAAGGTCGCCCTGCTGACTGCGTCCCTTCGCTTCGCTGCGGGCAACCTGTGGTGCTCGGGTATGGGCT
>NZ_CAXYJV010000019.1:0-81982 GCF_964277875.1 uncultured Comamonas sp.
CCCTTGCGGATCGCCCTTCTTGATGCCCCGAAGCGGGACTTTGTTTGGTAGGCACAATTGGACTCGAACCAACGACCCCCACCATGTCAAGGTGGTGCTCTAACCAGCTGAGCTACGCGCCTGTCGTTGAAGACTCAAATTATAGCCAGAAAAAACGGCCCAAATGGAAAGTTGCGGCTTTTTTTGAAAATAGTGCTTTTCGGCCCTATTTCCGGCGCACCGAACGGACGCCCGATACCGTCGCCACAGAGGCCAGCACCTTGGCCAGCTTGCCCGAATCCGAGACCTCCACGGTGAACGTCATCCAGGCCGTGCCCTTGACGGACTGGGTCTGCACACCGATCACATTGGTCTTGTCCCGCGCGAACAACTCGGAGATATCACGCAGCAGGCCCTGGCGGTCGTGGGCCTCCACGGCCACATCCACCGGGTAGACCGCTTCGGCCGAGCGTTGGCCGCTGGTGGGCTGTCCCCATTCCACATCGATACTGCGCTCGGGGTTGCGCGCGCACATCTCGCGGAAGTTGCTGCAATCGTGGCGGTGCACGCTGACCCCTTTGCCGCGCGTGACGAAGCCGCCGATGCGATCGGGCGGCGCAGGCTTGCAGCACTTGGCCAGCTGGGTCATCAGCGAATCGACGCCCACGACCAGCACCCCACCCTTGCCCGAGCCTTCCGTCGCCTTGCGCGGGCGGCTCAGCACCAGGTCATCATCGGCCTGCACCGGCTCGGGGGGACGCAGAATGTTCTCAATAGTGCGCAGCGACAGCTCATCCTTGCCCACCACCTCGAACAGCGCCTCTGCCGTCTTGAAGCCCAGCTGGTCTGCCAGGTCGTCGTGCTTGAGGGCCGTCTTGCCTTCGCGCTGCAGCAGCTTCTCGACCAGCTCACGGCCACGGCTCACTGTCTCGTGCATCACCTGGGCATTGAACCAGGCACGCACCTTGGCCTTGGCGCGGGAGCTGACCAGGTAGCCCAGCTCGGCATTGAGCCAGTCGCGCGATGGCCGCCCTTCCTTGACGGAAACGATCTCCACCGTCTGCCCGTTTTGCAGTGGCGTGTTGAGCGGCACCATCTGGCCATCGACCTTGGCACCCCGGCAGCGGTGGCCCAGATCGGTGTGGACCGAATAGGCGAAGTCCACCGGGGTGGCGCCCTGGGGCAGCTCGATCACTGCAGCGTTGGGCGTCAGCACATAGATATGGTCGTCAAACAGGCCACTGTCCTGGGTCTGCCCGACCATGTCCTTGCGCCAGGCCAGCAGCTGGCGCAGCACCGCAATCTTGGCGTCATAGTCGCTGGTGGCCGATACACCGGCATAGCCCTTGGTGCCCGCCTCTTTATAGGCCCAATGGGCGGCCACACCGTTTTCCGCATGGTCATGCATGGCCTGGGTGCGGATCTGAATCTCGATGGCCTTGCCATGCTCGTCCCGCACCACCGTGTGCAGCGATTGGTAGCCATTGGGTTTGGGCTTGGCAATGTAGTCGTCAAACTCCGACTCCACCGGGCTGAAGGCCTCGTGCACAAAGGACAGCGCCGCATAGCAGTCCTTGACCGTGGGCACGACGACGCGCAGCGCGCGGATATCGAAAAGCTGGTCAAAGCCCAGCGACTTGCCGCGCATCTTCTTGATGATGCTGTAGATATGCTTGGGGCGGCCGGCCACGGTAGCGCTGATGCTGTGCGCGCGCAGGTCGGATTCGAGCCGCTCGCGCAGCCCCACCATATAGAGCTCACGCTCCACCCGCGTCTCGTCCAGCAGCTTGGCGATCTTCTTGTAGGTGTCAGGCTCCAGAAAGCGGAAAGCCAGGTCCTCCAGCTCCCACTTGATCTGCCAGATACCCAGGCGGTTGGCCAGCGGCGCAAATACCTGCAGGCTTTCGCGCGCCACCGCAGGCGACACAGGCCCCTTGGTGGCCGCATACCAGCGCAAGGTCTGCAGGCGGGATGTCAGGCGCAGCATCACCACACGCAAGTCGCGCGAGAATGCCAGCAGCATCTTGCGGATGTTCTCGGTCTGCGTGGCCGGGTCATCGACCAGATGGCCGGCATCGGCCTGGCGCGCCTGGGCCTGCACCTTCATCAGCGCCACGGTTTCTACGGCCAGCACCGCATAGCTTTCACCAAAAGCCTTGCCGATGACTTCGCGCGGCTTGTTGAGCTGCTCGCTGGTGTGCACCAGGTAGGCAGCGGCCTGCATGGCTTCGGAGCCGCCAATATGTTTGAGGATGGCAGCCACGGCATCGGCGTGCTGCAGTGCGTTCTCACCAGTGTCCAGCGTCTCTTCGGCGATCAGCGGTACGGAAAAAGCGCGGGCCCGCGCCAGAACGTTGTCTTGCATCGGCAGGGCGTTGGCAGTGGCCGCCACCAATGGCGAGACGGGTTCTGGGGGGAGATGTTCCGCGCCGGGCGCGGGCTGAGCGACTGCTGTAAGACTTTTCATGTTGTCACCACCATCACGCCCTGTCAGGGACGTGCGCTACGCACCGCATAAAAAAGCCAGCACTGCAGCCGTTTGATCAAAAGATACCAAGGTGGGAGCATGGCCGACACCGGCAAACTCCACCACCCGTGCCCGGGGGCCACGTTGCGCCATAGATTGGGCCGTTTGGGCAGAAAGCAAGTCGGAATCTGCGCCACGCAGCACCAGGGTGACGGCATCGATCTGCTCGTACAAACGCCACAGCAGCTGCTCGCCGGCGGCAGCCATTTCCGGCGTCATCGCCTGCATGGGCTGCGCAATGGCCGGGTCATAGTGCAAGCGCACACTGCCCCCCGCTTCGGGCCGCAGCATCGGGCGCGACAGCGCCAGCCATTCCTCATCGCTGTGCGGGCCAAAACCTTTGGACAGCTGGCCCATGGCCGCCACCGCTTCCTGCTCGGAGGCATACAGCATGTGCTGGCCCACATAGCTGCCAATGCGCGCCAGTGCCGAGGGCTCGATGGTCGGCCCGACATCATTCAGTACCAAGCGGCGGATGGGTGCAGGCATCAGCGGCCGGATGCTCGGCTCGCCCGCCAGGCCTATGCCGATAAGACCGCCCATGCTGGTACCCACCCAATCGAGCTTGCCAATGGGTGCCGCGCAGTGTACCTGCTGCAGCATCGCCAGCATGTCGGCCACATACAAGGGCACCTGGTAGCCGGCGGGGTCCTCCAGCCAATCGCTGTAGCCGCGGCCTACCACGTCGGGGCAGATCACCCGCGCCTGCAGCGCCAGCTGCCGCGCCAGCACATCAAAATCACGCCCTTGCCGGGTCAGGCCATGGGCGCAGATGATCACATGCGGGTGGTTCAGATCCCCGGTGTCGTTCCACTCCCAATAGGCCATGCGGTGCGTGGCACTCTGGCGACCCGTGTCCGTATTCCCCGCCACCGCACAGGTGACATACTGCAAGCGTGGATCTTGGTACATGGTCCCTCTTGTATGGATGAACGCAGCGCTACCAGGCAAACCGTGGCTGGGGTTTGCCTTAGGATGGATGCAAGCGTTTGCATGAATACTAACCGAGTAACTGGAGATATTGGATGTTGAAAGCAAAAACAGCGCTCGTCACCGGATCGACGAGCGGTATCGGACTGGGGATTGCCAAGGCGTTGGCGCGCCAGGGTGCCAACATCATCTTGAATGGCTTTGGGGATTCAGAAGGCCCGATCCAGGAACTACAAGACGTCATCGCCAGCAGCGGCTCGGGCGCGCGGGTCGGCTACCACGGCGCTGACATGAGCAAGGCCGCCGACATCGAGGCCATGTTCGCCTATGCCACCGAGACTTTCGGCCAGGTGGATATCCTTGTCAACAACGCCGGCATCCAGCATGTGGCGAATGTGCAGGATTTCCCTGTCGAGCGCTGGGATGCCATCATCGCCATCAACCTCACCAGCGCCTTCCACACGAGCCGGTTGGCACTGCCCACGATGCAGAAGTCGGGCTGGGGCCGCATCATCAATATCGCCTCGGTCCATGGCCTCGTGGGCTCGGCCGGCAAATCGGCCTATGTGGCCGCCAAGCATGGCATTGTCGGGCTCACCAAGGTCACCGCTTTGGAGAATGCCGCCAGCGGCATCACCTGCAACGCCATCTGCCCGGGCTGGGTACTCACGCCGCTGGTGCAAAAGCAGGTCGATGCCAAGGCTGCCCAGATGGGTGTCAGCAACGAAGAGGCCAAAAAGCTGCTGCTCGGAGAAAAAGAACCGTCGATGCAGTTCACCACACCTGAAGAACTCGGGGAGCTGGCTGTGTTCTTCTGCTCGCCCGCTGCCAACAATGTACGCGGCGTGGCCTGGAACATGGATGGAGGCTGGGTCGCGCAATAAAGCAGGATCCGGTCGGGGCGCGAGCCCCCTCACCCAGGCGCGAAGGCGCCTTTTTTCTGGTCTAGCGCCATCCATGCACCAAACGCATAGTTATGAAACATTTTTGAAATCTGTCGCACCCGGTTCTTTAAAATCAGCAAATTCCTTAAAAAATGCAGGAAAAAGTCGATTTTTTACGTAAGAATGCATCTCCCAGACTGCATATGTAACGCAAACTTTGTAACTTTGGGTCAAAAAAACGTGCTGGATTGCGCACTTTTCACAAAAACCGGTCAAAATGTAAATATTACATATCAACCGGAGGACTCCGCCCATGGTTACTGCCACCAATCGCGTCGACAAAATCTTGGTCGTTGATGACGACGCACGTATCCGCGATCTGCTGCGCCGCTACCTGTCGCACGAAGGCTTTGAAGTCATGATTGCCGAGGATGGCAAAGGCCTGCAACGCATCTTGCTGCGCGAGACGGTGGATCTGATCGTGCTCGATTTGATGATGCCTGGAGAAGACGGCCTGTCCATCTGCCGCCGCCTGCGCGCCAGCAATGACCGCACCCCGATCATCATGCTGACCGCCAAGGGTGAGGATGTCGACCGCATCGTGGGTCTGGAAGTCGGCGCCGATGACTACATCGGCAAGCCCTTCAACCCGCGTGAATTGCTGGCCCGTATCCATGCGGTGCTGCGCCGCCGCCCACCGCAGGAAGCGCCTGGCGCCCCCTCGGGCGAAAACGAAGTGGTGAACTTTGGCCCCTTCACGTTCGACATGAGCACCCGCGTGCTGACCAAGGACGGCGAAGAGCTGCCGCTGACCACCGGCGAGTTCGCGATGCTCAAGACGCTGGTGCGCCACCCGCGCCAGCCGCTGTCGCGTGAAAAGCTCGCGTTGCTGGCGCGTGGCCGTGAGTTCGAGCCCTTTGACCGCAGCCTGGACGTACAGGTATCGCGTCTGCGCAAGCTGGTCGAGGTCGACCCTGCCGCACCGCGCTATATCCAGACCGTTTGGGGCGTTGGCTATGTCTTCGTACCCGATGGCGCCAACTGATTCCTGACCGTCACTCCCCCAAAAACCGCCCCAGCCTGGCTGAGAGGCGGTTTTTTTTGGGAGATACCCCCACGCTGGGGCACGGCATGGTGCCCCACCCGCTTTACAGCGAAAATACCAGGCAATCCCGGTCTTTATTGATCCGACTCTTCTACACGCACACGGCCCATGGCTCCTACCCCCGTCAACGATCCCGACCAATCCGGCCTGGCCCCGCTGGAAGGCAGCACCACAGCGGCCGCGCACAGCAACAAGCGCACCCGCGTCGGCCTCAATCTCTTCTGGCGCACCTTCTTTCTGCTCGCCATCCTGCTGACGGGCAGCATCCTGGCCTGGGTGCAGACCCTGCGCTCGCTGGAGACGGAACCCCGCGCCATCCAGACAGCCCAGCAGATCGCCTCGCTGGTCAACCTCAGCCGCGCCGCGCTGATGCACTCCGATGCCATCGCCCGCGTCTCCCTGGTCAAGACCATGGCGGACCAGGAAGGGGTGCGCATTGTCCCGCGTGAGCCCAAGGACGTGTATGAATCCATCGACAACTCCACCCCGCTGGGCGCGCGCCTGACGCAGGAAGTCACCAAGCGCCTGGGCCCCAGCACCATCGTGGCCAGCAGCGTCAACGGCGAAGAAGGCCTGTGGGTGGGCTTCACCATCGATGGCGACCAAAACTGGTTTCTGATCGAGCCTTCGCGCTTCAACCCGGCCGGCGGCAAAACCTGGCTGGTGTGGGTGCTGACCGCTGCGGCGCTGTCGCTCGCCGGTGCGGCAGTGATTGCCGGCCTCATCAACCGGCCGCTCAAGCAGCTCTCCAGCGCGACCAACCGGCTGCGCGAAGGCGATTTTGCAGCGCAGCTCGATGAAGACGCGGTCACCAGCGAAATCCGCGAGGTGAACATCGGCTTCAACCGCATGAGCGAGCGCCTGTCCAAGCTGGAACAAGACCGCGCGGTGATGCTCGCCGGCATCTCGCACGACCTGCGCACCCCGCTGGCCCGGCTGCGGCTGGAGACCGAGATGAGCGTGTTCGACCAGGTCGCGCGCGAGCACATGGTGGCCGACATCGTGCAGCTCGATGCCACCATCGACAAGTTCCTCGACTACGCCCGCCCCGACCACGCCGCCAAGCTCGCCCCCGTCAATGTCTATGGCGTCGTGTCCTCTTGCGTCTACGCGGTGCAGGACCACCAGGAGCTGCAGGTGCACATGAAGGTGCCCGAAGAGCTGATGGTCAACGCCGATGAGATCGAGCTCTCGCGTGTGCTCTCCAACGTCCTGGAAAACGCACGCCGCTATGGCAAGACACCGGGTGCCTCGCACACCCGGGTGGACATCACCGTCAAGTTCAGCGAAAGCACGGTCACCATCCGCATGCGCGACCATGGCCCGGGCGTCTCCAAGGACCAGTTGAGCAGCCTGACCAAGCCGTTTTACCGCGGCGACACCGCGCGCACCGCGGCGGCAGGCGCAGGCCTGGGCCTGTCGATCGTCGAGAAAACCGTGCAACGCATGGGCGGACGCTTGAGCATGGTCAATGCCTCGGACGGCAGCACGGGCCTGGTCACCAGCATCTACCTGCGGCGCGCGCCCGACCAGGCGATCGGCAAGGAGCCCAAGCGCCGCCTGCTACGCCCGCAGATCAAGCGGCATCTGCCAGGCGCGCCGACCAATCTGGCAGATCTGCAGTAAGAAGCGCCCGCCGGCATGGCTCCCCATGCCGGCGGGCACGCAGCGCTGGCACAAAGCGATGTCTGTGCATAGAATGCTGGCACCTCAATGCCTGCCCAAGGAGTTGACATGCAAGCCCAGTGCCTTTGCGGTGCAGTCCATGTGACCGCACCGACCGTACAAGATGTCCATGTATGCCATTGCAGCATGTGCAGACGCTGGGGTGAGGGCCCCGCCTTTACGCTGCATGGCGGCACCGAGGTGGAGCTGACCGGTCCCGTTGCCCGCTATGCCTCGTCTCCCTGGGCCGAGCGCGCCTTTTGCAGCCATTGCGGCACGCACCTGTTCTACCGCCTGCTGGCCACCAACGAACATTTTCTGTCGGCCGGCCTGTTCCAGGATGAGGATGGCCTGCAGCTGTCGGCGCAGATTTTCATCGACGAAAAACCGGCCTATTACGACCTGGCCAACGACACGCCCAAGCTCACCGGGGCGCAAGTCCTGGCGCAGTACGAAGAGAGCTGAGAAGGCGCCTTCACAGCGGCCACGATGACCGCCTTTGGCAGGGCGTCATCCTTTCAAGGCAGCCGTTTGCTCAGCCCTGCTCGCCAGCCGCCCGCACCAGCAGCACCACCGCACGCGCCTCCATGGCCGCGCCCTGGCCCACCGGGCCCATCTTTTCGGCCGTCTTGGCTTTCACATTGACCTGGGACTCATCAATACCCAAGGTCTTCGCAATATTGGCGCGCATCGCCGGTATGTGCGGCGCCAGCTTGGGCGCCTGGGCGATCACGGTGCTGTCGACATTGTTGACCTGCCAGCCCTTGGCGGCCACGCGGCGCATGGCCTCGGCCAGCAGCACGGCCGAATCGGCACCCCGGAAAGCGGCATCGGTATCGGGAAAATGCGATCCGATATCGCCCATGCCAGCGGCTCCCACCAAGGCATCGGTGATCGCATGCAGCAGCACATCGGCATCCGAGTGGCCCAGCAGGCCCGTGGTGTGCGGCACCTTGATGCCACCCAAAACCAAGTCGCGCCCGGGCACCAGCGCATGAATATCCCAACCCTCACCAATGCGCATTTGCAGCATTTGCATCCCTTATCTCGTCCATCTACATCACCCCGCAGTGCAAGCCACCGCCAAACCCTCACGCGAGGGTCTGGCAACGCATCACAGGGGAATCACTCAAACAGTGCGGCCACCTGGCTGTCCCCGCTGGCCATGCGCTGCAGCAGCAAGGCTTCGGCCAGCGCAAAGTCATCGGGAAAGGTGACCTTGAAGTTGAAACTGCTGCCCGGCACCAGGCGGGGCTGCAAGCCCAGCGCCTCGATGGCGCTGGCCTCATCGGTCACATCGTTGCAACGCTCGAGCGCTTCAAGCAGCGTACCGATGCGGAACATCTGCGGCGTCTGCGCCAGCCATTTGTCCACCCGTGGCAAGGTGCTGCTGACCCGGCTTTGGCCATGGACATCGGTGGCAGCGGCCTTGAGTGTATCGGGCAATGGCAGTGCCAGCAGGCCACCCACCTCATCGGCCGCACATTCCTGCATCAGCTGTTCGATCTGGCCGGGCTTGATCAGGCAGCGCGCCGCATCATGCACCAGCACCCAGTCATGGGGCTGGGCACCCAGGCCCGAGTCACCCAGCAAGCTGCGCAGGCCGCCGGCCACCGTATCGGCCCGGCTGGGGCCACCGCAGGGGCTGATCGCAAAGCCTGGCCGCTGGTAACGCTGCAAAAAGTCATCGCCGGGGCTGACACCCACCAGCACGCCCGACAGCGGCTTGGCCGCGATGAAGGCGGCCAGGGTGTGCAACACCAGCGGCCAACCTGCCACCTCCTGGTATTGCTTAGGCACATGGGCTGGTCGGTTGGCATCCACCGCCCGGGCACCCACGCCGGCACAGGGCAAAAAGGCCCAGAACCTGGCCACCACCTCCTGCCGCATCTGGCCCAGCGCCTGGGTCTGGGCGCCCGGGTCTGCGGGCGGCACCGTTGCGGGCACCGTCAGCGGCGCAGCCACGTCGGGTGCGGCCCTGGGTACAGCAGGGATCAATTCGTTGCGGACGGTCTGGTTCATGGGGGTATTTTAGAATGCAGAGGTCGCATGGGGCTGTCAGCCAGACCCGTGATGGAGGGTTCCGCTGCAAAAGAGGCCTTGCGCCTCCACCCGGTCCGCACCCCTGGCTTGGGGCGTGGATTCAGCAGCAGAACCCTGGAAATTTTTAGAACTTGGTGTGGTCAGGTGCGCCCGTTGGGCGCGCTTGGCTTTGATAGGCCCAGGCGCGGCATGCCGCCCCGGGCTGTAGTCCGTCTATGGACTGGTTGTAGACCCCCTATGGAACTCCCCAAACTCACCGCCGGAAAACGTTTTCAGCTGCCCATGCCCCCCGGCAGCGCCGATGCCTTGCTGCTCGCCACCTTGGCCACGCGGGAGGCGGCCGGCCAGCGCGTCACCGCGATCATCACCGCCGATGCGGGCGACGCCCACCGTCTGCGGGATGAGCTGGCTTTTTTCGCGCCAGAGCTGCGCGTCGCACTCTTTCCCGACTGGGAAACCCTGCCCTATGACACCTTCTCGCCGCACCAGGACCTGATCAGCGAGCGGCTGGCGGCGCTGTGGCGCATCAGCCAGGGCGAGGCCGATGTGGTGCTGATCCCCGCCACCACGGCGCTGTACCGCCTCGCGCCCCCGTCCTTCCTGGCGGGCTACACCTTTGCGTTCAAGGCCGGGCAAAAGTTGGACGAGGCACGCCTCAAGGCCCAACTCACGCTGGCGGGCTACAACCATGTCTCCCAGGTGGTGAGCCATGGCGAATACTCGGTGCGCGGCGGCCTGATCGATCTCTACCCGATGGGCTCGCTCGTGCCCTACCGGGTTGATCTGTTCGATGACGAGATCGACTCGATCCGCACCTTTGACCCCGACACCCAGCGCAGCCTCTACCCGGTCAAGGATGTGCGCCTGCTGCCCGGGCGTGAGTTCCCGATGGACGACGAGGCCCGCGCGCGATTTCGCAACAAGTGGCGCGAGATGCTCGAAGGCGACCCCACGAAGAGCCGCATCTACAAAGACATGGGCAACGGCGTGGCCACCGCCGGCATCGAGTACTACCTGCCGCTGTTCTTTGACGAGACCGCGACCGTGTTCGAC
Organism: uncultured Comamonas sp.; assembly: GCF_964277875.1. Classification (NCBI taxonomy): domain Bacteria; kingdom Pseudomonadati; phylum Pseudomonadota; class Betaproteobacteria; order Burkholderiales; family Comamonadaceae; genus Comamonas; species uncultured Comamonas sp. The sequence goes on from NZ_CAXYJV010000019.1 coordinate 10,187, forward strand.
TACCTGGGCAGCCAGGCCACGGTGGTGCTGCATGGCGATATCGAGCCGGCCTTCCAGCGCTTTTGGCAAGACACGCGCGACCGCTACCGGCTGGTGCAGGGCGACCCGGAACGCCCGGTGCTGCCGCCCGACAGCCTGTTCCTGAGCCCCGACCAGTTCTACGCCACCGCCAAGCAGATGGCCCAGCTGTCGCTGCGGCCGCAATTGGAAGATGTGGAGCACAGCGCCATCTTCCAGAAGCTGGGCGATCTGGCCGTGGTCCGCGGCGCCGAAGACCCGCTGGCCAAGCTGCAGCAGCACATTGCCCAGCGCCAGGCCCGTACCTTGCTGCTGGCCGAAAGCGATGGCCGGCGCGAGAGCCTGCTCGACTTCTTCCGTGCCAGCGGCCTCAACCCGCCGGCCTTTGACTCGCTGGCCGAGTTCCAGCAGACCACCGACGAGCCCGTCGGCATCGCCACTGCGGCGCTGGCCAAGGGCTTTCGCTGGGCCGAGCAAGGCATTGACTTTGTCACCGAGACCGAGCTGTTCGCCGCCACCGGCGGTGCGCGCCGCAAGCGCCGCCAAGAGCAGGCCAGCGATGTCGAGGCGCTGATCAAGGACCTGTCCGAGCTGAAGGTGGGCGACCCGGTCGTCCATGCCCAGCACGGCATCGGCCGCTACCATGGCCTGATCAACATGGATGTGGGCCAGAAGAACCCCGATGGCACACCGGCGCTGCAGGAGTTCCTGCACCTGGAATATGCCGACAAGGCCGTGCTTTATGTGCCAGTCAGCCAGCTCGCACAGATCAGCCGCTACACCGGCGTATCGGCCGAAGAGGCCCCGCTGCACAAGCTGGGCAGCGGCCAGTGGGAAAAAGCGCGCCGCAAGGCCGCCGAGCAGGTACGCGACACCGCTGCCGAGCTGCTCAACATCTACGCGCGCCGCGCGGCCCGCGAAGGCCATGCCTTCCGCTACAGCCCGCAGGACTATGAACAGTTCGCCAATGACTTCGGCTTTGAGGAAACCGCGGACCAGCGCGCCGCCATCCATGCGGTGATCCAGGACATGATCTCGCCCCAGCCGATGGACCGCCTGGTCTGCGGCGATGTCGGCTTTGGCAAGACCGAAGTCGCCTTGCGGGCCGCCTTTGTGGCCGTTACCGGCGGCAAGCAGGTGGCCCTGCTCGCCCCCACCACCTTGCTGGCCGAGCAGCACTACCAGACCCTGGCCGACCGCTTCTCCAAGTGGCCGATCAAGGTGGCGCTGGTGTCGCGCTTTCGCTCGGGCAAAGAGGTCAGCACGACCATCAAGGGCCTGGACGACGGCACCGTCGACATCGTCGTCGGCACCCACAAGCTGCTGTCTGAAAAAACCCAGTTCAAGAACCTGGGCCTGCTGATCATCGATGAAGAACACCGCTTTGGCGTGCGCCACAAAGAGGCGATGAAGGCCATGCGTGCCGAGGTCGATGTGCTGACCTTGACGGCCACCCCGATCCCGCGCACCATGGGCATGGCGCTCGATGGCCTGCGCGATCTGTCGGTGATCGCCACCGCGCCGCAGCGCCGCCTGGCGATCAAGACCTTTGTGCGCAGCGAAGGCACCGGCGTGATCCGCGAAGCGGTGCTGCGCGAGCTCAAGCGAGGCGGCCAGTGCTACTTTCTGCACAACGAAGTCGAGACCATCGAGAACCGCCGCCAGAAGCTCGAAGAGATCCTGCCCGAGGCCCGCATTGCCGTCGCCCACGGCCAGATGCCCGAGCGTGAGCTCGAACGCGTGATGCGCGACTTTGTGGCCCAGCGCTACAACATCCTGCTGTGCTCGACCATCATCGAGACCGGCATCGACGTGCCCAGCGCCAACACCATCATCATCAGCCGCGCCGACAAGTTTGGTCTGGCGCAGTTGCACCAGCTGCGCGGCCGCGTGGGCCGCAGCTACCACCAGGCCTATGCCTATCTGATGGTGCCCGACCTGGACGGCCTGACCAAGCAGGCCGCGCAACGCCTCGAAGCCATCCAGCAGATGGAGGAGCTGGGCAGCGGCTTTTACCTGGCCATGCATGACCTGGAAATCCGGGGCGCCGGCGAAGTGCTGGGCGACAACCAGAGCGGCAACATGATGGAGATCGGCTACCAGCTCTACAACGAGATGCTGTCCGAGGCCGTGCGCAGCCTGAAGGAAGGCAAGGAGCCCGACCTGCTCAGCCCCCTGTCTGCCGCCACCGACATCAACCTGCATGCCCCCGCGCTGCTGCCCAATGACTACTGCGGCGATGTGCACCTGCGCCTGTCGTTCTACAAAAAGCTGGCGACCGCCAAGACCAGCGACCAGATCGACAACCTGCTCGAAGAGATCGTGGACCGCTTCGGCAAGCTGCCGCCGCAGGCCCAGACCTTGGTCGATGTGCACCGCCTGCGCGTGCTGTGCGAGCCCTTTGGTGTGCAGAAGGTCGATGCCGCGCCCGGCGTGATCAATATCACCTTCTACCCCAATCCGCCGATCGAGCCGATGACCATCATCAGCCTGATCCAGAAGAACAAGGCCATCAAGCTGGCCGGCAACGACAAGCTGCGCATCGAGCGCGCCCTGCCCGAGGTCAAGGACCGCGTGCAGATGGTGCGCGATGTGGTGCGCAGCCTGGGCAAGCCGGTGGCGGCAGCCGCTGCGGCTACGGCCTGAGCGGCCTGTCTGAACCCGCCCGTTTATCATTCCCCCTACCCTCACCCCTGTAAAGCTCCCATGAGTGCCTCCACCGAATTCGCCCCCGGCCTGACCCTCCAGAACCTGGCCACGCCGCAAAAGCTGTCCGACTACAAGCTGATCGCGTTCGACATGGACTCGACCCTGATCACCATCGAGTGCATTGACGAGATCGCCGACATCACCGGCAAGAAGGCCGAGGTCGCGGCGATCACCGAAGCGGCCATGCGCGGCGAGATCACCGACTACAAGGACAGCCTGCGCCAGCGCATGGCCTTGCTGCAGGGCGTGCCCATGGCCTCGATCGAGCGGGTGCTGCAAGAGCGCCTGACCCTGACCCCCGGCGCCAAGACGCTGGTCGATGCGGCGCATGCTGCCGGCCTCAAGGTGCTGCTGGTCTCGGGCGGCTTCACCTTCTTTGCCGACCATGTCAAAAGCCTGCTGGGCATCGACTTTGTGCGTGCCAACCGCTTCGAGGTCAAGGACGGCCAGCTGACCGGCGGCCTCATCGACCAGAGCTGGGGCGATATCTGCGACGGCGAGGAAAAGCGCAACACCGTGCTGGGCCTGGCGTCGCTGATGGGCATCGAGCCCGAGCAGGTGATTGCCGTGGGCGATGGCAGCAATGACCTGCCGATGATGCGTGCAGTAGGCCTGTCGGTCGCGTTCCACGCCAAGCCGCGCGTGCGCGCCGAGGCCAAGGTGGCGATCAACACCGGCGGGCTGGACCGTCTGCTCGAAGTGCTGGGCTGATGGCCTTCCGAGCCACCGGGATCACAACGGGAGCCAGATGCTCCCGTTTTTATTTCCGTCCCAGCCACTGGGCCAACCCACCTAAAACCCCAACACCCAACCCCAGCTTAGGCAGCGCGCGCTGCCGCGAAGGCGCAAGCGCCCTACACTCGGTCCCTTGCATGTAACACCAAGTGAAGCGCTATGAACACCCGCTCCTGGCTGGAAAAGCTGGTCGCATTCGACACCACCAGCCGCAACTCCAACCTCGCCCTTATCGAAACCGTGCGTGATGCACTGGCCCACCAGGGTCTGAAGGTCGAGCTGATCCACTCCCCCGAGGGCGACAAGGCCAACCTGTTCGCCACCCTGCCGGCCGATGACGGCAGCACCCAGGGGGGCATCGTGCTGTCGGGCCACACCGATGTGGTGCCGGTTGACGGCCAGAACTGGGACAGCGATCCGTTCACACTGACTGAAAAAGAAGGCCGTCTGTACGGCCGTGGCAGTGCCGACATGAAGGGCTATATCGCCGCATCCATCGCGCTGGTGCCCGAGTTCATCGCGATGCCGCGCAAGAAGCCGATCCACCTGGCCTTGTCCTATGACGAGGAAGTGGGCTGCGCCGGCGCCCCGGTGATGCTGCGCGCCTTGAAGGCACGCGGCCAGCAGGCCGATGGCTGCGTGGTGGGCGAGCCCACCAGCATGCAGGTGGTGGTCGCGCACAAGGGCATCAACCTGTACCGCTGCAAGGTGCACGGCAAGGCAGCGCATTCGTCGCTGACCCCCAAGGGCTGCAATGCCATTGAATACGCCGCGCGCCTGATCTGCCACATCCGCGATGTGGCCGACCAGTTCAAGGCCAATGGCCCCTACGACGAGTTCTACGATGTGCCGTTCACGACCATGACGACCAACCAGATCTCGGGCGGTATCGCGGTCAACACCATCCCCGAGCTGTGCGAGTTCAACTACGAGTTCCGCAACCTGCCCGGCATGACGGCCGAGAGCATCCAGGCCAAGGTGCAAAGCTATGTCACCGGCGAGCTGCTGCCACGCATGCGCCGCGAGTTTGCCGATGCCCGCATCGACATCGAAACCGGCCCTGCCGCCCCGGCGCTGGAAGCCAGCGAGCAAGCTGCCATCACCGCGCTGGTGCGTGCGCTGACTGCCGACCAGGCCACGCGCAAGGTGGCCTATGGCACCGAAGCCGGCCTGTTCCAGAACCTGGGCATCCCCACCGTGGTCTGCGGCCCGGGCAATATCGAGCAGGCCCACAAGCCCAATGAGTTTGTCGAGATCAGCCAGCTCGAGGCCTGCGAGCGCTTTCTGCGCAAGCTGGGCCAGTCGCTCTGATCTAAAATACCCACTGCGGCCGCAAGGCCTGCCACCGAGCCCACCCTGCCCCAGGGTGGGCTTTTTATCTTCTGCCAGAAACCGGCGCCAGCGGGCACCGCTGCAGCCTTCACGTACCATTGCGCCCATGAGCACCCAATACGAAGCCCTCAAAGCCCCCGAGCTGTACCTCAGCGCCTTCCAGGTGGAGCCGCCTGCAGAGATGGGCGAGCGCAAGATGACGCCGCGCCGGCCCGGCTTCTTCATCACCAACAGCCTGACGGGCGCCACCGATGCCGAGAACGCGGCGCGCAAGGCGGCACTGGCCGAGCAGGCCGCTGCAGAGGCAGCAGCGGGCGGCGCCCTCGCTGCTACCGAGCGCGCACCCGCCGCTGCGCCGGCGGCCACAGCCCGCCTGCTGGTGCCCGCGCAATGGGGCCTGGTGCCGCACTGGGTCAAGTCCGCCTCCGATGGTCAGTTGCGTGCCACCAAACTGGTGAACGTGAAATCCGACAATGCATCGACCAGCACCGCCTTTCGCGATGCCTGGCTGAACAACCAGCGCTGCATCGTGCCGATGATGGCCTTTGTCTCCGACGACTACCGCACCGGCAAGGCCAAGCCCACGCGCATCGCCCGCGTCGATGGCCTGCCGATGGGCGTCGCCGGCATCTGGTCCCGCTGGACCGATGACGACGGCACCGAGCTGCTGAGCTATGCGATCATCACCGTCAACGCCAATGCCCATGCGCTGATGAACCGCTACCAGCAGCCCGGCAACGACAAGACCATGCCCGCCATCCTGAACGAAGGCGCCTATGACGCCTGGCTGCGTTCATCGGCCTACAAGGCCAAGGAATTTCTGCGCGCCTACCCCGCGCAAAAGCTGCTGGCCAACCCGGTCGAAAGGGGCCGCAAGAACCCGCTGGGCATCTGATTGCCGCTGCCCGCCGCGCTAGCCACGCGGATGGTGCTGGCTGTGCAGCACCTTGAGGCGCTCGCGCGCCACATGGGTGTAGATGGTGGTGGTGGAGATATCGGCATGGCCCAGCAGCAGCTGCACCACGCGCAAATCGGCGCCATGGTTGAGCAAATGCGTGGCAAAGGCGTGGCGCAAGGTGTGGGGTGACAGCGGCGCGGTGATGCCGGCGCGCTGCGCATATTTCTTCACGATCATCCAGAAGGCGACCCGCGTCATGCCGCTGCCGCGCTGGGTGACAAACAGGTCCGCGCTTTGCCGCCCGGCCAGAATGGCAGGCCGGCTCTCGGCCAGGTACTGCTCCAGCCACTGCTGGGCCACCTGGCCAAAGGGCACCAGCCGCTCCCTGCTGCCCTTGCCCACCACGCGCACGATGCCATCGGCCAGGCTCAGCTGCACGCTTTGCAGTTCGACCAATTCGGACACGCGCAGGCCGCTGGCATACATCAGCTCCAGCATCGCGCGGTCGCGCAGGCCCAGCGGGTTGCCGGCGTCGGGTGCTTCCAGCAGGGCATCGACCATGGCCGAGGTCATCGTCTTGGGCACCCGCAGCGGCTGGCGTGCTGCCAGCATGCGCAGGGTGGGATCGGCGCTGATCAGCGACTCGCGCAGCGCCCAGTGGAAGAAGCGCCGCAGCACCGTCAGGCGCCGGTTGGCCGTGCTGGACTTGTCACCCATGCGGGTGGCAAAAAAGGCCTGCAGCTGGGCCTCATCGCTGCGCTCCAGCGCCTGGCCCGGGTGCTCCTGGGCGAGCCACTGGCCGTACAGCACCAGGTCGCGCCGGTAGGCCGCCAAGGTGTTGCGCGCCAGGCCGTCTTCCAACCAAACCGCATCGATGAAGCGGTCGATCACCGGGTGCGCCGCAGCGGCGCCGCCGGGCGTGGCAGAGGGGGTGGATGCAGAGCGGGGAGAGCGAACCATGCCCGGCATCATGGCATGAAAAAAGCCGCCGGCTTGCGCGGGCGGCTGGGGACTTGGGAAGCGGCGGTCAGTCCAGCTTCAGGTCCTGCTTCTTCACGACGTCCTTGTAGACGTCGAACTCGGCCTTGATCTGCTCGGCGAACTGCTCGGGCGTGTTGCCCACGACCAGCGAGCCGGTGTCCTCGATGCGCTTTTTCACCGCAGGGTCAGCCAGCACCTTCTTGGTGGCGGCGTTGATGCGGTCCACCACATCCTTGGAGACGCCCTTGGGCGCGAGGATGCCGTAGAAAGCCATGCGGTTCACGGGCTCCAGGCCCACTTCCTTGAAGGTAGGCACATTGGGCAGCACGGCCAGGCGCTCAGGCGCCGCCACAACGATAGGCACCAGGCGGTTGTCCTTCACAAAAGGCAGGGTCGAAGGCAGGTTGTCCAGGATCATGTTGACCTGGCCGGCCACCGTGTCGTTCAGCGCCGGGCCCGCACCGCGGTAGGCGATGTGGGTCATCTGGATGCCGGTCAGGCTCTTGTACAGCTCCATCAGCATGTGCTGGATGCCGCCGGTGCCCGAGGACGAGTAGGCGTACTTGTTGGGGTTCTTCTTGAGCTCGGCCTCGAACTCCTTGTAGTCCTTGGCAGGGAACTTCGGGTTCACCGCAATGATGTTGGGCGTGGCCGCCACATTGATGATGGGCGTGAAGTCCTTGATCGGGTCGTAGGAGATCTTGGGGTTGATCGCGGGGTTGGTTGCCACCGTCGAGACGGTGGCAATGCCCAAGGTGTAACCATCGGCCGCAGCGCGCACCGTTTCCACCGCGCCGATGGTGCCGCCAGCACCACCCTTGTTGTCCACCACCACGGGCTGGCCCAGCTCCTTGCCCAGGGGGTCGGCGATCACGCGCGCAATGATATCGGTGGTGCCGCCAGCTGCAAAAGGAACGATCAGGCGAATGGGCTTGTTAGGGTATTTTGTATCGGCCAGAGCGCCAGTGCTCAAGGTGGCTGCGGCAGCAGCGATCAAGGTCAGGCCCACGAGAGAGCGACGTTGCATGATGAATCTCCTCATTAGAAATGGTGTGGCCGTGGTTCGCCTGCCGGGGTCACCCGCATGGCGCACGGCCACTGAATGCTTTTTCAGCACAGCGCGTTTATACCGGATTAATACGGCCGCCACCGTGCTGCAACCGCACAAAAGGCGCGTGATTTCCCTAGGGATCCTCTGCAGAACCCTCGCCCAATGGGATGGGCGCGGATCGGGATGAGCCGCAAGGCGTCTTTCGCAGTCAATAGCGAGCTATTGACAAGGAAGACAACGCAGCGGATCGCCCGAGCCCGCGTTCAGACCACGGCAGGGAGTTTTGCAGAGGGTCCCGAGGGGAGAACACGCGCCTTGAGGCAGAACAGACCAGGAATGGCGGATCAATCCAGCTGGATGCCCTGCTTGTCCACCACCGCCTTGTAGGCGGCATATTCGTCTTTCATCTGCTGGGCAAACACTTCGGGCGTGGTGCCCAGGATGTCCGAGCCAGTCTCTGCGATGCGCTTTTGCACGTTCGGGTCTTCCAGCGCCTTTTTGGTGGCCGCGTTGACCTTGTCCACAATCTCCTTGGGCAGGTTCTTGGGGCCGACGATGCCGTAATAGGCACTGCGGTTGACGACAGGCGCGCCCACTTCGGTAAACGTGGGGATGGATTCCAGGCCCGCTACGCGTTTGGGCGCCGCCACGACGATGGCGCGCAGACGCTTGTCGCGGATAAAGGGGTAGGCCGAGGGCAGGTTGTCAAAAATCATGTTGACCTGGCCGGCGACCGTGTCGTTCAAGGCCGGGCCGCCGCCCCGGTAGGGAATGTGGACCACGTTCACACCGGTTTCGGACTTGAGCATTTCCATCAGCAAATGGGCAATGCTGCCCGTGCCGGGGGTGGCATACGAGTACTTGCCAGGGTTCTTCTTGAGCTCGGCAATGAACTCCTGGTAGTTGGTGGCCGGAAAGCTGGGGTGCACGGCAATCACATTGGGCGTGGCCGCCACATTGATGATGGGCGTGAAATCGCGCTGCACGTTGTAGGGCATCTTGGGGTTGACGGCCGGGTTGGTGGCTGTCGTCGATACCGTCGCAATGCTCAGGGTGTAACCGTCGGGCTGGGCACGTGCGGCTTCGGCTGCGCCCACGGTGCCACCGCCACCGCTCTTGTTGTCCACCACCACCGGCTGGCCCAGCGCCTTGGACAGCGGCTCGGAGATGACCCGCGCCACGATATCGGTGGTGCCACCTGCAGCAAAGGGCACGATCAGGCGGATGGGCTTGTTCGGATAGGGGTCAGCGGCCAGGGCAGCGCTGCTGCCCAGTGCCAGTGCCAGGGCCAGGCACAGTCGGCGGTTCATCATCGTGGAGCTCTCCTCGGATCTAATGTGTGTGTGCAGGCCAGGAACGCCCACAGCGACGGCATGTATGTAGCCTCCATGCTAGCGGTGTTGGCCGGCTGTTCTGCCCCAAAGCGCGCGGCCGATGGCCCGTGTTTTCCCGCATCGAGGCCGCAGATAGCGCAATCGGCAACTGCTTTGGCAGGGCTTGCACCCCGGCATGCGCAGGACCTTCTCACGGTGGCGACAGCCACAGCGCCGCCGCGCTCGCCCTTCCGCTATGCTTGCGCCGGTGAACTACGCTCAACTGCTTTTCCCCGATTTCTCGCTGATCCTGATTGGCTACCTGGTCTGCCGCTACACGGCACTGAACCGGGCCATCTGGCAGCCGGTGGAAAGCCTGGTGTACTACTTCCTCTTCCCCACCTTGCTGTTCTATTCGATCATCCGCAGCCCGATCGACTGGCAAGGCACCTCCAGCCTGATGCTGGCCGGCGTGGCCACCGGCCTGGTTGCCATCGCGATGACCTACACCCTGCCGCACTGGCCCTGGCTGGGCAAGCGGGTGGACCACCGCGATGCCGCCGCCAGCGCGCAGATCGCCTTTCGCTTCAACTCCTTCATCGGCCTGGCGCTGGCCGACCGGCTGGCCGGCCCCCCAGGTCTGCAGCTGATCTCGGTGCTGATCGGCGTCTGTGTGCCCATGTTCAATATTGCCGCCGTCTACCCGATGGCCCGGGGCTCGCAGCATGGCTTCATGCGCGAGCTGCTGCGCAACCCGCTGATCGTTGCCACGCTCACCGCACTGGTCTGCAATCTGCTGGGTCTGCGCCTGCCCGCCATCGTCGAGCCCACGGTGGCCCGCATCGGCCAGGCCTCGATCGTGCTGGGCCTGATGTCGGCAGGCGCCGGCATGCAGCTGGGGCTGCTGGCGCGCGGCAAGCTGCTCAGCGCCTCGGTGCTGGCCATCCGCCACTTTGTCACGCCGCTGATGGCGCTGTGCATGGCGCACTGGCTGGCGCTGTCGGCCCAGCAGGCCGCCATCTTGCTGGTCTTCTCGGCGCTGCCCACCGCATCCACCTGCTATGTGCTGGCCGCCCGCATGGGCTACAACGGCGCCTATGTGGCCGGACTCGTGACTCTGTCGACCCTCTGCGGCGTGGCCAGTCTGCCGTTTGCGCTCAGCCTGCTGGATGCCTGGCCGGTTTAACAACGCGTTCAGCGAGGGCCATCGGTTAAGCTCGGCGGCTATGCAGAAAACCTGTGACACCGCCCGCCGCCATAGCCTCCGGCGCCTGGCCCTCCTCCCCCTTTGGGGCCTGACCACTGCCGGGCTGGCCGCCTGCAGCAAGAAAGCCCCGCTCGCTACCGCGCTGCCCGCCGGAGCCACCGTGCTGGCGCTGGGCGACTCGCTGACCCAGGGCGTGGGCGCCAGCGCCGCCCAGTCCTATCCGCAATTGCTGGCCGAGCGTACCGGCTGGAATGTCATCAATGCCGGCATCTCCGGCGAGACCAGCAGCCAGATTGCGCAGCGCCTGCCGCAGTTGCTGCAGGCCCACCAACCGGCGCTGGTGATTGTTTGCGCCGGCGGCAACGACTGGCTGCGCCGGCAAAGCGCGCAGGCGGCCCAGGCACAGATCGCCAGCATGCTGCAGCAGTGCAAGGCGCAGAACATTCCGGTGCTGCTGGTCGCCGTGCCCGAGTTCAACATGGCCGCAGCATTGACGGGCCGCGTGCAGGACCACCCCATTTATGAAGCGTTGGCCAAGGAGGAGCAGGTGCCGCTGCTCGCCAAGGCCTGGAGCGAGGTGCTGGCCAATGACGCCATGCGCGCCGACCAGGTGCATGCCAATGCCGCAGGCTATGCGCGCTTTACCGAATTGCTGGTGGCGCAGCTCAAGGCCTCGGGCTTTTTCAACGGCTGATCATGGAGCCCGCCAGCCCTCAGGCGTTACGCTGGCCCAGCCCCCAGGCAACATGCTCGCGCACCACGGCGCTGTCGTGGTCCGCACGGCTGTGCAGCGCCTGGGCGTAGCGCGCATCGCCGGTCTCGCGCCAGGCATTGCCCAGGGCCACGGCGATATTGCGCAGCCAGCGCTCATGGCCGATACGGCGTATGGGGCTGCCTTCGGTGATGCGCAGAAACGTGGCCTCGTCCCACGCAAACAGATGGGGCAGCTGCTGGTCCATCAGCGCGCCGCGCGCATCAAAATCGGGCAGCACCGCGCGCTGGGCAAACTTGTTCCAGGGGCAGGCCAGCTGGCAGTCGTCGCAGCCATAGATGCGGTTGCCCATGGGCGCGCGGAACGCCTCGGGAATGGCGCCATCGAGCTCGATCGTCAGGTAAGAGATACAGCGCCGCGCGTCGATGGAGTGCGGGGCAATGATGGCCGCCGTCGGGCAGGCATCGATGCAGGCGGTGCACTGGCCGCAGTGCGCCGTCACCGGTGCGGTGGCGGGCAAGGCGATGTTGACAAAGATCTCGCCGAGAAAAAACATCGAGCCGGCATCGCGGCTCAGCACCAGCGTGTGCTTGCCGCGCCAGCCCTGGCCGCTGCGGCTGGCAAGCTCGGCCTCCAGCACGGGGGCTGAATCGGTGAACGCGCGGTGCGCCAGCTGGTGCCCGCCCAGCGCCGCATCAATACGCTCGGCCAGCTTTTGCAGCCGGTTGCGCAGCACCTTGTGGTAATCGCGCCCCCGGGCATAGATGCTGACCAGGCCCTCGCCAGGCCTGGCATGGCGCTCCCACTCCAGCCGCTGCCAGTCGGCAGGGGTGTTTTGCGGCAGATAATCCATGCGTGCTGTAATCACGCTGAGCGTGCCAGGCACCAGCTCCGCCGGCCGGGCACGCTTGAGGCCATGGGCCTGCATGTAATGCATCTCGCCATGGAAACCTTTTTCCAGCCACTGCATCAATCCAGTTTCCGCCGTCGACAGATCCACGCCTGCCACGCCGATCTGGGAAAATCCCAGCTCCAGCGCCCAGTCGTTGATCTGTTGGATAAAGGTGGGATCAGCGGCGTCCATGTGCTGCCATTGTAAAAAACCTGAGGGCCCGCGCGGCCCGGGAACGACATTTTGAACGCTACTGCCAGCCCCTCCTATCCTTCGCTCCAAGGTGTGTGGAAAGACGAGCGCGATACGGAAGCCTTTGCCGCTCGCCTGGCTGCGCAGCCAGCACTGTCCAATGTTTACCTAACTTTGCATGGCGATCTGGGCGCGGGAAAAACCACCCTGGTTCGTTACCTGCTGCGCGCCCTGGGCGTGCAGGGCCGCATCAAGAGCCCCACCTACGCAGTGGTCGAACCGCATGAGGGACGCGATTTCCCCATCTGGCACTTTGACTTCTACCGTTTCGATGATCCGCGCGAGTGGGAAGACGCCGGCTTCCGGGATATTTTTGCCAGCCCCGGCCTGAAAGTGGCAGAATGGCCGCAGAAGGCTGCAGCGGTAACACCTATTGCCGATGTAGCTATCAGTATTGAAGCAATCAACGAATCAGAACGCCAGGTGCATCTGCAGGCCTTCACCCCGGCAGGTGCCTCCATCGTCCAAGGGTTTTCAGCGTGAGCGACACCCCGAAATATCTCCCCGCCTCTGCCCCTTTCACCCCTGCTGACGGCGCGTCCGCCAGCCACCCCGGTCTGTCGCGCCGCGATGTGCTGCGCGGTGGCAGTCTGGTGCTGCTGCTCGGCAGCAGCCATCTGGCCTTTGGTGCCAGCATCGTCGCGGTTCGCCTCTGGCCCTCGAAGGACTACACCCGCGTCACGATCGAGTCGGACACGCCGCTCAAGACCGAGCAGCGCTTTGTGCCCGAGCCGCCGCGCCTGGCCGTCGATATCGAGGGCATCGACCTCAACCCGGCCCTGCGCGAGCTGGTGGCCAAGGTCCGCTCGGACGACCCCAATATCGCCGGCATCCGCGTCGGCCAGAACTCGCCCAATGTCGTGCGGCTGGTGATCGACCTCAAGCAGGAAGCCAAGCCCCAGGTCTTTACATTGAAGCCGGTCGCCCCCTACCAGCACCGCCTGGTGCTTGACCTCTACCCCGCCCGGCCCACCGATCCGCTCGAGAGCCTGATCACCGAGCGCATGATGGAGAACAGCCACAGCGCCGTGGCCGCCGCACCGGCACCGGTGCCCCCACCGGCTGCCGGCAGCAGCCTGCCGCCCTCGGTGGCCGCTGCGATTGCCGGCGACCCGCCGGCACCCGCCGCGCTGGGCACCGTGGTGGCGGCCGCCCCATCGGTAGCCGCCACGGCCCAGACCGCCGACCCGCTGGCCGAGCTGATTGCCAAGAGCGGCAACCGCCCCGTCGCCCCACCCGCCCCGGCCGCGCCGCCCCCCACGGTCGTGGCTGCCGCTCCGCCTCCACCGCCCCCTGCACCGCCGCCACCCAGTCCACCGCCGGCACGCGGCCGGCCCGCCTCGCGAACCGACCGCCTGATCATCGTGGCGCTCGATCCCGGCCATGGCGGTGAAGACCCCGGCGCTACCGGCCCCAACGGCACCCGCGAGAAAGACATCGTGCTCAAAATCGGGCACATGCTGCGCGAGCGCATCAACAACAGCAGCGTCGGAGGCAACCCGATGCGTGCGTTCATGACGCGCGACGCCGACTTCTTTGTGCCCCTCAACACCCGGGTCGAAAAGGCCCGCCGCGTGCAAGCCGATCTGTTCATCAGCATCCATGCCGATGCGTTTACCAAGCCGTCGGCCAATGGCGCGAGCGTGTTTGCACTGAGCGAGCGCGGCGCCACCAGCTCGGCCGCGCGCTGGCTGGCCAACAAGGAAAACCAGGCCGACATGGTCGGTGGCCTGAACGTGGCCGGTGTGGGCAGCAGCGATGCCCATGTGCAGCGCGCGCTGCTGGACATGAGCACCACCGCCCAGATCAACGACAGCCTCAAGCTCGGCACCCATGTGCTGGGCCAGCTGGGCCAGTTCGCGCGCCTGCACAAGCCCCGTGTGGAGCAAGCCGGTTTTGCGGTATTGAAGGCGCCCGACATCCCCAGCGTGCTGGTCGAGACCGCCTTCATCAGCAACCCCGAGGAAGAAGCCAAGCTGCGCAGCACCGCCTACCAAAACCAGCTGGCCGATGCCATCATGCGCGGCATCCAGGCATACTTCGCGAAGAACCCGCCGCTGGCGCGCAACCGCACGGTCTGACCTTCGCTCCCGCTTTTCCGGCACAAAAAAGGGACCGCCTCGGCGGTCCCTTCGTCATTGTGCGATCGCGGATCAAACGGGGCCGGCAGCCTTCTCGTTCTTGCCGGCGCGCCAGGCGCCAAAGATGGCCAGCAGGCCGGGCACGAGGATCAGGCCCCAGATGATTTTTTCCAGGTTGGCCTTGACCCAGGGCAGGTTGCCAAAGAAATAGCCTGCCGCACAAATGCCAAACACCCAGATCGCCGCGCCCACCAGGTTGTAGATGACGAACTTGGTGCGGTTCATGTTCGCGACCCCGGCCACAAACGGCGCAAAGGTGCGGATGAAAGGCATGAAGCGCGCCAGGATGATGGTGATGCCGCCGTAACGCTCGTAAAACGCATGGGCCTTGTCAAAGGCCTTGCGGTTGAACCAGCGCGAGTTCTCCCACTTGAAGACCTTGGGCCCTAAATGGTGGCCGATCTGGTAATTGCACTGGTCCCCGAGGAAGGCCGCCGCAAACAGCAGCGCAGTCGCCAGCGGAAAGCTCATCAAGCCAGCACCGCACATCGCGCCGACGATGAACAGCAGCGAATCGCCAGGCAGAAAGGGCATCACCACGACACCCGTCTCGACAAAGACGATCAGAAACAGCAGCGCATAGACCCACATGCCATAGGTCGTCACAAAGGCTTCCAGGTACTTGTCGACATGCAGGATGAAGTCGATCAGATGCATGCCTGCATCGATGAACCAGCTGAAAAATTCCAAAACACAACCTCTCTACAGAAAAACCGCAGCGGCCTGGAGACCCTGCGGCAAACCATGTTGATGCCACCTGCGCTGTGCTGGGCACTGCAGTCCCAAAGTGGCCATTGAACACTTTACCCCGAATGCCAGGCGGCTTTGCCTAAAATCCCTGCATGACCGCAGATACCGCACCCGCCACCCTTGACCCGGCAGACGCCACCGACGACGCTTTGACGCCTGCAGCCCACAGTGCAGACCGGGCCGCGCCTGCGCGGCGTCCCATCCAGGATCTGCCCGATGAGCTCGTCAGCCAGATTGCGGCCGGCGAGGTGGTGGAACGGCCCGCCTCCGTGGTGCGTGAGCTGGTTGACAACGCGCTCGATGCCGGGGCGACCAGCATCACGGTGCGCCTGCTCGCCGGTGGCGTGCGGCTGATTACCGTCGAAGACGATGGCTGCGGCATTCCACGCGAGGAGCTGCCCATTGCACTGCGCCGCCATGCCACCAGCAAGATCCGCAACCTGCATGACCTGGAATCGGTGGCAACGATGGGATTCCGGGGCGAGGCGCTGGCGGCCATCGCGTCGGTGTCGGAGATGAGCGTGCTCTCGCGCCCCGCCCAGCAGGAGAGCGCCTACCTGCTCGATGCCCGCAGTGGCGAGCTGCGCCCCGCCGCCCGCAACCCCGGCACCACGATGGAGGTCAAGGAACTGTTCTTCAGCACGCCTGCGCGGCGCAAGTTCCTGAAGACCGATGCCACCGAGCTGGCCCATTGTGTGGAAGCCGTGCGCCGCCATGCGCTCACCCGCCCGGCGGTGGGCTTTGCGATATGGCATGAGGGCAAGCTGGTGGAGCAGTGGCGCGCCACCCTGCCGCCCCGCAGCGATGAAGACCAGCACGACGAAGCCGCCTGGCAGCAGTTGGAGCAGCGGGCGATGGACAAGCGCCTGGCCGATGTGCTGGGCCCCGATTTTCTCGAACAGTCGATTGTCGTGAACTACCAGGCCGGCCATGTGCAGGTGCGCGGCCGCGCCGGCCTGCCCGATGCGGCGCGCTCGCGTGCCGACCAGCAGTTCTGCTACGTCAACGGCCGCTTTGTGCGCGACAAGGTGCTCACCCACGCGGCGCGCGCCGCCTATGAAGACGTGCTGCACGGCCACCGCCAGCCCGTCTATGCGCTCTACATCAGCCTCGATCCGATGCGGGTCGATGTGAACGTGCACCCGACCAAGATCGAGGTGCGCTTTCGCGATAGCCGCGAAGTGCACCAGGCGGTGCTGCATGGCGTGGAGAACGCGCTCGCCGCCCCACGCGCGCAGCAGCTGCTGGATGCTGCAGCCGCCACACCCACACCCACACCCACAGCCGCTGCTGCAGGCCAGCCGACCGCGTTGCCCGGCCAGGCCTATGCGCCCGCACCCCAGGCGCAGACTGCCATGCGCTTTGAGGCCCCACCCCGTGTCAACGGCCTGCAGGCGTTGCAGCAAACGGCTGCACTCTGGGGCCAGGCTGGCGGCACGGCAGCAGCGGATAATGCATTGGCCGGCAGCACAGCGACCAGCACGCCCACCAGCATCGATGCCACGCCCTGGCAGGTGCAGGAAGCCAGCCCACGCTGGAGCCCGCAACCGGCCGCTGGCGCGATCGCCGCCGGCGCCCCGCTGGTGCCCACCCTGCCTCCGGAGTCTGCCGACAACCCTTGGCCGCTGGGCCGCGCCGTGGCGCAGATCCATGGCGTCTACATCCTGGCGGAAAACGCCCAGGGCATGGTCATTGTCGACATGCATGCAGCGCACGAGCGCATCGTCTATGAACGCCTCAAAAGCCAGCTCGATGATGGCGATGCCAACAGCGCCATTGCCAGCCAGCCGCTGCTGATTCCCGCGACCTTCTCGGCCACGCCGGAAGAGGTCGCCACGGCCGAAGACCACAGCGAAACGCTGGCCCAGTTGGGCCTGGAGGTGGTGCCGTTCTCGCCCAAGACCCTGGCCGTGCGCGCCACGCCCACCACGTTGGCCCAGGGCAACCCGGTGGAGCTGGCGCGCAGCGTGCTGGCCGAGCTCGCGCAGCACGATGCCAGCACCGTGGTGCAGCGCGCCCGCAACGAGATCCTGGGCACCATGGCCTGCCACGGCGCCGTGCGCGCCAACCGGCAACTGACCATCGACGAGATGAACGCATTGCTGCGCGATATGGAACACACCGAACGCTCCGACCAGTGCAACCATGGCCGCCCCACGTGGCGTCAGCTCAGCATGAAGGAGCTGGACGCGTTGTTTCTACGGGGACGCTGATGTTTGTTATTGACTTGATGAATTATTAATTGCTTTGGAGTTAATGTAACTGCTATATTACAAATATCTGTATTTGTAATATGGGCAGAAAATGAAGCATTCCGTTGGTGTGTTCCAGTGCGGAGATATCGCATCCCCCAGATCAAATTCTTTTTTTAGAAACTGGTTTTGGCTGCATCTGCTTGCAGCCATATTTTTGTGGACTGCCGTCGCACAGGCTCATGCCGCAGCATCCAAGATCCTGGTGCTCACCACGCACGAAGGCGTCGCTAGCGATCCATCGCAAGGCCCCGTCAAAGCCGATGGCCAACAGGCCAGCAATAACCTTGCCACCGCTTTTGGCTGGGTGAACCCTGCCATCTCGCCAGCCCCTGCTTCGCTGATTTCGCCCGCGCCGCAAGTGGATTTTCGTTATGGGATTCTGTCTGTGCGTGAGAGCAGCGACACGCCTGGCGCGCTGGTGCGGGTGGTCAATCAAAACCTGAGCCCGCAGGTTACTTTCCCGGTCGCAGGTGCTGCAGGAGACCCTGCCCGGCTCTTGCAGCGGGAGAGCTTCCGCGCTGCCGATGGAGGCCGCTACGATCTGGTTGTCATCGGCACCACTTACTACACCGCGCTGCAGGCCAACTACGCTTTGCTGACCAGCATCATGCAGGACGCCGAGCTCAAACCCAATGCCATGCTGTTCTTTGTCGACTCGTGCTGTGACAACGGCCAAGGCACCGCTCCTGCATCGCCTGCTCACCAGAATATGAACCGTTTCAAAGACACGGTACTGCAGCCCGCCGTGGCCAGCGTTGCACCGGGTCTGACCTTGACGGGACTCTATGGCGTACAGACCAACCCGCTCAATCCAGCTTCTCCATACAACGCGTCCTTCAGCGCACTTCTGCCTGACTTCCGGGGAGGTGCGTTCCTGGGTATCGATAACGTCCCTCTTGAAAACCGGCTGTTCACGGTTCAGAACAACTCCGCCAGCGCTTACGGCACCTTCTTCCCAGGTTCCCAGGTTTACGACGGCAATGGCACATGCTTGTTCGGTGTGGTGGATATCTCGCCCTTCGAGGATTCAAGTGGAACCAATTTCGCCATGCAGTACAACACGGGCCAGGCCCCTTTTGCGGGCAACGGACATAACGTCGGGCAGGCATTTGTCAATGCAGCCCTGGCTGGCGGCTCTTGCGGCGGCAATGCGTCCATCAGTGCCAGCCCGGCATCGCAAAACGTCACTCTGGGCGCACCTACGGCCACCATCACGCTCACTGTCCAAAACGAACAATTGCTGGCTTCGCTACCGCCCGTCACCGGAGGCCGTGTCGAGGCTGCATTGCCCAACCATCTGGCTTTTGCCGGCAGCGTGGGCGGCACCTGCGTCGCTGCACCCTTTGGCGGCGCGGCTACCCAAGACAACGCAAGCGGTGCATTCGGCATCACCGGAATGACGCTCAGCTTCGGTCAGAGCTGCACCATTGAGCTGCCAGTCACCTGGACGGACACCGGCGACGTCGCCAGCAATGCCTGCATCAAGACGGCAAGCCAAAGCACCAGTTTGCGCATCGAGCCAGGCACCAGCAAGGAGTTCAGCACCAACCAGGGCCAGACCAATGACGTCGCAGCCGCCACAATTGTGTGCAGTGCCCCCGAGCTGGCGCTCAGCGCCACCGCTTTGCCAACAACGGTGAATGCCGGCGACACCGTCAGCTACGACATCACGATCACCAACCTGAGCGAGACGGCTGCTGCCTCGGATGTGAGCTTGCTTGATTTCTTGCCAGCAGGCTCCAGCCTGGATCAGGTAAGTCAAGGGGGCTCTGCAGTGGTTTGCACGCCAGGCAATTGCAATCTGGGCAGCTTGGCAGCGCTGGCCTCGGCCACCTATACCGTCACTTTCACGGCGTCTGCCAGCCAGGCGACCCTGACAGCTGAGCCTGCGGTGTCTACCTCCGGCGCAGAAGTGACCCTGAGCAACAACAAGGCGCAGGTGGCGGCGGCCGTCCAGACTACAGTCTCCGTCACCGGCTCTGTGGTTGGTGCATCTGCCCAACAGCTGCAGAGCATGGCCGGCGCCAACATCCCGTATGCACTGACCTGTACACCTGCCGCTGCGGTGCCCACCGGTACGCTGGCAGTTCAGGCCAATGGCGCTTTGTCTGCCACGCCGCAGTCGCACATCGTGGCTGGTGGCAACAATTGCAACGTGACTGTCGATCCTGCCGCCTTGCCTGCGGCCCCGGCAGGCTACCAATGGGCAGCACCTGCCATCAGCCAGCAGGACTCTGTGTTCGTCGTTACTTTGACGTTATCCGCCATCGGTGCGATCAGTCCCACCCCGGTTCCAGGTCTGCACACGCTGGCATTGGTAGCGCTGGGATTGCTGCTGCTTGCCGCGGCTCGCCGCAAGCAAGCCGCCCAACGGCAAGGCTAAGCCCTCCCCTGCTAAGCGGGCACGCCCGCCTGGTACAAAAAAGAAGAGCGCCAGTTTCAATGGCGCTCTTCTTTTTTTGGTTTGTGCAGAGTCGGCGTGGATGCAGTCAGCACCCCCCCCGGTGCGTCAGTGCGCCGCCGATGCCGCCTCCGATCCGCCACCGCCCTGGCCCTTCTTGGGGCCCTTGGCCAGCCAGACCAGCGGGATCAGCAGCAGGAACAGCATCGACGAGGCCCAGAAAATATCATTGGCCGCCAGCATGAAGGCCTGCTGGTTGACTAGCTGGTCGACCCGGGCCAACGCCTGCTGCAAGGTCAGCCCCGAGGCCTGCAGGCCTTGCACCACCTGCGCGGTGGGGCCATCGCCCAGGCTGATGTGCTCGACCAGTTGCGCATGGTGCAAGGTCGCGCGGCGCTCCCACAAGGTGGTGGCGACCGAGGTACCCACAGCACCGGCGGTGATCCGCACAAAGTTGGACAGGCCCGACGCGCTGGGCATTTTCTCGGGCGGGATGTCGCTCAAGGTGATGGTCATCAGCGGGATGAAAAAGCCAGCCATGGCCGCGCCCTGCACGATGGTCGGGATCATGATCGTCGTCAGGTCCACCTGGGTGTTGAAGCGCGAGCGCATCCACATCACCAGACCGAACACGATGAACGAGGCCGTCGCATAGCGCCGGGGATCGACCTTGTGGATGGTCTTGCCCACCACCGGCGAGAGCACCAGCGCCAGCAAACCCACCGGCGCCAGCACCAGACCGGCATCGGTGGCGGTATAGCCCATGAACTGCTGCAGCCACAACGGCAGCAGCACCACATTGCCAAAGAACAGGCCATAGCCTACCGAGATGGCCAGGGTGCCGGCCCAGAAATTGCGGTTCTTGAACAGGCGCAGGTCCACCACCGGGTGCTTGTCGCCCAGCTCCCAGATCAGGAAGTACAACAGGCCGACGACCGCAATCACCGCACAGGCGACCACCATCGGCGACTGGAACCAGTCATGCTCCTTGCCGATGTCCAGCATGATCTGCATCGCCGAGACCCAGACCACCAGCAGCCCCAGCCCAATCGCATCGATCGGCAAGGCCTTGCGGGCCGAATCCCGGTTGCGGAAGATCGCCCAGGTGGCGCCCACGGACAGCATGCCGACGGGCACATTGATGTAGAAGATCCACGGCCAGGACATGTTGTCGGTGATCCAGCCGCCGAGCAACGGGCCCATCACCGGCGCGATCAAGGTCGTCATCGACCAGAAGGCCATCGCCGTGCCCGCCATCGCGCGCGGGTAACTGGCCAGCAGCAGCGACTGCGACAGCGGAATCATCGGCCCGGCGACAAAGCCCTGCAGGATGCGGAAGGCGATCAAGGTTGTCATGTTCGGCGCCAGGCCGCAAAGCCACGACGAGATCACGAACAAGGTCACACTGAGCATGAACAGCCGCACCTGGCCAAAGCGCATCGACAGCCAGCCGGTCAGCGGCACCGAGATGGCATTGGCCACCGCAAAGCTGGTGATCACCCAGGTGCCCTGGTTGGCACTGACGCCCAGGTCACCGGCAATGGCCGGCAGCGACACGTTCGCGATCGACGTGTCCAGCACATTCATGAACACCGCAGCCGAGAGCGCCAAGGTGCCGATGAGGCGCGCCGATCCCTCGAGCGGCGGGTGGGGTAACGGAGGATTGGAAGTTGCCATAACGCATCCTTGGGCCGCCCGGTGGGCAGGCCCGGGTCAAAACAAGGGACGCTTACAGCTTCTTGCCGGCATTGCTGGCGATCACTTGTGCAATCACTGCATCGGCGCCTTCGTCCTGCACGTCATACACATTGGTCTGCACCAGCGGCTCCTTGCGCGGCACATCGGCCAGCAGCTTGCCGTCCTGGTTCTGGATGTCCACATCCACCAGCATCGACAGGCCTACGCGCAGCGGATGCGCTTGCACCTGCTGGGGATCGAGCGCTATGCGCACCGGCACGCGCTGCACCACCTTGATCCAGTTGCCGGTGGCGTTTTGCGCGGGCAGCAGCGAGAAAGCCGAGCCCGTACCCACACCCAGCCCTTCGACGGTGCCGCTGTACTCGATCTTCTTGCCGTAGAGGTCGGCCGTCATCTTGACGGGCTGGCCCAGGCGCAGGTTGCGCAGCTGGTTTTCCTTGAAGTTGGCCTCGACCCAGAGCTGGTTCATCGGCACCACCGTCATCAGCGGCGTGCCGGGGGCCACGCGCTGGCCGACCTGCACCGAGCGCTTGCCCACCACGCCCGAGACGGGCGAGACCAGCTCATTGCGCTGCATGGCCAGGTAGGCCTCGCGCACCTTGGCCGCAGCAGCCTGCACATTGGGGTGGTCGTTCACGCTGATGCCTTCGGTCAGCGACTGGTTGCTGGCCAGCTGCTCGCGGGCCGTGTTGACGGCGGCCTGCGCAGCGTTGACGGCCGCCTGCGCGGCATCCACCTGGCTTTGCGCATGGCTCAGCTCTTCCTTCGACACCGCGCCATTGCCGGTCAGTGCCTGGCGGCGCTTGAGGTCGCTCTGCGCACGGACCAGGTCATTCTTGGCCTTGGCCACTTCGGCCTGGCGCTGCGCGATCTGTGCGGTGTAGGAGCCATTGTTCACATACAAGGTGCGCACCTGGCGCACGGCCTGGGCCAGGTTGGCCTTGGCCTGTTCGAAAGCTACCTTGGCATCGGCGGGATCGAGGCGCACCAGCGCCTGGCCTTCCTTCACATAGTCGGTGTCATCGGCCAGGATGGACTGCACGGTGCCGGCGGTCTGCGGCGCGATCTGCACCAGATTGCCCTGCACATAGGCGTTGTCGGTTTCTTCGAAGTGGCTGTTGACCATCCAGTCGTAGATGCCGTAGGCGGCGCCCAGCACGACGACGAGGCCGGTCAGGCGCAGCAGCCATTTTTTGCGGGGCTGGGCAGCGGGCGCCTCAGGGGCAGCAGGCGCAGCGGAGGGAGAAACGGAAGTGTTGTTGTTCGACATGGTGTTGCGTAGCGAGTTATATGACGAGAGGCCTGGCCTTCAAGGTCTTGCTTATGTGTGTTGCACGCGAGGTGGGCAGGTCAGCTCTTGGCGCTGTCCATCGGGGTGTTGGTCTGGGTGGAGGCGTTGCTGTCCGGGTTGGCGAGGCTGTCGCTGCTGTCACTGCTGTGGGTCTGCTCCTGGTAGCCGCCACCCAAAGCCTGGGCCAGGGCGGCATTGCTCGACAGAATGCGGGCCTCGACATCCACCATCTGCTGGCGCTGGGCCAGCACATTGGTCTCCGCCGACAGCACATTCAAGTACGTGCCCAGGCCTGCGGCATAGCGCTGGTTCGCAATATCGAGCGCGCTTTGTGCGGCATCGGCGGCGCGGCGCTGCTCGGGCAGCTGTGCATGGGCGGAGCGGGCACTGGCGACCTGGTCGGCCACGTCATGCACCGCCGTGATCACGGCCTGGTTGTAGGCCTGCACGGCCAGCTCATAGTCGGCCGATTTGCCGCTCAGGTTGGCACGCAGACGGCCCGAATCAAAGATCGGCAGGCTCAGCGCCGGGCCCACGCCCCATTCGCGCGCACTGCCCTTGGCAAAGTTGTTGAAGCCGATGCTCGACAGACCCAGGAAGGCGGTCAGGTCGATATCGGGATAGAACTCGGCCTTGGCCTGGCGAATGCCTTGCTCGGCCGCTTCGACGCGCCAGCGCGCGGCCACAATATCGGCCCGGCGCCCCAGCAGGTTGGACGACAGCTGCACCGGAAAGCGCGGCAGGCTCAGCTGGGCGATGGGCGACGCCACCAGTTCCTGGGCCCGTGCCGGCTGGCCCATCAGCGCAGCCAGCGCGTTCTGCGCCAGCTGCTTTTGCTCACGCACTTGCAGCAGCTGCACCTTGGCCTGGGGCACACCGCTCTCGCTTTGGCGCACCTCCAACGTGGTGTCCAGGCCCGCGTCATAGCGGTCACGCACCAGTTGCAAGGTGTGGGCGCGCTGGTCGATGGCGCGCACGGCCACCTCTTCCTGCGCCTGCAGGCGGGACAGCTGCACATAGGCCAGCACCATGTTGCTGGTCAGCAGCACGCGGGCGGCGTCCATGTCGGCCTGGGCGGCACGGGCCGAGCCCACGGCAGCATCCAGCGCTGCGCGGTGCTTGCCAAACAGGTCCAGCGACCAGTTGCCGTTGATGCGCGCCTCGGCCGTGCTGTAGTTGTTGCCCGCCAGCGGCGGCGGAACCAAGCCGTTGGCCGGCGCATGGTTGCGCGTGGCACTGGCCTGGCCGTTGAGCTGCGGGCCCAGGGCCGATTCACTGACCTGCGCCAGCGACCAGGCCTTGCGGATGCGCGCCTGCGCTGATTGCAGGTTGGGGCTGTCCGCCAGCGCGGTGTCGATCAGCGCGTTGAGTTGGGCATCACCCAGGCCCTTCCACCACTGCGCATCGACCGGGGCCACGGCCGCGGCCTGGTCCGCCGCTGACGGCTCGGTGAGCAGGCCTACGGACTGCGGCGAGCGCAGCTGGGCATGGGTATCGATGCCGCGCATATCGGCGCATCCGGCGATGAACGTGGTGGCAGCCAGCGCAATGGCTGACAGGGCCAGCCGACGATCGGCGCCCACAAATGAAAAACTGCTGGTCATAGTGCCCTCTCCTTGCCGGGCTGGAGTGCGGTGTTGTCGGAGTTGTCGGAGTTGTCTGTGGGGTCACCAGCGCAGCCATCCGGGGGCAGGCACATGTCCACCGACAAGGTGTTGGGCATGGCCTCGTAGATGCGGCGCAGGTAACCGTGGAACTGGGTCAATTCATCGGGCGACAAGGGGCTGAGCGCGGCGCTGTTGACGCCCTTGACGATGTCGGGCACCTGCCTCGCTGCGGCCAGGCCCTCATCGGTCAGGCGCAGGCTGACCACGCGGCGGTCGTCGGTGGAGCGCTCGCGCTCGATGATGCCCTTGTCGACCAGGCGGTCGACCAGGCGCGTCATTGCGCCCGGGGTCTGCAGGGTACGGCGGGCCAGGTCCGCCGAGGTATGGGCCTTGCCGCTGGCCAGATGCAACACCGGAATCCACTGCGCCTGCGTCAGGCCCAGCGGCTCCATGCGGCGGTCCACCTCGGCACGGACCACGGTGGAGATGATGCGCATCAACCAGCAAGGGAAATCCACCGGCCGAATGGCTTCAATCTCAGGATATCCGCCTGCCAGCGCTTCTCGGTCCTCGCCAGCAGACGCGGTGTTTTCCTGGTGCGAATCGGTCATGCCGCAGGGCCTCTCTGAAATTGTTTACAAGGCAATGATTATCCAATCATTCATTGCCTAGGCAATTGTTGAAAAGGCAAAGACCACAACCGGCACACAGATTTGTTGCACTGCAGTGCTCTGGGTGACAGCAGACCCGCTCCGCTGCACAGCCCCATTTCAGGGCATTCCAGCAGTTCCGCAGGGCCGCCAGCAGCCTCCAAAAGCACCAAAGCAGTGCAATGGACTGGCTTATCAGGGTCATCCCATGTGGGTTTTATGCATTAACGCATGCAGATTCGGCATAATGTCGGTTTTCGGCGCGATGGCGCACCATCGCTGTGCACACCGGAGCCTGCGCACAACTTCTGTGCAAGCCGGCCCTAGACCTTGAAAGTTTGTCCATGCAACACCAATCCCTGGCCCAGTTTCTCGCTTATGTCGAACAGCGCAACCCCGGCCAGCCCGAGTTCTTGCAGGCCGTGACCGAAGTCATGGAAAGCCTCTGGCCCTTCATCGAGAAGAACCCCCGCTACGCCCAGCACAGCCTGCTCGAACGCCTGGTGGAGCCCGAGCGCGTGGTGAGCTTCCGCGTCAGCTGGGTGGATGACAAGGGCGTGGTCCAGGTCAACCGTGGCTACCGCATCCAGCACAGCATGGCCATCGGCCCTTACAAGGGCGGTCTGCGCTTCCACCCGTCGGTCAACCTGTCGGTGCTCAAGTTCCTGGCGTTTGAGCAGACCTTCAAGAACGCGCTGACCACGTTGCCGATGGGCGGCGGCAAGGGCGGCTCGGACTTCGACCCCAAGGGCAAGAGCGATGCAGAAGTGATGCGCTTCTGCCAGGCCTTCATCTCCGAACTGTTCCGCCATGTGGGCTCGGACACCGACGTGCCAGCCGGCGATATCGGCGTGGGCGGCCGGGAAGTGGCCTTCATGGCCGGCATGTACAAGAAGCTGGCCAACCGCGCCGATTGCGTGTTCACCGGCAAGGGCCTGGCCTTTGGCGGCTCGCTGATCCGCCCCGAAGCCACCGGCTTTGGCACCGTCTACTTCGCGCAGGAAATGCTCAAGACCCGTGGCAAGAGCTTCGATGGCCTGACGGTCTCGGTCTCGGGTTCGGGCAACGTGGCGCAGTTCGCCATCGACAAGGCCATGGCGCTGGGCGCCAAGGTGGTGTCGGCCTCCGACTCCTCGGGCACCATCTACGACGCTGCCGGTTTTGACGGCGACAAGCTAGTCAAGCTGATGGACATCAAGAACAAGCAATACGGCCGCATCAGCGACTACGCCAAGCAAGTGCCCGGCGTGGAGTACTACGAAGGCAAGACCCCGTGGTTCATCAAGGCCGATGTGGCCCTGCCCTGCGCGACCCAGAACGAGCTGGAACTGTCCGACGCCCAGACCCTGATCGCCAACGGCGTGCTCTGCGTGGCCGAAGGCGCCAACATGCCTTGCACCATCGAAGCGGCCAAGGCCTTTGAAAAGGCCGGTGTGCTCTACGCACCCGGCAAGGCATCGAACGCCGGCGGCGTCGCTACCTCGGGCCTGGAGATGAGCCAGAACGCGCTGCGCCTGAGCTGGCCTGCTGCCGAAGTCGACCAGCGCCTGTTCGAGATCATGGAAGGCATCCACTCGGCCTGCGTCAAGTACGGCCAGCGCGACGACGGCACGGTGAGCTACATCGATGGCGCCAACATCGCCGGCTTTGTGAAGGTGGCCGATGCCATGCTGGCCCAAGGTGTGCTGTAATCGGCCTGCGCCTGATTGCCCCACCTCAAGGAGCCGCAAGGCTCCTTTTTTCATGGGTCCGCAGGCGCGCGCCTCTCCCCCGTTCCGCCGCAGCAGCCGCCGTTTGGTGCCGGCTGCCGCTGCCCTGACAAGCTTCCCGACGTGCACGCTGTTGATACCCCTCTCTGCCTGGGCCTGGCAGGCCCCACCGCCTCCGGCAAGACCGGCGCTGCCATTGCGCTGGCGCAGCAACTGAGCGCGGCGCGGCCGGTTGAGATCATCAGCGTGGATTCGGCCCTGATCTACCGGGGCATGGACATTGGTTCGGCCAAGCCCAGCCTGCAGGAGCAGGCCGGCATTGCGCACCATCTGCTTGATATCCGCGACCCGTTGGACGCCTACAGCGCAGCAGAGTTTGTGCACGACGCGCTGGCGCTGGTGGCGCAAATCCATGCGCGGGGTGGCATCAGCTTGCTGGTGGGCGGCACCATGCTGTATTTCAAGGCGCTGATGGATGGCATGGACGACATGCCTGCCGCCGACCCGGCGGTGCGCGCCCAGCTCGATGCCGAGGCGGCGGTCTATGGCTGGCCGCATATGCATGGGCTGCTGGCGCAGGTTGATCCGGTCACTGCGCAGCGCCTGGCGCCCGGCGACAGCCAGCGGGTGCAGCGTGCGCTGGAGGTCTGGCGGGTCAGCGGCCAGCCGCTGTCGTATTTCCATGCGCAGCCAAAGCGCCCGTCGCCATTGCTGCAGCTGGCACCCGGTTTTCAGCTCTTCAGCCTGGAGCCCAGCGACCGTGCCTGGCTGCATGCGCGCATTGCGCTGCGCTACGACCAGATGCTGGCCCAGGGCTTTTTGGCCGAGGTGCTGCAGCTGCGTGCGCGCGGCGATCTGGATCTGAACCTGCCATCGATGCGCTGCGTGGGCTACCGCCAGATGTGGGAGATGCTCGACAGCTGTGCCCAGCAAGGCATTTCCGTGCAGACCGAAAGCGATGTACCGCCCGCGTTGTGGGCAGAGATGCGCGACAAAGGCATTGCCGCTACCCGCCAGCTGGCCAAGCGCCAGATCACCTGGCTGCGCAGCATGCCTGCCCGCCAGGCCATTGCCTGCGATGCGCCCGATGCGCTGGACCAATGGCTGCAGGCCGCCAGCGCACGCCTGGCCGCAGCCCACTGATTAGCGCTCATTCACACCATGCCAAGTCAACCGCAAGAGACCCCTCCGCCTGCGGGCAGCCGCATCGCCCAACGCCTGGCCGGCGCGCATTTTCAGGATGCTTGGTGCATCCACACTGCGCAGACCGGCGCGCCCGCGCTGGCCTATTTTCTGGCCGCCGTCGCGCGCACGCCGCGCTGGATTGAGTGGTGCATGCAGGCCCGCAACCGGGTCGGTCACATCGTCGGGCTCAAGGACCTGGGCACCCTCTCGCAGATCGACCCGCAGCGCCCCGCCAGTGCCTACCAGCCAGGCGAGCGCGTGGGCGTATTTACCGTGCTGGAGAACCGCGCCGATGAAGCGCTGATCGGCGACAGCGACAAGCATCTGAACGTGGTGCTCAGCGTCCACCGCGCGCCTGTGGCCGGCCGCGAGGACCAGGTCGCCATCACCATCACGACGGTGGTGCATGTCCACAACCTGCTCGGCCATTTGTACATGCTGCCAGTGGCGCCGATGCACCGGCGCATTGCGCCCGCGGTGCTGGCCGCGCTGGGGCGCGTGCAGCCAGCAGCTGCCTGAGCGGCTGGAGACGGCCATGGCCACGGCAGTGCAAAAGAGCCGCAGCCTTGATAGCCAAATCGTGTCATGGCGTCATAATCCATAGCCATGGATCACCATCACACCCCACTGCCCAGCCCAGCCCCGGCCTCCAGCCACCCCGGCTGGCGGGACCAGGCGATTGCGAAGATCGAAGCCGATTACCAGCGCAGTGCCGACACCCACCTGATTCCGCTGAACCTGCCCTGCTATGCGCAGGCGGGGATTGATCTCTACCTCAAGGACGAATCCACCCACCCCACCGGCAGCCTCAAGCACCGGCTGGCGCGTTCGCTGTTTCTCTACGCGCTGTGCAATGGCTGGGTGCATGAGGGCACAACGATTGTCGAGGCCTCCAGCGGCTCCACGGCCGTGAGCGAGGCCTATTTTGCGCGCCTGCTGGGCCTGCCCTTTGTCGCGGTGATGCCGCAGTCCACCTCGCCCGAGAAGGTTGCGCAGATTGAATTTCTCGGCGGGCGCTGCCACTTTGTCGGCCATGCCGGCGAAGTCTATGATGCCGCCCGTGCGCTGGCCCAGCGCACCGGCGGCCACTACATGGACCAGTTCACCTATGCCGAACGCGCCACCGACTGGCGCGGCAACAACAACATCGCGCAGAGCATGTTCCAGCAGATGCGCATGGAGCGCCACCCCGTTCCGCGCTGGATCGTGGTGGGCGCAGGCACTGGGGGCACCAGCGCCACCATTGGCCGCTTTGTGCGCTACATGCGCTTCAACAGCCAGGTCTGTGTGGCGGACCCGGAAGGCAGCGTGTTCCATGCCTACTGGCGCAGCGGCGACGCCAGCCTGACAGCGCCTGGCTCGCGCATCGAGGGTATCGGCCGCCCGCGCGTGGAGCCCAGCTTTGTCCGGGGCGTGGTGGACCATATAGAGGTCGTCAGCAACCGCGAATCGGTCACGGCCATGGCGCTGCTGGGCGATGTGCTGGGCCGCAAGGTGGGGCCTTCCACCGGCACCAACATGGTGGCCATGCTGCGCCTGGCCGATGGCATGCGCCAGCGGGGCGAAACCGGCTCGCTGCTCAGCCTGCTGTGCGACGCTGGCGAGCGCTACCTGCCCACTTACTACCACCGCGAATGGGTCAGCACCCATTTTGGCGACTGCGATGCCACGCAGCAGGCACTGCAGACCTTGCTGCACGGCCGGCGCTGAGCCCCATCAGGTAACCACGCATCCAGTTGCGGCTCGCCCGGCAAAACAGCAGCGCGGTGCCGCGGGCGACCGAGCCCGGCTTACTTGCCGACCAGGTCGCTCAGCTTCTGGGCTTCAAACTCGGCTTCGCGCTGCGCATCGCAAGGCACGCAATCGCCCACCTTGCTCTGCACCGACAGCTTCTCGATGGCCGCCCAGAGCATGGTGATCTGCTGCTCGTGGCCGGCAGCGCTGTCGATGATGCCGCGCATGGCCTTGGACAGCGGGTCGTCCTCTTGCGTCACACCATAGGCGGCGAACTTCTGCTCTGCCGGGGCTTCGGTCACATCGGCACTGGCACCCTGGCGCGAGGCAATGATGCGGGCTGGAATGCCCACGGCCGTGGCACCGGCAGGCACGGGCTTGATGACCACGGCATTGCTGCCGATCTTCGCGCCATCGCCCACCTCAAAGCCGCCGAGCACCTTGGCGCCCGCTGCCACCACCACGTTCCTGCCCAAGGTGGGATGGCGCTTGGCGCCCTTGTAGAGCGTGGTGCCACCGAGCGTGACGCCGTGGTAGATGGTGCAGCCGTCGCCGACGACAGCCGTCTCACCGATCACGACACCCATGCCGTGGTCGATGAAGACATTGCGGCCAATCTGCGCGCCGGGGTGGATCTCGATGCCGGTCAGCCAGCGGGCCATGTGCGAGATGAAACGGCCCGTCCATTTGAACCCATGGTTCCAGCACCAGTGCGCAGGGCGCTGCATCCAGATCGCATGCAGACCGGGATAACAGGTGACTACCTCCCAACGGCTGCGGGCAGCGGGGTCGCGGTCCAGGATGCACTGAATATCGGAGCGCAGGCGGTCAAACATGGAAACAATGGTTATATAAATATTCGAGGGTCCGCCAGTCTATCGTTTTGCAGCCTCGGCCGTGCGCAGCATAGCCTTGGCAACACCTCTCAGTATGTGGATTTCCTCCTGGGTCAGTTGCGCGCGGTTGAACATCTGGTTGAGCCGGGGCATCAGCTTCTTGGGGGCCTCGAGATCCAGAAAGCCGATCTCGGCCAGCGCCTGCTGCCAGTGCGCCAGCATGCCTGCCACCTGCTGCGCATCGGCGCGCTCGCCCCGGGCTGCGGCATCGCTCACGCCATAACCGCCCAGCGCCTGGCGCCAGTCATAGGCCACCACCTGCACGGCCGAGGCCAGGTTCAGCGAGCCAAAATCCGGATTGGTCGGAATCGACAGCGCCACATGGCAGCGGTACACATCCTCATTGGCCATGCCATAGCGCTCGCAGCCAAACAAGAAGGCCACGCCGGTCTCGCCGCTGGGGTGGGCGGCTGTGGCGTCGCTGGCTGCGGGGGTGGCTGCAGGGCTGGGGTCTTCATTCAGCGGAACCGGCCCAGGCTGTGCCGCCAGCGCGCCCTGCAGCAGCAGCGCAAAGTGCTCGCGCGGCGTGCGGGCAGGCGGGCCAAAATCACGCGGGGTCATCGCGGTGGCGCACAGGTGGCTCATGCCATCCAGGGCCTCGTCCACCGACTGCACAATGCGGCAGTTGGCCAGCACATCGAGCGCGCCGCTGGCACGTTGGATGGTTTCTTCCTTGCGCAGCACATTGCTCCAGCGTGGGCGCACCAGCACCAGGTCATCGAAACCCATGGTCTTGATGGCACGGGCAGCGGCGCCCACATTGCCGGCATGGCTGGTTTCGATCAGAACAAAACGGGTTTTCATAGACAGGTCGGGCAAAAAGGGGCATGTACCAGCGAAAAAAATCGAGCGCAGGTACAATCTAGCCCCTATTGTCGCTGCCGCATCGCCGGCCGCGATCTACCAGCCGCTCTTGCCCCAGCGTTTCGCAGCGTTTTTGCTGCCCCACTTACGCCCACACAATTTATGTCGTCCTCCTCCCTGCACCCCATGCTCAACATGGCCATCAAGGCCGCTCGCGCTGCTGGCGCCATCATCAACCGTGCCGCGCTTGACGTGGAATCGGTGCGGGTTTCGACCAAACAGGTGAACGACTTTGTGACCGAAGTGGACCAGGCCTCCGAGCAAGCGATCATCGAGACCCTGCTGACCGCCTACCCTGACCACGGCATCCTCGCCGAAGAATCGGGCAACGAATACGGCAACCCCCGTTCCAACCACATCTGGATCATCGATCCGCTGGACGGCACCACCAACTTCATCCACGGCTTCCCCGTCTACTGCGTCAGCATCGCGCTGGCCGTGAACGGCCGCATCGAGCAAGCCGTCGTCTACGACCCCACCCGCAACGACCTGTTCACCGCCACCCGTGGCCGTGGTGCGTTCCTGAACGAGCGCCGCATCCGCGTGTCCAAGCGCACCCTGCTGCGCGACACCCTGATCACCACCGGCTTCCCCTTCCGTCCGGGCGACAACTTCAAGCAGTACATGGCCATGCTGGGCGATGTGATGCAGCGCACCAGCGGCGTGCGCCGCCCTGGCGCAGCGGCACTGGACCTGGCCTATGTGGCCGCTGGTTTCAGCGATGGTTTCTTTGAAACGGGCCTGAGCATCTGGGATGTCGCAGCCGGCTCGCTGCTGGTGACCGAGGCCGGTGGCCTGGTCGGCAACTTCACTGGTGAAGCCGACTTCCTGGAACAACGCGAAGTGCTGGCCGGCACGCCCCGCATCTACGGCCAGCTGGTGCCCATCCTTGCCAAGTACAGCAAGTTCGCCAGCGCTGGTGACAAGGCCGGCGTGCGCCAGGCGCTGAACGACGACGGCGCCGAGCCCGCTGCAGACACCCCGGCCGAGCCAGACGCTGAGCAAGCTGAGTAAACCTCCGCGCGCTTACACAACAAAGCCCACAGGCCATGCCTGTGGGCTTTGTCTTTGGCCGATCAGCAGATGGCCTGGCTGTCAGTTGCCAAACACGATCTGGGCGATCACGCCGGAGGCAATGGCCACCAGCAGGTAGTCACCGCCATTCTGGATCCAGTGGTAGCCGCGGGGCGGTGCGCTCAAGCGGTGGCCACGCCAGTCGTTGACGACATAGCCGTGCGCCCGGTACTGCGGCGGCACCCGCGAGCCCTTGACCCAGCGGTGGTCCGGGCCGGCACCCCGGTGGTTGCGTACATCGGGCCGGTGCGAATCATGGCGGCGATCGGGCTGCGCATGGCCCCGGTCGTCGTAGCGGTGGGAGTCCTGCGCAGGGCGCGGCTGGGCTTGCACGCCCACTGCACCAGCACCCATGGTTGCCACCAAGGCAGCGACTGCGATCCGATTTGTCCATGTAGTCATTGAGGACCTCCTATCCTTGTAGTGCCACAAGGCACCACTGCCTTGCTTGCGGTTCATGATGGCCCAAGCTGCAGTGCAAAGCGGTAGGAATGGGCCAGCTTTACCGAGATTTTCAAGGTGCAGCGATGGGCTTTACATTCGCATCGGGGTGTAACAACCTCATAGCCAGACTAGCAAGCCTAGGAACCGCTCATAGCAACTTAGCTGAAGCGAAACTTCTAAAGCATCGACCACATACGCATCCAAAACATAGTGTGTTAGCTGAGTTCGACCAGAAGTAGGCAGGCCCATGACCAAGAAAATCCGATGTGGAAAGCGGTTGGAAAATAGGTGAGGAAGTGGTGTTTTGAGCACACTTCCGACTTTCGTCTTGCTTTAAATGAATTATTAAATCAAAATTGATAGTTTTTATATATTTTTAAAATGAAAAAACTTTTCAATTTCCTAGTCCTCTCTATCGGACTCATGATTGGGTCTGCAACTCACGCTGCCTTGGAGGAGTGGACGCTTTCCGATGTCTCATTCAGGGATGGAGGCACAGCATCAGGTACTTTTCAGTTTGATACAGCGACTAACATCATGTCCTCTATCAACATCGACATGTCTAATGCGTCAGGAGCAGTAGAAAGAAATTTGAGGTTCTCTTGCGAAGGACGCTGCAACTCCCTCTACGCAGTGCTTGAATCTCCAGCCACTCCGGACTTGACTGGCAACTACGTTTTTAGTTTCGGCAAATCAATCAACCCTTCTGACCCGACTAGCCCTGTAGCCGTTGCATCAGGCCTGATAGATGGAATATGCGAGAACGCCGATTGCACCACTGTTTTGGTAAGCCGCGGCCACGCACGCCCCGTCGGTGTTCTTACGCGCACCAACCAAGTGACACCCCCGATCTTGCCATCCGCATCACCCGTACCAACGCTTAGCGTTCCCATGCTGGTACTGCTGTCCATCTTTGCTGGCCTAGCCTTTTTCCGTATCTACCGCAAAGCTTGACAGGCTTTTCGCTCATCATGTAGAGCAAAGCAAGATTTGCAGATGAAAAAGTATTATTTTTCATTTAGGTTGCGCACTTAAGCAAGCTATCACGCCCCCTGCGTTAGCGATGCTTTGGCTCTAGCTGGGCGTCTGATAGACGCCTTACATTCACGGTGTCTTGGCCATGACATTGAAGGGCGACACCCGCCCTCCCCCCAGCGATCCGTCCATCAGGTACGGTAATATGCTCACCCGGCTCGCGCAGCTTAGCCGACCCAGGCTGCTTGCCGGCGTAGCATTTTTGAGCACCGCGTGCCCGTGGCGTAGCAAAATTTCCGGGATCCAATTTCCTACGCCGCGTTGCTGAGGGACGCTCTAGGCGCCCGGATCTTCACCCCTTAGACACCCGACAGATTTTTTGGATTTAATCCAATAAAAACAGATAGATGAGTTCAAACCAAATGGAAAATCCAACGCTTACCAAAGCCGATTTTTCATCGCATACCCCCATGATGCAGCAGTACCACGCTGCCAAAGTGGATCACCCCAACACCCTGCTGTTCTACCGCATGGGGGACTTTTACGAGTTGTTTTATGGCGATGCCGAGAAGGCCGCGCAGCTGCTCAACATCACCTTGACCCAACGCGGCCAGTCGGCCGGCCAGCCGATTCCGATGGCGGGCGTGCCCTTCCATGCGCTGGAGAACTACCTGGGCCGTTTGCTCAAGCTCGGCGAATCGGTAGCAATCTGCGAGCAGGTGGGCGAAGTGGGGGCCAGCAAGGGGCCGGTGGAGCGCAAGGTGGTGCGCGTCGTCACGCCGGGCACGGTGACCGACAGCGAGCTGATGAGCGACAAGGCCGAGGCCATGCTGCTGGTGGTGCACCAGGCCCAGCGCGCCCGCTGCGGCCTGGCCTGGCTGAGCGTGACCCAGGGCAAGATTTTCCTGGCCGAGTGCACCCATGAAGAGCTGCCCGCCTGGATTGCGCGCATCGCGCCCAGCGAAGTGGCCTACAGCGCCGGCGCCTCGCAGCGCTTTGAACAATCGCTGTACCAGCTGCGCAGCAGCGGCGTGCTGACCTGCCCGCTGGCGCTGCGCCCCGATTGGCAGTTCGACGAAAAACTGGGCGAGCGCAAGCTGCTGGAGCAGCTGGGCGCCGCCAGCCTGCAGGCCTGGAATGCGCAGACACTGTATGCCGCCCATGCGGCCGCTGGCGCGCTGCTCACCTATGCCGAGCACACCCAGGGCCGCAACCTGCCCCATGTGCAGACCATCCATGTCGTGCGCGACGATGCACTGATCGACCTGCCGGCGACCACGCGCCGCAACCTGGAACTGGTCAAGACCTTGCGCGGTGAAGACAGCCCCACCTTGTTCTCGCTGATCGATACCTGCCAGACCGGCATGGGCAGCCGCCTGCTCAAGAGCTGGTTGCTCGAACCCAGCCGCGACCGCAGCGATGCGCGCGCGCGCCTGGGCGCCATCGGCGTGCTGCGCGGCGACAGCGACACGCTGTCTGCTGCACCGTGGCAGATCCTGCGCACCGAGCTCAAGGGCGTCTCCGATGTGGAGCGCATCACCGCCCGCATCGCGCTGCGCCAGGTGCGCCCGCGTGAGCTGGTGGCGCTGGGCCTGACCTTGCAAAAGGCGCAGCAGCTGGCGCGCAATGCCGCCGCACCTGCGCCGTTGCTGGGCGAGATTTTTGAGGCGCTGCAGCCGCCTTTGGATGCGATGGAGCTGCTGATCCGCTCGATCGCGCCCGAGCCCGCGGCGCTGGTGCGCGATGGCGGCGTGATTGCCGAAGGCTTTGATGCCGAGCTGGACGAGCTGCGCGCGATCCAGACCAACTGCGATGCCTTTTTGCTGGACTTGGAGACGCGCGAGAAAGCGCGCACCGGCATCAGCAACCTGCGCGTGCAGTTCAACAAGGTGCATGGCTTCTATATCGAAGTCACCAGCAGCCACAAGGACAAGGTGCCCGACGACTACCGCCGCCGCCAGACCTTGAAGAACGCCGAGCGTTTCATCACCCCCGAGCTGAAAACCTTCGAGGACAAGGCGCTGTCAGCCCAGGAGCGCGCGCTGCAGCGCGAGAAATGGCTGTACGAGCAGGTGCTGGACCAGCTGCAGCCGCAGGTGACGGCGCTGTGCCGCGTCGGCCAGGCGATTGCATCGCTGGATGCGCTGTGCGCACTCGCCGAGCGCTCGCTGACCTTGAACTGGTGCGCCCCGCAGTTTGTGCCCGAGCCCTGCATCGACATCGATGCGGGCCGCCACCCTGTCGTGGAAGCACGCCTGGCCGAGACCTCCAACGCCTCGTTCATCGCCAACAACACGCGGCTGTCGAGCCTGCAGCGCCTGCAGATCATCACCGGCCCCAACATGGGCGGTAAATCGACCTATATGCGCCAGGTGGCGCTGATTGCGCTGCTGGCCAGCATGGGCAGCTATGTGCCTGCCACGCGCTGCCTGCTCGGGCCGATCGATGCGATCCACACCCGCATCGGCGCGGCCGATGACCTGGCGAATGCCCAATCCACCTTCATGCTGGAGATGACCGAGGCCGCGCAAATTCTGCACAGCGCCACGCCCTACAGCCTGGTGCTGATGGACGAGATTGGCCGGGGCACCAGCACCTTTGACGGGCTGGCGCTGGCCAGCGGCATTGCGACGCACCTGCATGACAAGACCAAGGCGCTGGCCTTGTTCGCCACCCATTACTTTGAGCTGACCGAGCTGCCGGCCAAGGCCAAGCATGCGATCAACATGCATGTGGCCGCGACCGAGGCGGGCAGCGACATCGTGTTTTTGCACGAGCTGCAACCGGGCCCGGCCAGCCGCAGCTATGGCGTGCAGGTGGCCAAGCTCGCCGGCATGCCGGCGCCCGTGCTCAGCCACGCCCGCCATGCGCTGGCCGCGCTCGAATCGCGCCAGCAGGCAGGCGACTCCCAGGTGGACCTGTTTGCCCAACCGGCTTCGGCCGAGACCCCGACCCCCAGCGCCGTCGAGGCGCAACTGCGCGAGCTGCAACCGGACACGTTGACACCGCGCGACGCACTCGATCTACTGTATTCACTCAAGCGACTCGCTGACAAGTCATGACCTATTGTGTAGCCATCAAGCTGAACGCCGGCCTGGTGTTCCTCTCCGACTCCCGTACCAATGCGGGCCTGGACCATATCAGCACCTTCCGCAAGATGATGGTGTATGAGAAGCGCGGCGAGCGCTTCATGGTGCTGCTGTCTGCCGGCAATCTGTCGATCTCGCAATCGGTGCGCGAGATTTTGCAGACCCAGCAGCTCGAAGACGAGAACGGCGGCCCGCCCATCACCATCTGGAACGCCAAGAGCATGTTCGACGCCACCCGCGTGCTCGGTGCCGCCGTGCGCCATATCCAGGAGCGCGACGGCAAGGCGCTGGAGCGCGCCGGCGTGGACTTCAACTGCAGCCTCGTGTTTGGCGGCCAGATCGCCGGCGAGAGCCCGCGCCTGTTCCAGGTCTACTCGGCTGGCAACTTCATCGAGGCCACGGCCGAGACGCCCTATTTCCAGATCGGCGAGGCCAAGTACGGCAAGCCGGTGCTCGACCGCGTATTGACGCCGACGACGCCGCTCAACGAAGCGGCCAAATGCGCGCTGGTCTCCATGGACAGCACGCTCAAATCCAACCTGTCGGTGGGCCTGCCGCTGGACCTGGTGGTCTACGACACCGACGCGCTCGCCTGCGACAACATCGCCTGCATCGACGAGTTCAACCAGTACTTCCGCATGGTGCGTAACACCTGGGGCGACAAGCTGCGCCAGGCCTTTGACAGCATCGAAGACCCGCACTGGGACAGTGGCGACAATGCAGCATCCATCCAGCCGGACAGCAGCGCGATACGGCCGGTGAAGAAGATCACCAATTCAAGTGTGATGCTTTAAACGGGTGCTGCAGCGCGGGGCTCGCCAGAGGCCCCAGCGCTGGCACTCAGCCATGCACCAGGTTCGGGTTCTGCGCCAGCTGCTGGGCAATCGCGCGGCAGGTGCGCAGCAGCGGCTGGATGTAGGCAGCCTGCACATCCTCACGCTGGCGGAACAGCAAGGTGCTGACGCTGATGGCGGCCACGGGGCTGCCGTCCGGCCCCAAGACGGCGGCGCCAAAGCAGTAAATGCCCTCCTCATTCTCCTGTGCATCGGTGGACCAGCCGCGCTCGCGCACCTCGTCCACCTGCTGCTGCAGCGCCTTGGCATCGCCCACAGTCTGCGCGGTCAGCGGCGCATAGCTCAGCGCTGCCATCAATGCGCTGGCCTCGGGCTGCGGCAATGCGGCCAGATAGGCCTTGCCGACGGCGGTGGAGTACAGGTTCACGCTGGTGCCAATGCGCGATGACATCTGCACAGCGCTGTCGCTTTCGAGCTTTTCGATATAGACCATGCTGTGGCCCGACGGCACGGCGAAATGGATGGTCTCCTGTGTCGCATCGCGCAAATCACGCAGCGCCGGTGTAGCGGCCAGACGCAGGCCCGAGCGGCTCCAGCTGCGGCTGGCCAGTTGCACCAGGCGCGGGCCCAGGGTCCAACAGCGCGTCGACCCGGCCTCCACCAGCATGCGCTCGGCCTGCAGCGCCGCCACGATGCGGTGCACTGTGGGCCGCGGAAAGCCCGTCGCCTTGGCTATTTCTGCAATGCCCAGGGGCTCGCTGCTGTCGGCCACCAGTTGCAGCACACGCATGAACTTGGAAAACGCTGCCGTGCCGGCAACACTGCTTTCAGAAGACGAAGTAGCCATGTTTGGATCCCATACTGCGCAGAGCATACCCCAGCGCAGGCCAGGTCACGGCCGCCAGCCGCAGGCGATGCACGGTTGGCGCAGGGCGGCATGCCTGCGGCCGTCGCAGCCCTGCGCTGGCCGAAGCATTCATTTTTTCCATAGGCATGCGGAGCAGCACCTTTTGCAGCAATGCATTCCGAACAGTGACTCCGGAAAATCCGTATCCACGATGCCGGCGGCCCGTTACGATGTCGCATCCCCACGCTCTGCTGCCCTCGTCCGCCATGCGCTTTGACCTGCAAGACCTGCGCCTTTTTGTCCATACGCTGGAGTCCGGCACCATCACCCAGGGGGCCGAGCGCTGCCATATCACGTTGGCATCGGCCAGCGAGCGCATCCGGGGCATGGAGACGGTGCTGGGCGCGCCCTTGCTCCACCGCAGCAAGCGCGGGGTAACAGCCACCGAAGCGGGGGCCGTGCTGCTGCCCCATGCACGCCGCATGCTGCTGCAGATGGAGCAGCTGGCCGGCGACATGCAGGCCTTTGGCCAGGGCCTGGGCACGCGCATTGAGCTGCTGGCCAATACCTCGGCGATCAGCGAACACCTGATTGCGCCGCTGGGCGCCTTCATGCAGGCCAACCCGCAGCTGCGGCTGGAGCTGCGCGAATGCACCAGCGATGCCATTGCCCGTGCGCTGGTGGCCGGTGAAGCCGACATGGGCGTGCTCTCCAACGCCGTGCCTGCGGGCAGCCTGCACACCCAAGTCTGGCGCGATGACCCACTGGTGCTGCTGGGGACGACGCGCCTGTTGAGCGCCCTGCCCCAGGACGTGCAGCTGAACCACCTCAAGGACATTGCGCTGCTGGGCCTGCTGCCCCAGCATGCGCTGCACCAGCTGATGGCCGCGCAGGCGCTGCAGGCGGGTGTGGCCCTGCGCTACCGCGCACTGGCCCCGCACCTGGAAGCGCTGTGCGACTGGGTCGCGATGGGCCTGGGCGCCGCACTGGTGCCGCGCACCGCTGCAGAATGCGCCACCCTGCGCTGGCCCCAGGCGCGGCTGCGCCTGCGGCCGCTGAGCGCCGACTGGGCCGCGCGCCAGCTGGTGCTGGCCTGCCGCGATCCGGCTCAGCTGCCGCCCCAGGCGCTGCGGCTGTGGACGTTTTTGCAAGAGGCCGCCCACTAGCCAGCCGCAACGGGTACCCGCAGGCGCCCCCGCCCAGCCCCGCATAGCCGACGGCCTGCCCGGCCTTTGCGCCGGGCGCCACGATCTTGTGCAACACTTGCGCGCTTATGTTTTCTCGCCTCTCTGTTTACCTGGCGCCCATGCTGCTGTGCGCCGCCGCCCCTGCCCTGGCTGCAGGCTTTGATGACTGTCCCCAGTTCTTTGCGGGCAAGCCGCCCAGTACCAGCGCCTACGGCCAGTTGCGCCCGCTGTGTTTTGAAGAGTTCGCAGTGCTGCACTCGGGCCAGACCAAGACACCCATCTTTGTGGCCCAGCGCCTGAACGCCCGCATGCTGGAGCAGGCCAAGGACCTGAAGCGCAGCGACAAGTTCTACCCCGAAGCGCGCCTGCCCGAGCGCGAACGCGCCCAGCTGTCGGACTACCGGCGCTCCGGCCTCAGCCGTGGCCATATGGCTGCCGCTGGTGACATGAGCACCAAGTACGGCAAGGCCCAAAGCTATTCGCTGGCCAATATGGTGCCGCAGGACCCGACCCAGAACGGCAAGCCCTGGTCGCAGATTGAGCAGGATACGCGCCGCTATATCCGCCGCGCCCAGGGCGATGTGTTTGTCATCACCGGCCCGGTGTTTGGCAAGCAGCGGCGCACCATTGGCGAGGGCCAGGTCTGGGTGCCCGATGCCGTGTTCAAGATGGTCTATGACCCGGCCACCGGCCAGCGCTGGGTGCACCTGCAGGACAACCAGCCATCGGCCAAGGCCGGCAAGCCCCTGAGCTACGAAGAGTTTGTGCAGCGCACGGGCATTCGCCTGCTGGACTGAGCACCGCCCTCTAGCCCACAAAAAAGGGCCCATGCTGCAGTGCGCAGGCATGGGCCTTTTTTGCGGGTTGACGGTGCAGATCAGTGGTCGTTGGCGGCATCCAGGAACGCCGTGCCCTCGGTCAGCGGCGCAAAGCGGTAGGACGCTGGCGTGCGGCTCAGCTTGACCGGGGCGCCCAGGCCGGTGTAGTCGCCCATCTTCACGACCATCTCGCGGTGCGCGGTATGCGGGGCTTGCAAGGCCTGCTCCACATTCAGCACCGGCGCGGCGGGCACGCCGATGGCCATCAGGTCTTCGGCGAGTTGCACGCCGTCATGTGCGGCAAACGCTTGTTCCAGCAGCGGCTTGAGCGCATCGCGGTGGACCGAGCGCTGGCCAGCAGTGGCAAAGCGCGGGTCGTCGGCCAGGGCTTCCTGCCCCAGGTGCTGGCACATCAGGCGGAACTGGCGGTCGTTGCCCACGGCCAGAAAAATCGGCGCCTTGCCGGTGTTCACAACATCGTAGGGGTAGATGTTGGGATGGGCATTGCCGGAGCGGCCAGGGATCTTGCCGTTCATGAACCAGTTGGCGGCATGCGGGTGCAGCAGCGAGATGCCGGCGTCGTACAGCGAGGCATCGACCAATTGGCCCAGGCCGCTGCGGCCGCGCTCATGCAAGGCCAGCAGCACACCGATCACGGCATTGAGGCCGGTGACCATGTCGACCACCGGCAGGCCCACGCGCAGCGGATCGCGGTTGGCCTCGCCGTTGATGCTCATCAGCCCGGCCATGGCCTGGATGGCGGCGTCATAACCGGGCAGGCTGCCCAGCGGGCCATCGGCACCAAAGCCGGTGACACGGCACCAGACCAGGTGCGGAAACTGCTGCTGCATCTGCTCGTAGCCAATGCCCCATTTCTCCATCGTGCCGGTCTTGAAGTTCTCGACCACCACATCGGCCTGTGCCATCAGGGCGCGCACCTGGGCCTGGCCTTCGGCACTGGCCAGATCCATGAACTGTACGCGCTTGTTGCGGTTCAGCCCCAGGTAGTACGAGGCCACGCCGTCGCGGAACGGCGGGCCCCAGCTGCGCGTGTCGTCGCCTTGCGGCGGCTCGACCTTGAGCACATCGGCACCATGGTCACCCAGGATCTGGCCGCACAGCGGCCCGCCCAGAATACGCGAGAGATCGAGCACCTTGATGCCCTGCAAAGCGCCACCATGGGCCGCCTGTGTTGTTGTCATGTCCGTTTTCCGTTGGGTCAGTCCAGCGTCACACCCGACTGCTGAACCACTGCCTGCCACTTGTCCACTTCGGTGGCGATGAAGCGCCCCAGGTAGGCAGGCGAGCGATCGGGTGAAGCCTCCAGGCCCTGCGCGGCAAAGGCCTTTTTCACACTGTCCGAATCCAGCGCCTTGGAGAAGGCCTGGTTGAGCACCTGCACACGCTCGGGCGGCGTGCCCTTGGGAGCCACAACACCGAAGAAGACACTCACGTCATACCCGGCCATGCCCTGCTCGGCCACGGTGGGAATGTCGGGCAAGGCGCTGGAGCGGCGCGCGGTGGCGACGCCCAGCGGCTTGACCTTGCCTGCCTTGATATAGGGCATGGCCGTGAGGATATCCGTAAAGCTCATGTCGACCTGTCCCGCCAGCAAATCATTGAGCGCCGGGCCCGTGCCCTTGTAAGGGATGTGCTGCAGCTTGGTGCCGGCCAGGTTGTTGAACAGGACCCCGGCCAGGTGCGACGAAGCGCCATTGCCCGACGACGCGAAATTGAGCTTGCCGGGATGGGCCTTGTCCAGCGCGATCAGGCCCTGCACGTTGTCGGCCGGCAGGCTCGCCTTGACGACCAGGATATTGGGCAGGTAGCCCACATAGATGATGGGCGCGTAGCTGGTGCGCGGGTCGTAGCTGATCGACTTGTACAGGCTCTTGTTGATCGCCAGCGGGCCCGAGGTGCCGAACATGATGGTGTAGCCATCGGGCTTGGCGCGCGCCACATACTCGGCGCCGATATTGCCGCCCGCGCCCGCGCGGTTTTCCACCACCACGCTCTGGCCCAGCTCGCGCGTCAGCTCCGTCGCCAGAATGCGGGCCATCGCATCGGTGGGGCCACCGGGCGGGAAAGGCACGGTGAACATGATCGGGCGGTCGGGAAACTTGTCAGCGGCCTGCGCCGAAGCCATACCCAGGCCACCCAGGCAAGCGAGGGCGAGCGCGGCCGCGTTCAACGAAAATTTTTGCATTTTGTCTCCATGGATTCAGGAATGCAGGTCTGGTGCCTGCGTGTTGATCTCGGCATCTGCGCCGGTCTGCGGATAGGCGAATCAGGCCAGCCACTCGTGCGGAATGGACTCGCTGGCCAGCGGGTCGCGCGGCAGCACCCGGTGCAGCAGCACCAGTTGCGACAGGCGCAGGCGCTCGGCCGATGCGATCTGGCCGGCTTCCCAGGCCATCGCAATGGCGGTGGTGCAGTTGTACAGACCGGTGGCG
Organism: uncultured Comamonas sp.; assembly: GCF_964277875.1. Lineage (NCBI taxonomy): Bacteria > Pseudomonadati > Pseudomonadota > Betaproteobacteria > Burkholderiales > Comamonadaceae > Comamonas > uncultured Comamonas sp. Next base: position 53,149 of record NZ_CAXYJV010000019.1, read on the forward strand.
GCCTGGCGGGCCAGCACCGCGCCGCCGTCTTGCGCGGCACGCTCGGCCAGCGCACTGGCGCGGGCCAGTGCGGCATCCAGCGCCTGGCGGTAGCCGGCACTGATGCCGCAGTCCGCCAGCAGGCCTTGCAGGTAGGCCTGCAGCACCGGCAGCGAGCCTTCACGCTGGATGGCGCGCACGACATCGAGCGCGACGATATTGCTGGTGCCTTCCCAGATGGAGCCCAGGTGCGCATCGCGCACCAGGCGGGGGTCCGTCCATTCCTCGATGTAGCCGCAACCGCCGCGCACTTCCATCGCGTCACCGGTCACCTTGCGCGCATCGCGGCAGGCGCGGAACTTGATCATCGGCGTCAGGATGCGCAGCAGCGCATAGGCCTCCTTGTCGCCGGCGTCCGAGCGCATCAGGGTCTGCGCGGTCTGGAACACCATCGACCGCGCCTGCTCGGCGGGCACGCGCAGCTTGTCCAGTTGGCGCTGCATCAGCGGCATGTCCTGCAGGCGCTTGCCAAAGGCCACGCGCTCGCTGGCCACAAACTCGGCCTCGGCGACAGCGCGGCGCATCATGCCGGCCGAGCGCACGCCGTTGGACAGGCGCGAGTTGTTGACCATGTCGGCCATCTGCACAAAGCCCCGGCCCTGCTCGCCAATCAGGTAGGCCATCGCGCCTTCCATGCGGATCTCGCCGCTGGCCATTGACTTGGTGCCCAGCTTGTCCTTGAGGCGGATGATGCGGTAGTGGTTCTGGCTGCCGTCATCGAGCTGGCGGGGCAGCAGGAACAGCGAAATGCCCCTCATGCCAGCGGGTGCGCCGTCGACACGGGCCAGCACCATCGCAAACTCGGCATCGGGGTTGGAGCAGAACCACTTGTCGCCCGTCACCCGCCAGCTGCCATCGGCCTGCGGTTGCGCCAGGGTCTGGGTGTTGGAGATGTCGGAGCCAGCGGCCTGCTCGGTCATGAACATGGCGCCCTGGGCCTGGCTGTCCCAGTCCAGCGACAGGAGCTGCGGCAGGTACTTGGCGACCAGCTCCGGCGCACCGAATTTCTTCAACGTGCGGGTCAGCGAGTCGGTCATCGACAAGGGGCAGCACAGGCCAAACTCGGACTGCACGAACAGGTAGGTCAGCGCATATTTGACGATGGGCGGCATCTTGCCCTGCCAGCCCAGCATGTCGTCGCGGTGCGAGATCGCCTGCAGCCCGAATTCGCCATAGGCGATGCGCTCCAGCTCTTCATAGGCCGGGTGCTTGATGATGCGCTGGCGGTCTTGCCCGGCGCGGCTGCGGTGCTCCAGGGTGGGCGGGTTCTTGTCGGCAATGCTGGCCAGCTCATCAATGCGGCCGCCGGCCAGCTCGCCCATGCGCTGCAGATAGGGCTGCAGATGGGCCAGCAGATCGGCGGGCAGGTAAAGCTGCAGCAGCTGCTGCAAAGCCGGGTCGGTGCTGTAGAAATTGCTGCCGTGGCGATCGGGCACGGGGTGGTCATGGGCGTGTGCCACCTGCGCGATGGCGCTGCGCTGGGATGGGTCCGGTGCGGACATGCAGGTCTCCTGATGGCAGGACTGGCGGCGCTGCGCTCGACGGAGTGCGCTGCCGGTCCGCGTGGTTACGCGTGTTTTATGCGTGGGTTCGCGCTCTAGTCGCGGGGTTTTGCACCATTTCAGCAGCCGCTGCTATTCGCGTCAAATATTATTAAAATCTTTATCGATACGTATTAAATATAGTTAGGAGCACCCCATGGAGCTGCGGCTGCTGAACTACTTCGCAACCCTGGCCGAAGAGCTGCACTTCAGCCGTGCAGCCCAGCGCCTGTCCATCTCGCAGCCGCCGCTGTCGGTCGCGATCCGCCAGCTGGAGGAAGAAATTGGCGCCGCGCTGTTCGAGCGCAGCAGCAAGGGCGTGCGCCTGACCGCTGCCGGCGCCCACCTGCTGCCACGCGCACGCCAGCTGCTTGCGCTGGCCGGCCAGGCCGTGCAGGAAACACGGGATGTGGGCCAGGGTGTGCGCGGCCATCTGCGCCTGGGCTTTGTCGGCTCGGCACTGTACCGGGGCGTGCCCCAGGCGCTGGCCCATTTTCAGAACGCGCATCCACAGGTGCGCATCGACATGCGCGAGCTCAACAGCGCCGAGCAGCTGCTGGGCCTGCAGCAGGCCGAGCTGGACATGGGCCTGGTGCATTCGGTGATGCTGCCCGAAGGCCTGCACAGCCAGTTGCTGATGCAAGAGCCCTTTGTGGCCTGCCTGCCGCGCCAGCATGCGCTGGCCAGCCATGCGGTGCTGGATTTGGCACAGCTCAGGCATGAGCGCCTGGTGCTGTTTTCCAGCGCCGTCTCTCCGCTCTACCACCAGCGCATCTACCAGATGTGCATGGCCCATGGCTTTGCGCCCGAGGTGCGGCATGAGGTGCGGCACTGGCTGTCGGTGCTGTCGCTGGTGTCGCTGGGCCAGGGCTCGGCCATTGTGCCGGCCGCGCTGCAGCGTGTGGGCATGCCCGATGTGGTGTTCATCCCGCTGATGGGCGAGCAGCCGCAATCCGAGCTGCTGGCCGTCTGGCGCAGCCAGCCCGACAACCCTTTGGTGCACAAGCTGCTGCTCAGCTTGCAATCGGCCGTGCAGGCAGTGGCGCAAGACGCCTGATCAGCCCGTGTGGCCGCTGAGCACGGTGCGCAGCAGCAAGTCATCAAGCGGCGCAAAGTCCACGCTCGGCGTCTGCGGCGCCGGGGCCGCTTCCAGCTGCGCCAACGTGGTCTCGATAAAGGCGTTGAGCACCGGCATTGCGGGGCCATGCTCGGACTCCTTGGCCGCACGCTTGACCACCAGCAGCGCCGCAATCGCGTCGCGCACCGCCGGATCGGCGACCGTGCCATCGACCAGATCCTGAAAGCGCATCGGCGCCACGCCCCGGCCTTCGGACACCCACAGGCAGGCCAGCAGCGGGCGCAGCACATACAGGTACTTTTTGAGCCGCACCGTCCCGCCCTGCAGGTACTCGCGGTAGTTCTTGCGCGCCATGTGCAGGTAGTGGTAATGCGTGCGCTCGGGCAGGTGCACGCGTTCGATGGCGGCACGCATGTCGGCGACAAACAGCGGATCGGCCTAGTAGACCACCGGCGAATCAAACCATTCGATCAAGGTGGCATTGCCCTTTTTGAGCAGGCCCAGCGCCTTGCGCAGCTCCCAGCCGTTGACATCGAACACATCGGAGATCGGCAGCTCGATCACATCGCGCTGCTCGCTGACGCTCAGGTACCAGGGCAGGCGCGGCGCGTAGATGAAGCGCACATCGTAGTCACTGTCGGGCGAGGCAAAGCCCCAGCCCCGGCTGCCGGACTCGCAGGCAAAAAGAATGCGCACCTGGTGCTCGATCTCGATCTGCGCCAGTTTGGCCTCGATGTCGGCGCGCACCGCCGGGTCGATGGGGTGGACTTGCGCTTGCCAGGCGTCGGATGGGTTCATGCTCGCTCCCTTCAAAACCCCTGATCTTGCCAGAACCGTTGCGTTCCAGCCCCGGGCATCGTCCGCGCAGGCGGCACAGGCAATGCGAATGCATCTGCTTACGGCCCGCATCCAGAGCGGTGGTGCATGGGCATTTGGCTGCTGTCGCAACCAAGGCCACACAGACACGCGATACTGCAGGCTTCGCAAACTTTACCGAGAACAAGAACATGCAAGGCCATCCCGACGTTGTCGATTACCTCAAGGACCTGCTGCGTGGCGAGTTGGCCGCACGCGACCAGTACTTTGCCCACTCGCGCATTTACGAAGACCAGGGCTTCAGCAAGCTGTTCACCCGCCTGGACCATGAGATGCAGGAAGAAACCCAGCACGCCGATGCGCTGCTGCGCCGCATCCTGATGCTCGGTGGCCGTCCCGATATGCGCCCCAAGGAGTTCACGCCCGGCGCCACCGTGCCCGAGATGCTGCAAAAGGACCTGGACACCGAATACGAAGTGCGCGCCGGCCTGCGCCAGGGCATGGAACTGTGCGAGAAGCACAGCGACTATGTGAGCCGCGACATTCTGCTGGCCCAACTGCGCGATACCGAAGAGGACCATGCCTACTGGCTGGAAAAGCAGCTCGGCCTGATCAACATGATGGGCCTGCCCAACTATCTGCAAAGCCAGACCTGAAGCTACGCCGCGCCCATGCAAAAAGGCCGCCAGATTTGATTCTGGCGGCCTTTGTCATTGCAGCATATCGCCCAGAGCCCCCTCAGGCGCTAGCACCTGCCAAAGACATTCAGGATGCCGCAGCAGGCGCCGTCGGCATGCGCATCGAGCGCACCAGCGCGGCCAGCACCACGCCATAGGCGGGCACAAACAGCAGCAGGCTCACGGCCAGCTTGATGACATAGTCCACCAGCGCGATCTCCACCCAGTTGGCGGCCATGAAGGGATCGGCACTGCGCCAGAAGGCGATGGAGAAAAAGGCAGCGGTATCGAGCGCCTGGCCAAACACCGAGGCGGCAGCGGGCGCCATCCACCAGGCATGGCTCTTTTGGCGGATGCGGTCAAACACCTGGATGTCGAGCAGCTGGCCCAGCACATAGGCGGCAAAGCTGGCCAGCGCAATGCGGAACACAAAGCTGTTGAAGGTCTGCAGGGCCTCCCAGCCGTTGAAGCGCCCTTCATGGAAGATGACGCCAACGATATAGGACACCAGCAACGCTGGCAGCATGGCCCGGGTGATGACGCGGCGCGCCTCGGCCTTGCCAATCAGACGCACGGTCAGATCGGTTGCCAGAAAGATGAAGGGAAAGCTGAAGGCCCCCCAGGTGCTGTGAAAACCAAACAGCGAGATGGGCAGCTGCACCAGGTAGTTGCTGGCGATGACGATGGCGATATGGAAGGCCACCAGCAAGGACAGATAGAAGGGCACGCGAGATGCAGGGGTCTGCACGGCATGAGCGGAGTTCATGACATTCCTTTTTGGTCAATGGGGGCGAGGGAACCCATGGCTACGAAAAAATGGCCCGAGAACCACGCAGGTTCCTGGACTCAGGGGGGCGTATTGTATCCGTGCTGTGCAAAACCGGCCTCGGCGAGGGTGCAATCCCAGACCGCGAGTGCATGCGCGCGTCCGTCCCCGGCCACACCCATGCAGAGGCCGATGATAAAAACCTGTACAAATAAACAGTTAACAGAGATACTAAGCACTGTTTATTTAAACAGTCATCTAATCTATGGAAGTCTCTACCCCGATCGCCATCAGCCTGCAGGATTGCCACGGCATTGATCCCGCCCTCAAGCACCGCGCCGAAGCGCGCTTTGCCAGAGAGATCGGCAAGTTTTTCCCCGATGAGCAAGACATGCTGGAAGCGCTGAGTGCCTACACCGATGCTGCCGAAGGCGGCGAGATCTCTGCCCGCCAAGAGGTGCTGGCACGCGCTTGGCTCAAGGCCTTCGACAAGGCACGGCAGGCAGGCTTTCAGGGGATTGGCGTCGAAGAGGCGTACTTCGACGTGCGCCTGGGCTAGGAACCCCCTGCAAGGCTTCAGTGGGTGGATCCCCACCTGGGCTGGGCGCTGATGCGCCCTGCCCGCCGCGCCATGTCAGCGCGCGCAGCTGAGCGATTCGCGCCAGCTGGGCTCGCTCACCATGCGCTTTTGCGACTGCAAGGTGTCGCGGCAGAGGTTTTCCAGCGTACTGCGGTTGCCCGGGTCATTCCAGTCCCAGGGACTGGTGCCGGCCAAGGCCAGCGCTTGTTGCGCACGCCGGCTTTGGCTGCGCACATCCTGCTCGATGCCCTGGTGCGCGGCCAGAAAATCGGCACTGCTCTGGGCGGTTTCATCGGCCCGCAAAAAGCCTGCGCTTTCGCAGCGCTGCACCTGGTACCAGTTGTCCAGTGCATACATCACGGCGCCTTCACAGGGCGTCGCCTGCGCGCTGGTGACCTCGGCAGAGGCGGCGCTGTCCGTGGCGCCACCCTGCACTTGCGCCAGGCTGGCACTGGCCATCACTCCAGGCACCAGCAGCGCCACCACATATTTCCACATCTTCATCGGACTCATTTCTCCCGTCGGGCATGTCTACAAATGGGACAAGCAGGCCTGGCCATGGCCAGGCCCTCCGGCGCACAGGCACGGCCTGCGGCCAGCGAACATTGTGCATACCTCCGCTTTTTTTGCACGGGGCAGCACGCAAAACCTAGATACATGGCATAAAAAAAACCCGCCGAAGCGGGTGGGAAGGGCAGAGGCTGCAAACCCCTGCACTTGGGCCAAAAGGCTTAGATCTTCTCGGCCACCTCGGCGTATTCCGAGATTTCGTTGAAGTTCATGTAGCGGTAGACGGAGGCCTTGTCGGCATCGATCACGCCCATTTCCTTCAGGTACTCTTCCTTGGTCGGCAGCTTGCCGATGCGCGATGCGATCGCAGCCAGCTCGGCAGAGCCCAGGAACACATTGGTGTTCTTGCCCAGACGGTTGGGGAAGTTGCGGGTCGAGGTCGAGATCACCGTGGCGCCTTCACGCACCTGGGCCTGGTTGCCCATGCACAGCGAGCAGCCGGGCATTTCGGTACGGGCACCCGCGGTACCAAAGGCGGCGTAGTGGCCTTCCTTGATGAGTTCGCTCTGGTCCATCTTGGTGGGCGGTGCCACCCACAGCTTGACAGGGATGTCACGCTGGCCGCCCAGCAGCTTGGCTGCAGCGCGGAAGTGGCCGATGTTGGTCATGCACGAACCGATGAAGGCCTCATCGATCTTGGTGCCCGCCACCTCGGACAGGAACTTGGCGTCGTCCGGATCGTTGGGGCAGCAGACGATAGGCTCCTTGATGTCGGCCAGATCGATCTCGATGATGTGCGCGTACTCGGCGTCCTTGTCGGCTTCGAGCAGATCGGGCTTGGCCAGCCAGGCTTCCACTTTCTCGATACGGCGCTGCAGGGTCTTGGCATCGTCATAACCGTCGGCGATCATGTTCTTCATCAGAACGATGTTCGAGGTCAGGTATTCCTTGATCGGCTCGGGGTTGAGCTTGATCGTGCAGCCAGCGGCAGAGCGCTCGGCCGACGCGTCGGACAGCTCGAACGCTTGCTCCACCTTCAGGTTGGGCAGGCCTTCGATTTCCAGGATGCGGCCGGAGAACTCGTTGATCTTGCCGGCCTTGGCGACGGTCAGCAGACCAGCCTTGATCGCGTACAGCGGAATCGCGTGCACCAGATCGCGCAGGGTCACGCCCGGCTGCATTTCACCCTTGAAGCGCACCAGCACCGATTCAGGCATGTCCAGCGGCATCACGCCCGTCGCGGCACCGAAGGCCACCAGGCCCGAGCCTGCGGGGAACGAGATACCGATAGGGAAACGGGTGTGCGAGTCACCGCCGGTGCCGACGGTGTCGGGCAGCAGCAGGCGGTTGAGCCAGCTGTGGATCACGCCGTCACCAGGGCGCAGGGCCACGCCGCCGCGGTTGCTGATGAAGTTGGGCAGTTCGCGGTGGGTCTTGACGTCCACCGGCTTGGGGTAGGCCGCCGTGTGGCAGAAGGACTGCATCACCATGTCGGCGGAGAAGCCCAGGCAGGCCAGGTCCTTCAGCTCGTCACGGGTCATCGGGCCGGTGGTGTCTTGCGAGCCCACGGTGGTCATGCGCGGTTCGCAGTAGGTACCGGGGCGCACGCCCTGGCCTTCCGGCAGACCGACCGCACGGCCAACCATCTTTTGCGCCAGGGTGAAGCCGGCCTTGGATTCGGCAGGCGCCTGGGGCAGACGGAACACGGTGGACGCGGGCAGGCCTAGCGCTTCACGCGCCTTGGCCGTCAGCGAGCGGCCGATGATCAGGTTGATACGGCCGCCGGCACGCACTTCGTCGAGCAGCACATCGCTCTTGAGCGAGAACTCGGCGATGGTCTCGCCGTTCTTGACGATCTTGCCGTCGTAGGGCAGCACATCGATGACATCGCCCATCTCCAGCTTGGAGACGTCCACTTCGATCGGCAGCGCGCCGGAGTCTTCCTGTGTGTTGAAGAAGATCGGAGCGATCTTGCCACCCAGGGTCACGCCACCAAAGCGCTTGTTGGGCACAAAGGGAATGTCCACACCCGTGCCCCAGATGATGGAGTTGGTAGCAGACTTGCGCGAAGAACCGGTGCCGACCACGTCGCCGACGTAGGCAACCAGGTTGCCCTTCTTCTTGAGCTCTTCGATGAACTGCATCGGGCCGCGCTTGCCATCTTCCTCGGGCTTGAAGGCCGCGTCAGGGCGCGTGTTCTTCAGCATCGCCAGGTAGTGCAGCGGGATGTCGGGACGGCTCCAGGCATCCGGTGCGGGCGACAGGTCGTCGGTGTTGGTCTCACCGGGCACCTTGAACACGGTGACGGTGATCTTCTTCTCGACTTCGGGGCGCGACGTGAACCACTCGGCATCGGCCCAGCTTTGCATCACTTCCTTGGCCTTGGCATTGCCGGCCTTGGCCTTGTCGGCGACGTCATTGAAGAAGTCGAACATCAGCAGCGTCTTCTTGAGCGCATCGGCAGCCACGGCTGCCACGTCTGCGTCATCGAGCAGCTCGATCAGCGGATGAACGTTGTAACCACCTACCATCGTGCCCAGCAGCTCGGTGGCCTTGGCCTTGGAGATCAGCGCCACTTTCAGGTCGCCGTGTGCCACGGCAGCCAGGAAGGAAGCCTTGACCTTGGCGGCATCGTCCACGCCTGGCGGCACCCGGTGGGTCAGCAGATCGAGCAGAAATGCTTCTTCACCGGCAGGCGGGTTCTTGATCAGCTCGATCAAGTCAGCGACCTGCTTGGCATCCAGCGGCAGTGGGGGGATGCCCAGAGCGGCACGCTCAGTCACATGGTCGCGGTAGGCTTTCAACATACGTTCTCCGGTTCTCTATTTCAATGGTGGGGCGCTCGCAAGGCGTCGGGCATCCGCGCCGCTGTTCTTATCAGCGGCCGTTGCCTTCAAACAGTGCGGCAGGTGGGTTTTTCTTGATGGCTTCGGCAACCTGGTTCTGCTCGGGGCTCATGCACTCGTCGGCCAGACGCTGACCGAGCTTGCGGTTGATCAGCATGGACTTGTTGGCCACCTGCAGCCACATGGCGCCTGCGTGCTGGTCTTCCAGGCGGATGGTGCCGGTGGAGGTGGACACCGGTGCCATGTGGTACTTGAAGCCCTTGCCTTCAACGAAGAAGTAGCCGGGGTTGACCGAGTCCTTGGCGATATTGATCGAGGCGCCCAGCTCGCAGTTGATGCGGCCCTGGTAGACCTGCTCGGCGATGGCCAGTTCGGCAGGGGTCAGCGTCTGCTGGGCGGGAATGGCGGCGGCCGCAGTGGCGGCGCCGGCGCCCGCGGCGACCGCAGCACCCTTTTTGGCAGTGGCGGCACGCTTGGCAGGGGCCTTTTTGGCCGGTGCCTTCTTGGCCGCAGTGGTTTTGGCAGCCGCTGGCTTGGCAGCCTTTTTCTCTTGCGCCTGCACACTGCCCATGGCCAGAGTCAATGCAGGAACCAAGACCAACAAAGAAATCACGCGATTTTTCATAACAACTCCCGCGATACAACGCAAGAAACAGGAAAAGGGCTGGACCCGGATGGTTACAGCCACTCCCGCACTGTACCCGGCAACGGACAACCCGTCTGCGCAGCACGCTCCAAAATTTGCCAAAAGTAACGATAACTTGCACGGTCATGCAAGACCCCATCGACGCTGATCGGCGCCCATTGCGCGTCTGCCGCCGCCCGCACGATGCGGGCCGCTTCATCGACCTGGCTCTGCGTCGGCGCGAAGGCCTGCAGGATGGGCCGGATCTGCGCGGGGTGGATGCTCCACATGCGGGTGTAGCCCAGCTCGCCATAGGCGCGGCGGGCTGCCTGCTCCATCGCATCGGGATTCTTGAACTCGGTCACCACGCAGTGCGACGGCACCTTGCCGTAGGCGTGGCAGGCGGCGGCGATCTCCAGCTTGGCGCGCAGCACCAGCGGATGCGTGAACTGGCCTTGCACGCCCATCGCGCTCGAAGGGATGGCGCCGCCATGGGCAGAGACAAAATCCATCAGGCCAAAGCTGATGCTCTGCACACGGGGGTGGGCCGCAATCTCGAACGCGCGGTGCACCGCCTGGGGCGACTCGATCAGCGCATGCAGCGGCACCGGGGTGCTGGTAGCCGCCTGCAGCAAGCGGTCGACCTTGTCGATGTCATCGGCCGACTCGACCTTGGGCACCATGATGTGGCACAGCTGCTCGCCTGCCTCACCGGCGATGGTGGCGATGTCTTCGGCCAGCGCCGCGTGGTCGGCCGCATGCACGCGGGCGGCCACACGGGCACCGGGCGCAGCGCTCTTGGCGAGCGAGGCGACCAGCTGGGCATGGGCCTTTTCCTGGCCGACGGCCGCGCCGTCTTCACAATCCAGGGTCACATCGAACACGCAGCGGCCAAACTCTTCCATCATCTGCGCCTGGAAGGCCAGGCTCTTGCGCATGCGGTCTTCCACGCCACTGTAGTGGTCGCAGACCGGCAATGCCAGGGCCCCGGACTGGGCGCCGAGCAGTACCTGTGCAGGATGGATGGCGGAAACACTCATGGCTACTGATCGTCAGATGGGGCGGCGGGCCACCAAAAACAAGCGGGGAAAGGCCAGCAGGCGCCGGCCATCGCTGCGCAGGCTGTAGGCAGCATCGATGCGGCGGGTGTATTCGGCCACAAAGCTGGTTTGCAGCTCGGCACGCAGAGGCTGGAGAAACGGCCGCAGACCGGTGCCACGAACCCATTGGACAATCGCCTCCGCACTGTCCATTGGGTGCTGGTACGCCGTACGCCAGGCATCCACCTGCGCACCACGGGCCAACACATCGTAGTAATCATTCAAAGACAGCAAATCCGTGCGCAACGCATGCGGATCACCGATCTCTGCAGCCCAGGGCTGCAGCGCTGCCACTTCACGCATCAGACGGTGGGTGGGCTCATCGCGGTTGTCCGGCATCTGCACGGCCAGTACGCCACCGGGCGCCAGCATGCCCATCAAGCGGGGCAGCAGCTGCGCGTGGTCCGGCACCCATTGCAGGGCCGCATTGGCAAAAATCAGGTCGGGCAAACGCCCGTTGTGCAGTGGAGCCTGCCAATGGGCGATGTCACCCTGCTCAAAATGCACATGCGCAAGACGCTGGCGCGCAGCGGCCAGCATGTCTTGCGACTGGTCGACACCCAGCACCCGTGCATGCACGAAGCGCTGGGCCAGCAGCTCGGTGGAATTGCCCGGCCCGCAGCCCAGATCCACCACATAGGCGGCATCGTCGGGCAGGGCCACGCGCGCCAGCAGCTCGGCGGCCGGGCGCGTGCGCTCGTCCTCGAACCGGCTGTAGAGCTGGGCATTCCATGCAAGCATGCGGGTCGGCCTTGGATTACAGCAGGTGCTTGACGCCGTCCTGCTCGCCTTGCAGCTCAGCCAGGGTCTTGTCGATGCATTCTTGCGAGAATGCGTCGATTTCCAGACCTTCGACGATCTTGTATTCGCCGTTTTCGGTGGTCACGGGGAAGCCGAAGATGATGCCGGCAGGAATGCCGTATTCGCCATTCGAAGGCACGCCCATGGTCACCCATTCGCCCGCCGAGCCCAGGGCCCAGTCACGCATGTGGTCGATGGCGGCGTTGGCAGCCGATGCTGCCGACGACAGGCCACGAGCGGCAATGATGGCGGCGCCACGCTTGCCCACGGTGGGCAGGAACACGTCCTTGTTCCAGGTCTGGTCGTTGATCGCTTCCTTGACCGACTTGCCGTCCACGGTGGCGAAACGGTAGTCGGCGTACATCGTTGGCGAGTGGTTGCCCCAGACGGTCAGCTTGCGGATGTCGCCCACCTTGAAGCCGCCCTTGGCAGCCAGCTGGGAAGCAGCGCGGTTGTGGTCCAGGCGCAGCATGGCGGTGAAGTTCTTCGCGGGCAGGTCCGGAGCCGACTTCATCGCGATGTAGGCATTGGTGTTGGCAGGGTTGCCCACCACCAGCACCTTGACGTTGCGCGAAGCGACAGCGTTCAGGGCCTTGCCTTGGGCGGTGAAGATCTGGGCATTGGCAGCCAGCAGGTCAGCGCGCTCCATGCCTGGGCCGCGAGGACGGGCGCCCACGAGCAGTGCGTAGTCGGTGTCCTTGAATGACTGCAGCGGGTCGCTGTGGGCTTCGATACCGGCCAGCAGAGGGAAAGCGCAGTCTTCCAGCTCCATGATCACGCCCTTGAGCGCGTTCTGTGCCTTTTCGTCAGGAATTTCCAGCAGTTGCAGGATGACAGGCTGGTCCTTGCCCAGCATTTCGCCCGACGCGATGCGGAACAACAGGGCATAACCGATTTGACCAGCGGCACCGGTAACGGCGACACGTACGGGCTTCTTGCTCATGGGAAAACTCCAGAAAATAGAAATGAGGTGTCCAAGCAGGCCAGCATCGGAGAACGTGTCAAACGACTGGAATCAGCGATCGGGAGGCCCCGATGGCAGGTCTGTAAACAGCGCGTAAGTGTACTCTTGAACAGATCACTCAGTCAATTTGTCTTATGTCTTATATAAGATATGATTGGCCTCTGATGCGCTATACAATGCGCGCTGTAATTTTGAACCGTTGGATGTCACATCCACCGTGACACCCGAGAGATTGAATCTCTCCCAAGACAAGCGCATGACATCTTCCACCCCCAATGCAAACGACACCGGCATCCCGTCCGCTGGCGACAGTGTGGGTGGTGCGACCCCTGCTTTCAGCCCGCTCTACCAGCAGATCAAGGGCCTGATCCTGCAAAGCCTGGAGGCTGGCGCCTGGAAACCCGGCGAGATGATCCCCAGCGAGATGGAGCTGGCAGCGCGCTACCGCGTCAGCCAGGGCACCGTGCGCAAGGCCATCGACGAGCTGGCCGCCGAGAACCTGCTGCTGCGCCGCCAGGGCAAGGGCACCTTTGTGGCCACCCATGCCGAGCGCAATGTGCAGTACCGTTTCCTGCGGCTCCTGCCCGACAGTGGCGACCTCAATGAGGAAGGCCCTGCCCAGCGCAACATCATCTCCTGCCGCAGCATCAAGGGCCCCAGCGAGATCTGCAAGCTGCTGCAGGTGCCCACCGGTGAATCGCTGATCCATGTGCGGCGCGTGCTCGTGTTCGCAGGCATTCCGACGATTGTCGAAGACATCTGGCTGCCCAGCAGCAGCTTCAAGGGCCTGTCGGCCGAGCAGATGCGCGACTACCCCGGCGCCACCTATGCCATGTTCGAGGTGGAATACGGCGTGCGCATGGTACGCGCCCAGGAAAAACTTCGCGCCGTGCTGCCCGATGCCGCCCAGGCCCAACTGCTCAATGTCGACGCGCACACCCCATTGCTCAGCGTGGAGCGCGTTGCTTACACCTATAACGATGTTCCCATGGAATTACGACGAGGTCTTTATCGGACGGACACCCACCATTACAGCAATACCCTGAGCTAATGCACCGGTCAAGTCAGAGTAGTCACCACGGGGTTAAAGAGAAACCCTTAGACCTGCGCGCTGCATTGCAATAAAATTTTGCAGGTTTGCGCCTAGCGATTACATAGCAGTTACATCCACGAAAGTTTTCACACCATGACAGATACCACGAAGAAGCGGCCCGAGTTTCGCAATATCAACCCTTTGTCGGACCTCACCACCTACCGCTTGCCGCTGGCCGGCAAGCTGTCGATCCTGCACCGCGTCAGTGGTCTGGTCATGTTCTTCCTGCTGCCTTTCGTGATCTGGCTGCTCGACACCTCGATCTCCTCCGAGTTCTCCTACGCCCGCTTCACCGCCGCCTTCAACACCGGCGCTGGCATCTTCCCGGGCTGGTTCATCAAGCTGGCCGTGCTGGCGCTGATCTGGTCCTACCTGCACCACTTCTGCGCCGGCCTGCGCCACATCTGGATGGACGTCTCGCACAAGGCGGTCAACAAGGAATTCGGCAAGAACTCGGCGCTCGCCTGCTTTGTCATCAGCCTGGCGCTGACGGCCATCCTGGGCGCCAAGCTGTTTGGCCTGTACTGATCGCCCACGACTGCATTCACTGATAAATAGAAAGGATTCCCCATGTCCGTCAATTACGGCTCCAAACGTGTCGTGACAGGTGCCCACTACGGTTTGCGCGACTGGCTGGCCCAGCGCGTGACCGGTCTGCTGATGGCCCTGTTCACCGTGGCCCTGCTGGTGCAGGTGCTGATGATCAAAGGCCCCATCGGCTACGAACAGTGGGCAGGCATCTTCGCCCACCAGTGGATGAAGTTCATCACCGTGGGCACGCTCGTCGCGCTGGCCTACCACGCCTGGGTCGGCATGCGTGAAATCTTCATGGACTACATCCAACCCGTCGGCCTGCGCCTGGTGATGCAGATTTTCGTGCTGGTCTGGCTGGTCGGCTGCCTCGGCTGGGGCCTCCAGGTTCTGTGGCGTCTGTGATACCCGCGATTGAAAGAGAACAATGAGCTATACAAAAGAGAACATCACCAAGCGCAAGTTTGATGTCGTCATCATCGGCGCTGGCGGATCGGGCCTGCGCGCTGCGCTGGAACTGTCCAAGGCCGGCCTGTCCGTGGCCGCCTTGTCCAAGGTTTTCCCCACCCGCTCGCACACCGTGGCAGCGCAAGGTGGCGTGTCTGCCTCGCTGGGCAACATGTCGCCCGACAACTGGGAATGGCACTTCTACGACACCATCAAGGGCTCGGACTGGCTCGGTGACCAGGATGCGATCGAGTTCATGTGCCGCGAAGCACCCAAGGTGGTGTACGAGCTGGAACATTTCGGCATGCCTTTCGACCGCAACCCCGACGGCACGATCTACCAGCGCCCGTTTGGCGGCCACACCGCCAACCACGGCGAAAAGCCGGTGCAACGCGCCTGCGCTGCCGCTGACCGTACCGGCCACGCGATGCTGCACACGCTGTACCAGCAGAACGTCAAGTCCAAGACCAACTTCTTCGTCGAGTGGATGGCACTGGACCTGATCCGTGATGAATCCGGTGACGTCATTGGCGTGACCGCGCTGGAGCTGGAAACCGGCGATCTGTATGAGCTGCACGCCAAGGCAGTGCTGCTGGCCACCGGCGGTGCAGGCCGCATCTTCCAGGCATCGACCAACGCTTTCATCAACACCGGCGATGGCCTGGGCATGGCGGCACGTGCAGGCATCCCGCTGCAGGACATGGAGTTCTGGCAGTTCCACCCCACCGGCGTGGCCGGCGCGGGCGTGCTGCTGACCGAAGGCTGCCGTGGTGAAGGCGCCATTTTGCGCAACAGCGACGGCGAGCGTTTCATGGAGCGCTATGCGCCCACCTTGAAGGACCTGGCTCCGCGCGACTTCGTCTCGCGCTCGATGGACCAGGAGATCAAGGAAGGCCGTGGCTGCGGTCCGAACAAGGACTACATCCTGCTGGACATGACCCACCTGGGTGCAGAAACCATCCGCAAGCGCCTGCCGTCGGTGGAAGAAATCGGCCACAACTTCGCCAACGTGGACATCACCAAGGAGCCGATTCCTGTGGTGCCTACGATCCACTACCAGATGGGTGGTATCCCCACGAACATCAACGGCCAGGTCGTTGTCTGGGACGGTCAGGAAAACAAGGTGGTCAACGGTCTGTACGCGGTGGGTGAATGCTCCTGCGTGTCGGTGCACGGCGCCAACCGCCTGGGCACGAACTCGCTGCTGGACCTGCTGGTCTTTGGCAAGTCGGCCGGCAAGCACATCGTCAACTACGTCAATGGCTATGGCGAATTCAAGCCCATGCCTGAGAACGCATCGGACTTCTCGCTGTCGCGCCTGAACAAGCTCGACGAGTCGAGCAGCGGTGAATACGCGCAGGACGTGGCCAATGACATCCGCGCCTGCATGCAACTGCACGCCGGCGTGTTCCGTACACAAAAGAGCATGGACGAAGGGGTCAAGAAGATTGCCGACATCCGCGCCCGCGTTGGTGGCGTAACCTTGAAGGACAAGTCCAAGGTCTGGAACACCGCCCGCATGGAAGCACTGGAAGTCGCCAACCTGATCGAGGTGGCACAAGCGACGATGGTTTCGGCCGCCGCCCGCAAGGAATGCCGTGGCGCCCACACCGTGGACGACTACGAACACCCCGCCGATGATCCCAAGTACCCACTGGGCCGCAATGACATCGACTGGCTCAAGCACACGCTGTGGTACAGCGCTGCCAACAGCCTCGAGTACAAGCCCGTGCAACTCAAGCCGCTGACCGTGCCGTCGGTACCACCCAAGGTTCGTACCTTCTAAATCCACGCAGCCCACGAAAGAACATCCCAAAATGAAGCGTACTTTCAAAATCTATCGCTACGATCCCGATAAAGATGCCAAGCCGTACATGCAAACCGTGGAGGTGGAACTCGACGGTCACGAGCGCATGCTGCTGGACGCACTGGTCAAGCTCAAGGAACTCGATCCGTCGATCTCCTTCCGCCGCTCCTGCCGCGAAGGCGTCTGCGGTTCGGACGCGATGAACATCAACGGCAAGAACGGCCTGGCGTGCCTGACGAACATGAACACCCTCAAGGGTGACATCGTCTTGAAGCCTCTGCCCGGTCTGCCGGTCATCCGCGACCTGATCGTGGACATGACCCAGTTCTTCAAGCAATACCACTCGATCAAGCCCTACCTGATGGCCGACAGCTTTGTCGCCAACGAGAAGGAGCGCCTGCAGTCGCCCGAAGAGCGCGAAGAGCTCAACGGCCTGTACGAGTGCATTCTGTGCGCCAGCTGCTCGACCAGCTGCCCATCGTTCTGGTGGAACCCCGACAAGTTCGTGGGCCCTGCCGGTCTGCTGCAGGCCTACCGCTTCATCGCCGACAGCCGCGATGACCATACCGGTGAGCGCCTAGACAACCTGGAAGACCCCTACCGTCTGTTCCGCTGCCACACCATCATGAACTGCGTGGACGTGTGCCCCAAGCACCTCAACCCCACGAAGGCGATTGGCAAGATCAAGGAACTGATGGTTCGCCGTGCGGTGTAAGAACCAGATTGAGCAATGATGGAAAACGAACTGCTGGATGAACGTGCGCGCGACCTGCTGCGCTGGCGCAGCCGCCGAGGGCTGGTGGAGAACGACATCTTCGTCGAGCAGTTCTTCCGCACATACGGAGCAAGCCTGAATGTCCGCCAGGCGCAAGGGCTGACCACTTTGATGAACCTGTCGGACAACGACCTGCTGGACTTGCTGCTCAAGCGCAAGGAACCAACAGGCGACCTCGACACGCCAGATGTTCATGAAGTGCTGGAGATGCTGCGCAGCCTAAAACCACGCGCATCTCTTGCGGACTAACTCGAGAAGGAACCAGTTTTATGAAACTAGCAGACAACAAAGCCACGCTATCGTTTAGCAACGGCGCAGCAAGCGTAGACCTTCCCGTCTACCAGGGCTCGATCGGCCCGGATGTCATCGACATCCGCAAGCTGTACGCGCAGACCGGCATGTTCACGTACGACCCCGGTTTCCTCTCGACGGCTGCCTGCCAGTCGGCCATCACCTATATCGATGGTGACAAGGGCGAGCTGCTGTACCGCGGCTACCCCATCGAGCAGCTGGCCAAGAACTGCAACTACCTCGAAACCTGCTACCTGCTGCTGTACGGCGAGCTGCCCAATGCAACGCAGAAGGCCGAGTTCGAAGACACGGTGACCAAGCACACCATGGTCAACGAGCAGATGCAGTTCTTCCTGCGTGGTTTCCGCCGCGATGCGCATCCGATGGCCGTTTTGACGGGCCTGGTGGGCGGCATGTCGGCCTTCTACCATGACAGCACCGACATCACCAACCCTGAGCACCGCAACATCGCTGCGATCCGCCTGATCGCCAAGCTGCCTACGCTGGTGGCCATGGCCTACAAGTACGGCACGGGCCAGCCTTACATGTACCCGAAGAACGACCTGTCCTATGCAGGCAACTTCATGCGCATGATGTTTGGCAACCCTTGCGAAGACTATGTGGTGAACCCTGTGGTGGAGCGCGCGCTCGACCGCATCTTCATCCTGCACGCAGACCACGAGCAGAACGCGTCGACTTCGACCGTGCGCCTGTGCGGCTCCTCGGGCACCAACCCGTTTGCCGCCATCTCCGCTGGTGTTGCCTGCCTGTGGGGCCCTGCCCACGGCGGTGCCAACGAAGCCTGTCTGAACATGCTCGAAAGCATCCAGGCCAATGGCGGCATCGCCAAGGTCGGTGAGTTCATGGAGCAGGTCAAGGACAAGTCCAGCGGCGTCAAGCTGATGGGCTTTGGCCACCGCGTCTACAAGAACTACGACCCACGCGCCAAGCTGATGCAGGAAACCTGCAACGAGATCCTGGCCGAGCTGGGCCTGGAAAACGATCCGCTGTTCGCACTGGCCAAGCAGGTCGAGAAGATCGCGCTGGAAGACGACTACTTCGTCTCGCGCAAGCTGTACCCGAACGTCGACTTCTACTCGGGCATCGTGCAGCGCGCCATCGGCATCCCCGTCAAGCTGTTCACCGGCATCTTCGCACTGGCCCGTACCGTCGGCTGGATCGCCCAGCTCAACGAGCAGATGGCCGATCCCGAGTACAAGATTGGCCGTCCACGCCAGCTGTACACCGGCTCGGTGGTGCGCGACGTCAAGCCTATCGCCCAGCGTTGATGGGACGCAGCCAGGCAGCCCATGCGCCGCCTGGCACTGCGCCGCAACCCTTTGGAAACCCGCTACGGCGGGTTTTTTTACGCCTGCTGACGCATTAATCGCTTGTTAAGCTGGCGCGCCGACGATGGCGGGATGAATTTCTTTGCCCGGTTTATCACTTCCACAGGCAAGGCCGCCGGCACGGCGGCATTCCCGCCCCATCCGGCCGACCTGCCCTTCAGCGCTGACTTGGCCACCACCACCCCCCACCAGCCGCCGCGGCCCGTGTGGCTGTGGAGCCTGGTCGTCAGCCTGTGGCTGGCCAGCGTAGGCAACCTGGCCTTGTGGAAAGCGATATCGCAGGCCGAAGGCCTGAGCAGCGCCCAGCAGTGGGTATTGGGAGCGAGTCTGGGCCTGGCCATTGCATGCGCCTGCTGGGCGTTGCTGACCCTGATCAGCTGGGGCCGTGCGGCCAAGCCGGTGATGGCCGCGCTGTGCTGGATCTCCGCCTTTGCGGCCTGCTTCATGCTGAACTATGGCATCGCCATTGATGCATCGATGCTCACCAATGTGCTGCAGACCGACGTCAAGGAAGCGGCGGACCTGCTGCACTGGAGCCTGTTTGTGACCGTCGGCGCCATCGCCATTCCCCCCACCTGGTGGATCTGGCGCCAGACCCTGCCCCGGCACCATGGCTGGCGCCCGGTACTCCAGCAGCTGGGCATGGTGCTGCTGGCCGTGCTGGCGATGGTCGTCGTCGTGATGGCAGGCTTCAGACCCATCTCGTCGGCCATGCGCAACCACACCAATCTGCGCTACATGATGAACCCGCTGTCGACCGTCTATGCCGCAGGCAACCTGGTGGCCCAGCAAATCCACCACCGCGACACGACCCTCTACCCGATTGGCGAAGACGCCAAGCTCGGTGCCAGCTATGCGGGCCAGACCACGTTTCCGATCTATGCACTGGTGGTCGGCGAGACAGGGCGCGCGGGCAATTTTGCCGTCAATGGCTATGACCGGCCTACCACGCCTTTGCTGTCTGCGCGCGACGATCTGGCAGTCGCCACCAATGCCTGGTCCTGCGGCACCAGCACCGCCGTGTCGGTGCCCTGCATGTTCTCGCACCTGGGGCGCAGCAGCCAGAACAGCGACAAGTCCTATGAAAACCTGCTCGATGTCTTGCAGCGTGCCGGCCTGGCCGTGCTGTGGGTGGAGAACCAATCGGGCTGCAAGGGCGTCTGCACCCGCGTGCACAACGCCAACACCGAGTCCGACCTGCCCGCCGCCGCCCGCAAGGCGCTCTGCCAGGACGGCGAGTGCGTGGACATGGCCTTGCTCGAAGGACTGGACGAGCGCATCAATGCGCTGCCCGCCGAGCAACGCGCCAAGGGGGTCGTCCTGGTGCTGCACCAGATGGGCAGCCATGGCCCGGCCTACTTCAAGCGCTCGCTGGGCGAGGACAAGCGTTTCAGCCCCGAGTGCAATAACGTCAATCTGCAGTCCTGCGACCGCGCATCGCTGGTCAACGCCTATGACAACAGCGTCGTCGCCACCGACCGCATGCTGGGTGGCCTGATCGGCTGGCTCGCCAGCAAGGGCCAGCGCCAGCCCACCGCGATGATGTATGTGGCCGACCATGGCGAATCGCTGGGCGAGAACAACCTCTACCTGCATGGCCTGCCCTACTCCGTCGCGCCCGATGTGCAAAAGCGTGTGCCCTGGATCACCTGGCTGTCGCCCGCGATGCAGCAGCGCATGGGCATGCGCACCAGTTGCCTGCAGCAAGCGGTGGCCACCGCCCGCATCAGCCACGACAACCTGTTCCACTCGATGCTGGGCCTGACCGATGTGCAGACCGCGCTGCACCAGGCCGATCTGGATATTTTTGCCAGCTGCAAGGGCCGCTCTGCACCGCCTGCAACCTTGGCGCACCTGGCGTCAGCCTCTGCACCTGCAAGCGTTGCAACCGCGCAGCCAGCCAATGGCACTGCTGCACGCAAGCGCGGCTAAAACAGGTTTCCCTGCCCTGGGTGTGGCGCCTGCGCGGCGCCCACTTGCCGCGGCAGCAGCAGCTGCCGGGCGCGCCAGGCCTCAAAACCGCGCCAGTCCATCTCCAGCCGCTCGCGCCCATAGCCCAGTTGCGCGCAGGCGCGCACAAAGCGCTGGCGCACCAGGTCGGCCCAGAGGCCCTGGCCCTTCATGCGGCTGAAGGACTGGCTGTCGTAGCTCTTGCCGCGCAGCCGGTCGGCCTCGCTGATCTGGTGCAGGTCGCGCACCCGCTCCATCACCCGGGCGGCGCGCTGCGGGTAATGGGCCTGCAGCCACTGCTGGAACACGCCATTGAGCTCCCAGGGTAGGCGCAGCACGGTGTAGAAGGCGGTGCTGGCACCGGCCTCGCGCGCGGCAGCCAGCACCTCTTCCATGTCCTCGGTCAAAAACGGAATATGCGGCGCCACGCTCACCCCCACCGGGATGCCTGCCTCGGTCAGCCGGCGTATCGTGCGCAGCCGCCGGTGGGGGGCCGCTGCCCGTGGCTCGAGCAGGCGGGTGAGCTGCGGATCCAGGCTGGTGATGGTGATGTAGACCGCCGCCGCGTTCTTGCGCGCCGCTGCAGCAATCAGGTCGATATCACGCTCCACGGCGCTGCTCTTGGTGATCAGCGAGAACGGATGCTCGGCCTCGCTGAGCACCTCGATCAGCTGCCGCGTCAGCCCCAGCTCCCGCTCGATCGGCTGGTAGCAGTCGGTGGCGGAGCCGATATTGAGCGAGGCAGGCTGGTAGCGCGGGCGGCTGATCTCAGCCTTCAGCACCTGGGCAATATTGGTCTTGGCAAACAGCTGGGTTTCAAAATCCAGCCCGGGCGAGAGATTCAGGTAGCTGTGGTACGGCCGGGCATAGCAGTAGATGCAGCCATGCTCGCAGCCCCGGTAGGGGTTGACCGAGTGATCAAAGAAGATATCGGGTGAGTCATTTTTCTGGATCGCGCTGCGGGCCCGCTCCTCATGCACCTGGGTCGGCAGGCTTTCGGCGTCCTGCTGCCACCAGGCGCCTTCTTCCAGATGCTGGTCTGCATCGCCTGCAACAGGCGCCGCAGCGGTGGCAGGGGTCCAGCCATCGTCGGCCCATTCCCGCACATCGCTGGCAAAGCGGTGGCGGGGGGCGCCTACTGCGCCCCGCCCCTTGCGGGCCACCGGCAGCGGCACCCGCACTGGCACAGGCCCATCCAGCTCGTCCGCGCAGCGCTGCAGCGCCTGCGGGTCTTCCCGCGCGGCAGCGTTCAAGGTATTGGTGGAGGGATGGCGGGCAGGCATGGTAACTGTTTTTATATACAGTATTTCCATGCATTGTGCGCGATCTGGAGGGGCCGTGCAAGCGCCGAGAAAACCAGGGCTATTCGCACCGTTTTGGTGCGAAATGGGGCATGGCCTACATTCGGGGATTACATACTCCGGAGGAAGTTTTCATGTCTCGCAAACCCCAACTCATCCTGTCATCCCTGGATGTGGACCGCCTGGAAGCATTGCTGGAAGCGATGCCAGCCAGTGCCTTCCCTGGCAAGGCGGATCTGGAGGCCGAGATTGCCCGTGCCGATATCGTGGAGCCGACCGATATCCCACCGGATGTGGTGACGATGAACTCCACGGTGAACTTCGATATTGCCGAATCGGGCAAGCAGTTCCAGCTGACCCTGGTCTACCCCAAGGACCTGGACGACACCAGCAGCAAGATTTCGGTATTTGCACCGGTGGGCAGTGCACTGCTGGGCCTGTCGATTGGCAATGAACTGGCCTGGCCATCGGTGGGCGGAAAAACCATGACGGTGCGCGTGACCGGCATCAGCTACCAGCCCGAGCGGGCTGGCGATCTGCACCGCTAGCAATCCCTACATCGACAAGCGCGCGCCGACCAGGCTGACCAGCAGGCCGGCACCGACCAGACCCAGCTCCCAGCGGGCCACCGAACGCAGGCTGGGCGTACGCGCCTCGACACCCAGGTAAAGCGCGCGCCCGGCCAGCAGCGACAGCGCAAAGGCCAGGCCCATGCCCAGCCAGTTCAGCCAGGGCTGGCTCGGCCAGACATGCGAGACCACCGCGTTGCACAGCACCACGATCGAAAAGTGCACCAGAAACACCGAGTAACCCATTTGGCCCAGCGACTGCAGCCAGCGCACCGGCGCCTGGCGGCCCAGCCAATCGACCAGGCGGCTGTCCGAAGGCACACGCATCAACCACAGCAGTGCCACCGCGCCACACAGGGCCACCGCGATGCGCAGGCGGAAATCCACCTCCAATGACAGCAGGCCCAGTGCCAGCAATGCGGCCGTCCAGGACCAGGGCTTGGCACTTTGGCTGCCCCAGAAGGCCAGCATGCCCATGCCATAGGCGCCGATAAAGTAGACAAACCACATGTCCAGCTCACTGTGGCGGTTGAGCACCAGCAGCGACAGCGCCGTCATCGCCAGAACCACCCACTGGCCCAGTTGCAGGCCCAGCCACTGGCGCGGCCAGCGGCGGCTGAATGCGAACAGCAGCGTCACCGCCGCAAACAGCTGGAAGTCGATGGCAACATACCAGACGCCTGCCGACAGCGCATCTTCACCGCTGATGTCCTGCAGCATCAGCGCATTGGCGATCAACTGCTGCCAGGTCGGCTCGGCGGGTACCGATTCATGGGCAAACCAGGGCCGCACCAGCGCTGCGATAAGCACCGCCAGCAACAGCGCGACGGAATAAGGCGCCAGCAGCCGCAGCGCGCGCTGGCCGATCTTGGCCAGCGGGCTGCCAAAGCGGGCCACGCCTTGGGGTGCCAGGCTGGCGGCCGACAGAAAACCACCCATGACCAGGAAAATCTGCACGGCGATGCGCGCATATTCCGCCAGCCACTCGATGATGCCGGGGGTGACTTGTGCTGCAACATCCGACATCGGGCCATAGAAAGCCAGGTGGTGCCAGACGATGGCAGCACAGCAAGCCCCTTTGGTCATGTCCAGCCACAGATTTCGTTTGTTATGGGTTGTGGTGGTAGGCAAGATAGTCTCTGGCCAGCTGATCCGCCATGGGCATGCCATCGCGGCGCAGTTTGGCAATGTTCTGACAAAGGTGTGGCACCGCGCGCGCAGTGCCACTCCATGTGTAACGCCGTTGTATCCGCTGCCGTTGACGGGGCGGCCCCGCTGATAGACCGAAAACTGCCGTCTTTACAAAGCGGCTATAGCAAGCGCCGGGCCATGGCGGCCTGGCGTTTCAGCTTTTCCAGAAAAAACCGATAATCAGCGCCATGAAACAAGCCCCAACGCCGCTGCCCGAGCTCACCCGCCAATTCGTGTCACATTTTGGCGAAATGGGCAGCCGCTGGGGCATCAACCGCACGGTAGGACAGATCTACGCGCTGATCTTTCTGTCGCCCCAGCCCATCAATGCCGACGAGATTGCCGAGGGCCTGTCGTTCTCGCGCTCCAATGTCAGCATGGGCTTGAAGGAGCTGCAATCCTGGCGCCTGGTACACATGCGCCACCAGCCGGGTGACCGGCGCGAGTACTTTGAAGCGCCGGCCGATGTCTGGGAAATCTTCCGCACCCTGGCCGAGGAGCGCCGCCGCCGCGAGATCGAACCCACCCAGTCGATGCTGCGCTCCGCGCTGCTGCAGGAAACCCATTCGGCCGACGAGCAATACGCCCAGCAGCGCATGCAGGAGATGTACGACCTGATCGACAAGCTGATGACCTGGTTTGACGATGTGCAGCGCCTCAACCCCGACACCGCCTTGCAGCTGATGGGCATGGGCAGCGCTGTCACCCGGGTGCTGACCATCAAGGACCGCCTGACCGGCAAGTCGCCCGCCCGCAAGGAAGGCAACGACTGAGATGCTGGCGCTGCAAACCCCGGCCGCCATTGCCGAGCGGCTCTGGCCCGGCACGGGCTGGCCTGCGCTGATGCCCGGCCATGGCCTGCCCCGCACCGAGATTGCCGGTGATTTCTTGCTGCTGGACCACCTCGAAGCCGCCGAAGAAACCTGGGGGCGCGATGCCCCGTTGGCGAACCTGGGCCAGGATTGGTGGGTGTTTGCCTGTTCTGGCACCGGCGACGCCTGGCTGTTGAGCCGTGACCAGCAGCAGACCGTCGCCTTCCTGGACCACGATGCCGGGCCTGATGCCCTGCCCCGGCTGCTCGGCATCGATGCCGGGCAATGGCTGCAGTTGGCCGATCTGATGGCCCAGCTGGAAGCGGCGCAAGACCAGGGTCTGGCGCTGGCGCCGCAAGCCTTGGCGCTGATGGAGCAACTGGCGCCGGGCTTATCCGCCCACTACCCCTATTCCCTGGTTTAACGCGTAGGCGCCGCCGTAGCCGTCTTGGGCGCCAGCACAATGCGCAGGCCTTGCTCCTGCACCTGCATGCGCTCGACCGTGTAGCCCAGGCCTTGCAGCAGCATGCGCTGGCTGGCCGGGAGCTCATAGACCAGCAGGCCTTGCAGCACCTGCTCGGCCAGGCGGGGGGCATAGGTCTGGAACATGCCCTGGTAGGCGGCAGGCACGCCCTGCATCTGCAACTGCTGCACGCGCACATTGTGCAGACGGATGCTGGCATCGGCATCGTGGAAGGCCAGGCCAAAGTCCAGGGTCATCTGGCCGGGGTATTCATTGCCCATCAGTTTTTCGGTCACCCAGATATCGAAGGCGGCACGCAGGCTGTTGCTCTGCGCCAGCAGCTCCACCTTGGGCTTTTGCAGCTGGATGACGACCATGCCCTGCCAGGAGCGGGCCAGCGGAAACTTGGCCGCGACCGCCTGCTGCAGCTGCGCCTGGCTGATGCGAATGCTGCGCGCACCGGCGGGCAGTGGGGCATCGGCCGCCTGCGCCACGCTGGCCGCAAGGCCGGTCCCTACGAACATGGCCGCTGCAGCCCATGCCAGGCAATGGCGGCGCGGCAGCAGCGGGGCAGGCCCTGGGGCAAAAAACAGATTCACCATCGCATCACACCGTAGCTGTCAAACGCGGTTCGACAGCGCCGCAGGGCCAAAGTTCAGCCCCGGCGGCCGGTGTTGGTATCTGCGCGTTACGCCGCTTGCGCAGCGGCAGGTAGGCGGCTTGGGCCGCCAGCCAGCAGCGCATCGCGGGCTTCGAAGTATTCGCGCTTGAGCCGGGCCACCAGCTCGGCGGCGGGCACCACCTGCTTGACAGCGCCAATGCCCTGGCCACTGCCCCAGATGTCTTTCCAGGCCTTGCGGTCCTTGCCAAAGCTCATCGAGCTGGGGTCGGAGACCGGCAGGTTGTCCGGGTCCATGCCGGCCGCACGGATCGACGGGCTCAGGTAGTTGCCATGCACGCCGGTAAAAAGGTTGCTGTAGACGATGTCGTCCGAGTTGGAGCTGACGATCATCTGCTTGTACTCTTCCACCGCGCGCGCCTCGTCAGTGGCTATGAAGGCCGAGCCGATGTAGGCAAAGTCGGCGCCCATGGCCTGGGCAGCCAGCACGGCGCGCCCATGCGCAATGCTGCCCGACAGCGCCAGCGGGCCGTCAAACCATTCACGGATTTCCTGCACCAGCGCAAACGGGCTCTTGATGCCCGCATGGCCACCGGCACCAGCGGCCACGGCGATCAGGCCATCGGCGCCCTTGTCGATGGCCTTGTGTGCAAAGCTGTTGTTGATGATGTCGTGCATCACCACGCCGCCCCAGGAATGGGCCGCCTGGAACACGTCCTCGCGCGCGCCCAGCGAGGTGATCAAAATGGGCACCTTGTACTTTTCGCACAGCGCCATGTCATGCTCCAGGCGCTCATTGGTCCGGTGCACGATCTGGTTGATCGCAAACGGTGCGGCGGGCTGGTCAGGGTGGGCGCGGTTGTGAGCAGCCAGGGTTTCGGTGATTTCGGCCAGCCAGTCATCGAGCTGCTCGGCCGGGCGGGCATTGAGCGCGGGCATGGAGCCGACAATACCGGCCTTGCACTGGGCGATCAGCAACTGCGGGTTGCTGACGATGAACAGCGGCGAGCCGATGACCGGAAAAGGCACGTTCTGCAACGCGCCGGGAAGCTTGGACATACAAGGTCTCCTTCAAATGGCTAAAGCCTTCTGCGCGGTCAGGGCGGCGCAGACCCCCGGCGCCTTGGCCAAGGCGCCGGGGCACTTCAGATGGGGGGCATGGCGCTCAGAAACTGTCCTGCGGCAGCGCCATCACCGGGGCCGCACCGTGCAGCACTTCTTCGCGCAATGCCGAGGTTTTTACCAAAATATGCGTGGCATAGAAATGCGCGGTTGTCACCTTGGCTTCGAGGAAAGCCTGGTCGCCCGCGCCCTGGCTGAGCTGCTGCTCGGCCGCCAGCAAGGCCCGGCCCATTTGCCAGCCGGCCACCAGATTGCCCGCCAGCATCAGGTACGGCACGCTGGCCGCAAACACATCGTTGGGCGCAGTCTTGCTGCCGGCGACCACGTAATCGACGACTGCCAAAAAGTCCTGCCGCGCCTGCGCCAGCGCACGTGCAAAGGCCTGGGCTGCGGCCGAGCTGCCGGCCTTCAGCGCCTGCTCGGTCTGCTCGATCTGGCTGGCGATGCCCCGCGCGGCCTGACCGCCATCGCGGGCCGTTTTGCGGCCCACCAGGTCATTGGCCTGGATGGCCGTAGTGCCTTCATAGATGGTCAAAATCTTGGCGTCGCGGTAGTGCTGGGCCGCACCCGTCTCCTCGATAAAACCCATGCCGCCGTGCACCTGCACGCCCAGGCTGGTGACCTCCTGGCTCATCTCGGTGCTGTAGCCCTTGATCAGCGGCACCATGAACTCATAGAAGGCCTGGTTGTCCTGGCGCACCTGCGCATCGGGATGGGCATGGGCGGCATCAAAGGCCGCAGCGGCCGTCAACGCCATCGCGCGGCAGCCTTCGGTATAGGCGCGCATTGTCATCAGCATGCGGCGCACATCCGGATGGTGGATGATGGTGGCGCTGCCGGCCACGCTGCCATCGACCGGGCGGCTTTGCACACGCTCCTTGGCAAAGGCGGCGGCCTGCTGGTAGGCCCGCTCGGCAATGGCCACGCCCTGCAGGCCGACCGCATAGCGGGCCGCGTTCATCATGATGAACATGTACTCCAGGCCCCGGTTTTCCTCGCCCACCAAAAAGCCGGTGGCCCCCCCGTGGTCGCCATACTGCAGCACACAGGTGGGCGATGCCTTGATGCCCAGCTTGTGCTCGATGCTGACGCAGTGCACATCATTGCGCGCACCCAATGTGCCATCGGCATTGACGAGGAACTTGGGCACCACGAACAGGCTGATGCCCTTGACGCCATCGGGCGCACCAGCCACCCGTGCCAGCACCAGGTGCACGATGTTCTCGGCCATGTCGTGCTCACCGTAAGTGATGAAGATCTTGGTGCCAAAGACCTTGTAGCTGCCATCGCCCTGCCGGTCCGCGCGCGTGCGCACCAGCGCCAGGTCCGAGCCGGCCTGGGGCTCGGTCAGGTTCATCGTGCCGGTCCACTGGCCGGAGACCAGCTTGTCCAGGTAGGTCGTTTTCAGCGCATCGCTGCCAGCCGTCAGCAAGGCCTCGATGGCGCCATCGGTCAGCAAGGGGCAGAGCGCAAAGCTCATGTTGGCGCTGTTGAGCATCTCCACACAGGCCGCGCCAATCGTCTTGGGCAAGCCCTGGCCGCCGGCATCGACCGGGTGTTGCAGGCCCTGCCAGCCGCCTTGCACATACTGCGCAAAGGCCTCCTTGAATCCCGCCGTGGTGCTGACCTGGCCGTCCTTCCAGGTCGAGGGCTGCAGGTCGCCCACCACGTTCAGCGGCGCCACCACCTCTTCGTTGAAGCGTGCACATTCCTCCAGCACGGCCTGTGCCGTCTCCAGCCCCGCTTCTTCAAAACCGGGAATCTGTGCCACCTGGTCGATACGGGCCAGGTGCTCCATTGCAAACAGCATGTCCTTGACTGGTGCCTTGTAGCTCATCGTTGTCTCCTCGTCTTATCGTTGCTTGTGGTTGGGGGGTGCGCTGCGCAGACAAAAAAGGCATCCCGCCAGGGGATGCCTTCTTCAGATGCTGCTGTCTGCCACCACGCTGCCCACCACATCCAAGCTCAGCAGGATGCTGTTGCAGTGTGGTGTGGTGGCAGGCACGTTATTTACAGCTTGCTGGCCATCTCGGGCACGGCGTCGAACAGGTCAGCCACCAGGCCGTAGTCCGCCACGCTGAAGATCGGCGCTTCTTCGTCCTTGTTGATCGCCACGATCACCTTGGAGTCCTTCATGCCCGCCAAGTGCTGGATGGCGCCCGAGATGCCCG
>NZ_CAXYJV010000020.1:0-197339 GCF_964277875.1 uncultured Comamonas sp.
GTGCAAGCTGCGGACCATCGCTTCGAACTCATCCCGATTGCACTCCAACGCGGCTGCGTAGAGACTTTGAACAGGTTCTTAGCCAAAGGCCCGCGCCACCAAGCGGTTGCGCGGGCCTTTTAACGCCTTCTGGCGGGTTTTCTGCTGCTACCTGGGGGGTAGGCAGAGTCGTGGTTATGCAGGCACCACAGCGGCTTTCTGCTTGCGTGCGGCAACCCCGGCGCCGACAAAGCCGGCGGAGACAACGCTCAGCACCATGCCCACGGCTGCGCCAAAGAACACGCCGGCGTTCATCTGGTGGTCCAGCATGAAGCCAAACACCGGGGCGGCCAGGCAAAAGCCCAGGTCCAGGCCGGAGTAAACGGTGCCGTAGACCCGGCCGGTGGCGCCCGGTGGCGCAGCGCGCTTGACCAGCATGTCACGCGAAGGGCCGGCCAGGCCGGTGCCGATACCGGCGAGCGCGGCCACGCCCAAGGCCACATAGCCGGGCAGCCAGCCGGTGCCCACCAGCGCCAGCAAGATGCCGGAGAACAGCAGGCAGGCGGAGATGACTTTCTCCAGCCGCTCCACCCGGCCCACCAGAAAACCGCCCAGCACCATGCCGGCGGCGCCAAACAGCATGTAGCCGGTCACCACATAGGCGGTGATGCTGGCGGGCAGCCCGTAGAGCTGCTGCAATGCGGGGCTGGAGAAGGACTGGATGGCGCTCATCGCGCAGGTGGTCCAGAAAAAGAAGGAGAAGCACAGCCAGACCGATGGCAGCTTCAGAAAGGCCATCGGGTGCTCCTGCGGGACGGCGGCCGCACCGGCGGCCTTGGGCGCAGCGCCAGCCAGGCTGACGCGGTCATCGAGCGCATCGCGGTTGATGACCATGATGGCCAGGATGATGGCCGCCAGTGCAGCGCCGCAGAGGCAGGCGATGCGCCAGGAGCCGGTGGCCGAGGTGATGCCGGCCATGAACACCGGTGCAGCCGCCCAACCCAGGTTGCCCGAGAGCCCATGCACCGAAAAGCCATGGCCCAGGCGCTGCGGCGAGAGGCGCTTGTTGAGGATGGTGAAATCCACCGGGTGGAAGGGCGCATTGCCCAGGCCGGCAAAGATGGCGGCCAGCATCAGCTGCGCATAGCTGTTGGCGGTGCCGGCAATGACACCGGCCACCGCAAAGCTGCTGAGCGCGGCAAACATGATGGGGCGGGCGCCAAAGCGGTCGACCACAAAGCCGGCCAGCGCCTGGCCCACGCCCGAGACGATGAAAAAGGCCGACACCAGCACGCTGAGCTCGGAATAGCTGAAGCCGAAGTCCGCAATCAACCAGGGAAACAGCGGCGGCAGCAGCAGGTGGAAGAAGTGCGAGGAGCCATGGGCCAGGCCCACCAGGCCGATGGTGCGCGAATCCTGCCGCAGGCTGCCCAAGGCGCTCGGGTCGGGTGCGCCGGGGTCCGGTGCGGCGGTCGATGTTGTTGTGCTGGTTGTCATGGCAGCGATGTTAGCCAAAGCCCTGTCGGCATGTATGCGACAGAAGGACGATTACTATCGCCAATGTGCCAAGCTGCTGCGCCTGGCACGTTTGCCCTTGCCCACCGCGAACCGCCTTGCGCCCTGCCGCCATGAATTCTGCCGTGACTGCCACCCCGCCCCCACCGGCACGCATTGCCGCCGGAGGCGACGCTGCCAGCGCCCGCCGTGCCTGGCTGTATGTGGACTCGCTCACCCCGCATCTGTTTGTGCCCACCGCCGAGCGGCCGGTGCGCGCCAAGCTGCGTGAGCTCAGCGGCGACACCCGGGTGTTGCCCCACCAGCATGCCTGGGCGCAGCTGGCCATCTCGGTCACCGGCACCGTGCACCTGCGCGTGCCGTCGGCCACCTTTGTGGTGCCGCCCCGGCGCGCGCTGTGGATTCCGCCCGGGGTCGAGCATGCAGTAACCCTGGTGGAGACGGCCGAGCTGCGCACCCTCTACATCTACCAGGCCGAGGGCCAGTGCGGCCCGGGCCCGGGCGACAGCGCCTCCAATCTGTGGCGGCGCTGCCGCGTGCTGGAAGTCTCGGAGCTGATGCGCGCCCTGGTCTGCGACCTGTCCACCGAACCGGATGGCGGGCCTGCGCCCAGCGCCGCGCAACTGGCGCGCGAGCGCCATGTCAGCGCGCTGCTGCTCGATGAGCTGCGCCAGGCCACCCAGCTCGATCTGCGGGTGGACATGCCGCGCGACAAGCGCCTGCACAGCCTGTGCCAGGCGGTGCTGGACGACCCGCTGGCGCATGACAGCCTGCAGGCCTTTGCGCACAACAGCGGCGCCAGCCCCCGCACCATTGCGCGCCTGTTCCGCCAGGAGCTGGGCTGCACCTACCTGCAGTGGCGCCAGCAGGTCATTCTGGCCAAGGCGGTGGAGCTGGGTGCCAGCGGCCTGGCCATTGGCCAGATTGCCGCCGAGCTGGGCTACACCCCCAGTGCCTTCAGTGCGATGGTGCAGCGCGCCTGCGGTCTGTCGCCGGTACGTTTTCTGGGTATGCAAACCCGCTAAGAATCTGTTATCCCCCGTCTCGTCTCCAACCTCTGTCATTGCCCCACCATGCCCCTGCACAGCTACGAACCCCGCCAAGGCCACCGCCTGCCCCATGACCCGTTCAACGCCATCGTCGGCCCGCGCCCGATTGGCTGGATCTCCAGCATCAGCAGCAGCGGAGTGCTGAACCTGGCGCCCTACAGCTTCTTCAATGCCTTCAACTATGTGCCGCCCATCGTCGGCTTTGCCAGTGTGGGCCGCAAGGACAGCCTGAACAACATCGAGGCCACCGGCGAATTTGTGTGGAACCTGGCGAGCGAATCGCTGGCCGAGGCGATGAACCAGAGCTGCGCAGCCGTCGGCCCCGAGGTCAATGAGTTCGAACTGGCGGGCCTGACCACCGAACCCTCGCACCTGGTGCGCCCACCGCGCGTGCAAGCCAGCCTGGTGACGATGGAATGCCGCTGCACCCAGATCGTGCAGCTGCAGACCGCGCAAGGCACGCAGGTGCCTACCTGGCTGGTGCTGGGCGAGGTGGTCAAGGTGCACATCGACGAGCAGCTGTTGCAGGACGGCATCTACCAGACGGCAGCGGGCAAGCCGCTGCTGCGCGGCGGCGGGCCGGGTGACTATTTCACGATCAGCGAGGCCGGCAAGTTCGTGATGCGCCGGCCCACGTGATGCGGCAGGCCGGCCTCAGTCGCAGCGCATGCCAGTCGCTGCCGCAAAGCTGCCCAGTGACCAGCCCTGGCCCAGCAGAAACATGCGGGTGCTGAGCGGATCGAGCCGCTCGGGTGCAATGCGGTCGCCCAGGTACTGCATCTTCTTGTTGGTGATATCGACATAGCCCAGGCGGTGGCTGGCCGAGAGCTTGTGCCACAGCGCATGCGCACCGGGCGACTGGCGCGCGCCGGTGACCAGGCACAGGCCTGCATCGAGCGCCCAGCGGTAAATGCAGGAGGCCAGGCCCTTGCGCTGGTAGGCGGGGTCAAAGCGGCTGTGCGGGCCGCGTATGTAGCGGTCGGCGCGCCTGTCCAGCTCGATCAGGCGGTTGAAGACGGTAAAGCCCGCAATGCGGTGCTCCAGCTGGTCTTCGACATAGACGTAGAACTCGCCATCGGCGCTGCGGTAGCGGATCGCGAAACGGGGGTCGGACAAAGGGATTTCGGGCAGGCCATGGAGCCTGTCACCGGGGGTGTGGATGCGATCGTGGATGGAGGCGCATTCGCCTTCGAGTTGCTGGGGTGGAATCGGGCTCACATCGATGCGCAACTCCACCGGCCGGTACAGCCAGGATGCCCAGAAGGGCGGTATCGCGAGGTTCATCAAAAACTCCTGCAGTGGAAAACCCGGCAGGTTAGCCCCGCCACCATTTCGCACGCAAAGGGTGCGATATGCGGCTGCCTCCGACGCGCGCAAAAAAGCCCGCCTGGTTTCCCAGGCGGGCTGTCAAAGTGCAAGGCCTTACGGCTTATTGCACACCCAATGTCATCGACGAGGTGGCACGGTTGCCAATCGCCACCGCAGACGAGCGGTTGCCCGATACATTGATGCCGTTGGTAGCGGGCACACCGGAGGCGCTGTAGCTGCCATTGACGACGGCCGACACGTTGCCACTGTTGATCTGGTTGGAAACGAGTGCCGCACTGGCCATTTGCTGACCGGGCAAGGCCGACACATTCACCACGTTGTCAGCGTTGTTGCCTACGGCGGTGGCGCTGGCGGTGTTGCCGCTCAGGTTGAGCGAGCTGCCACGGGTGAAGGCATCGGCGTTCAGGCTTGCGGTGGCGACCACATTGCCGCTGTTGGTCTGCGCATTGAGCAGGCCCACGGCCGATCCGCTGTTGAGCGCCGTGCCTGCACCTACTTGCACGCTGTTGAGCGAGGTGTTGCCTGCAGCCACTGCCAGCGCCTGGTTGCCGGTGGTGGTGATGTTGCCATCGAGGCGGTTGGCCGCAGTGCCTTGCATCTGCAGGCTGGCGGTAGAAGCCACGGCACCGGAATTACCCTGCACATTGCCCAGTAAGACGGCCTGGTCGCTCGCAAGCGTGCCGGCTGTCACGGTCAGCTGGTTGTTGGCCACGTTGGCACGGGCCAGGCTGCTGGCCTGGTTGCCAGTGATGGTGGTGTTGCCGCTGGGATCGGTGACCACGCTGCGGCCACTGAGGATCTGCATCTCGGTGGTGGCCGTGGTGTCACCTGCCGACAACTGCAGGTTGCCCAACAGGTTGGGCTGGGTGCCGGCCGCACTCAAGGTGCTGGTGGCTTGGATGTCCAGCGCATTGGTTGCCTGGTTCTGGCTGGCATTGGCGCTGAACTGGTTGCCGCTCACCACCAGTTCATGGCCGCCTGCGCGCGTGGTGACAGGTGTCAGGTTGCTCGTACCCTCAACGCCCAGGTTGACCTTGGTCAGTGCGCTTGCATTGCCCGATTGCACGGCCTGCACATTGAACAGGTAGGCTGCCGAGTTGCCATTGATGCGGCTGCCAGAGAGCGCGACCTGGTTGTCCGCCTGGTTGATGATCGCGTCCGAGCCGCCCACATTACCGCTGACCGTGAGGCTGGAACCCGAGGCCGTATTGGCACGCAGACCGATCAGCATGGGGACCGGATCGGGAGAAGGGCTCAGGCTGGTGAGCCCGGCGACCGTGGCGCTGACATCGCCTGAGCCATGGCCCTGCTGGTTGATGACCGCAGTGGCAGCGTCTGTCACGCCGTTGGTGGCATTGACACGGGCCAGGTTACTGGCCTTCTGGCTGGCAGCGTTGGCGTTGAACTGGTTGCCGCTGACTACCAAGGTGGCATTGCTGGCGCTGGTGGTAGTTGCGCCCACCAGGTTGGATCCGGTGCTAGCCTGGACCTCGCCCGTCGCATGGCCCTGCGTGTTGGTCACCAGCGCGGACGATTGCGTCACCGCATTATCGGCACCGAGCTGGGCGTCGTTGGTGGCGGAGGCTGCCGTCGCTTCGGAACTGAGCTGGTTGCCGCTCACCGTCAGGCTGGTGCCAGACAGACTGGTGGAGCTGCTGCCGATGCGCGCAACGCTGGCACTGGCCGAAACGGCACCACCCATGTTCAGCTGGGTGTTGGACGTGGTGGCCTGGCTGTCAGCGATGTTGCTGGCGCCGGCACGGGTCTGGTTGCTGGCGCTGGAGCCCTGGGCCTGGGCCTGTACCAGGTTGCCGCTGACGCTCAGGGTGTCATTGGTGCTGTCCAGGGTCTGCACGCCCAGCGATCCCACATTGGCACCAGCTGTGACAACGGGCGAGCTCAGGGTTTGGGAATTCGTAGTCTCCAACGCCGCACCGCTGATGGAGCCTGCAGCCGCCACGGCCGTGCGGTTGCTGCCGCTATTGCCATCGGCTTGGGCACTGACGCTGTTACCGGCGACGCTGTAGCTGTTGTTGGCCGAGCCAGGCTTCTGGTTGTCGATGCCCAGCGTGGTTGCCGAGCCTGAGGCGATGACAACACCGCTATTGGCCTGGGTCGCCGTGGTGCCCAAAACCGTATTGGGCGCCTGCACCACGTCACCGGATGACGTGATCTGCAGGGTACTGGTCTGCTGGTTGCCGCCAGCGGAGGCTTGCACCTGGTTGCCGCTCACGCTCAGCGTGCTGTCCGTCATGGGCTGGTTGGGGGTGCCCTGAACCCGGATACCCAGCAAATTACCGACCGAGCTGATGCCGAAAACGTTGCCCTCGGCCACTTGGTCAACGCTGCTGCTGGCATCGGCCCCCACATTGACGCTGCTGCCCTGCACCTGGATACCTGCCTGGGTGGTATTGGCCTGCGCGCTGGCATCGATCTTGTTGCCCGAGACGCTCAGCCTCAGGTTGTCCATGGCATTGGCGGGGTTGGCACCACCGGTCTGGTTCAGCCGGATACCCACCTGGTTCAGCGTAGTGATGGCTGTCACCGCGCCGGTTGCCGCCTGGCCTTGGGTGACGGCAGCCGTCGCCGGGGTGTTCATGTCAACCGCCGTGCCGGTGATCTGCATGGTGCCCACTGCCGTGCTGCCGATCGCCGCTGCGCTGGCTTCGTTGTTACTCACGCTGGCGGTATCACCATCGTGGTTGCCGACCACATTGGCGGCATTGACGCCGACCGTGCCCGAGGTGATGCTGCTGACGGTGCTATTGACCTGCTGGGCAATGTCCACCGTTGGCTGCGCTGGTAGCTGGTTGTTGATGGTCAGGGCAGCAGCGGCACCGGTATCGAGCCGGTGCTGGTTGCCAATAGCCAGCGCATCCACGCCATTGCCATTCACCACACCGTTGCCGGGAAAGGTGGTGTACTGCGCATTGCTGTTGTTTTGTGCGTTAACGACCCCATCGCTGGTCTGGTTGGTTGTGGGCCCGGTCACCGGAAGGGTTCCGTTGCTCTGCGCCAGCGCCACGCCCGAGGTGGCAGCGATCAATGCGGCCGCAGCGGCCAGTGGAGCCAGGCGTGCCCGGCGAAGAGAGGTTGGGTGCTTGTGGGACATGACTGTCTCCTAGTGGTACAGGGAGGAAAACTAGACGTGATTTGGGTGTTTTATGCTCTAAGTGCCCGTCTATAAAGCGCTATAAGCTATTAAATTGGTAGCTACAGGAACGACGCCACTCAGGGCTTGATCTGCAGGCGGGCCAGCAGGCGGTAGCCGGCGCCGTAGCGGTGCACCGTGGTGTCGCCGGGCGCAGGCCGCCACTGCACTTGCACCAGGCTGGGTGGAATGCCGTGCTGGGCCAACTCGGCGCGCAGCGCTTGCAGGCGCTCCTCGGTCAGCGCATCGCGCCGGGCGGGGTTCTGGTCGTTTTCGTTCTCACGCGCCAACAGCGCCATGCGCACGCCCTGGCCAGCACGCAGCCGGGTCGCCACGGTCTCTGCGGCGGTGGCCGATTGCTGGGCAATGCGGGTGTTGTTCTCTTCAAAGACCACATCCAGCGAGGTCATCGCAGCAGCCGTCTTCTCCGGCATGGCCGGGGTGGCCGCAGCAGCAGGAGCGGCGGCCGCTGCATGCGCAGGCGCAGCGGCAGCTGCCGCGGTGTCGGCGGGCATCGCTGCTGGTGGTACTGCGGCGGGCTCGCCAGCCGCCGTCCTGGCGCCGTCCATGCAAGGGCCTGCCGGGGTTTGCGTCACGGTGCTGATCAGCTCCAGCACGCCCTGCTCCAACGTGGTGCGCACGCCCAGTTGCACGGGCTCCAGGTCCTTGCTGCCGGCGTTGATGTCGAACAGGTTGCTGCCGAAGAAGCGGAAGATGCCCGCACCGATCTCGCGGCCCACGATCTGCTTTTGCAGGCTGACGGCCCGCACCACGCGCAAGGTCTTGGTCTCGACGATGCGCAGGTCGGCCCCGACATTCATCGTGAAGACACGGAAGCGCGGTCCGATCTGGTTGACCTGGGCTTCGATGCCGCCGGACTGGATGTTGTAGTTCACCTCGGTCAGGCCACCGATGATGTAGTAGTCGGAACGGAGGATGGAGCCGCCGTAGTACGGCAGCCAGGGCACCGCACGCTGTCCCTTCTCATCGGCCAGTGCGTGCTGGTTGCCGTCACCCAGCTGGCGCCGGTCGGTATAGGCCAGCTCCAGCTCGGCCACGCGGGTGTCGAAGCGCTCGCGCACATCGATGGCACCGCCGAGCTTGCCGAGCGCCGAATAGACCATCAAGGACCCGCCTTGGGTGACGACATTGCCATCGCCCTGCGAGTACTTGCCGGTGTAGTCCTTGATGTCACCGACGGCAATGGACAGCGGTGCGCGGCCACTGCGCTGCTCGACGATGCGGTGCGACAGGCAGGCAAAGCTGTTGTCCAGCGGCGTGCCGTTGTGGCGCGGGCCGGGGCCTTGCATCACGGGCGCTTCGTCATCGGCCATGCGCACCTGCTGGTAGGTGGGCAGCGCGCAGCCGCTCAGCAGCAAAGTTGCGGCCAGGGCCGAGGCGGTCAGCGTGCGGCGGCGCAACGGGCTGATTGTGGACAGGGGGGAAAGGTTCAATGCGTGCATGGGGTCCTCCGTCCGCGCTTAGTTGATGGCGCCACTGGCACCGAACTGGCAGGCTGAACTGCCGCTCACGTTGGTGCTTTGGTTACCACTGTTGTTCTGCGCGACCTGCATGTCCTGCTGGCCATGGGCGTTTTCGCTGTTGATGGGCGCCATCGTGGTACTCGATGGGCTGCCCTGCACGCCGCTGCTGATGGCGCCTGTGTTGCTCTGGTTGTTGTTGGCCACACCGCCCCGGCCCAGGTTGTCACTGCTTTGGCTGGCGCTGCCGGTGCTCGATGCGCTGTTGCCGGCCGATGCATTGGTCTGCGGCGATGCAACCTGGTTGGCCTGGTCGGCCGAGCTGCTGTTACCAGCGGCGGTGGGCTGGAAATTGCAGTTCACCTGGCGCTCGATATTGGTGATGTAGGTACTCTTGAAGGCGTCGTAGTAGCCGCCCTTTTTCTTCTCGACCAGGTCGTTGGTGAGGGCCCGGTTGGCCCGGTCGGCGCTGGTCTGGAACTGCCAGGGCACCGATTCGCCGAGCCAGCCTTGAGCGTGGCTGGAAGCGGCCGCCGCCAGCAGGGCGGCGGCAAGGTAGATGGCGCTGTGTTTCATGTCGTCCTCACAGTTGGGTGTTGTGCTGTTCATGGGCAAAACAGATGGAGCGACGACAGGCATCCCATGGCGGCCAGCCATCGCATGGGAAGGATGTTCGGCTGACCGTAAGTAATTGTAAATAGACCAGATGTACTAGCTCGGGGGCTGAAAAATGACCAAAATCCGCGCCGGAACTCAGGCCGTATTTGGAATTTAATTCATTAAAATCATAAAGATGCAGGTTATCCATGCTGCCCCAGCTGCTGGCATCACGGCTTCGGTCGAGGCACTAGTGCATTTGGACTATTGGTCGCTTTAGTAAATAGATGTAAGGTACGGCCCATGACGACCTGCCTCGCCGATGCCGCAAGAAGGAGACTGCGGATATGACACTTCCTCTCCCATCACTGATGCTGGTGGACGACCATCCCCTCTTCCGCCAGGGCCTGCGCATGATGCTGTCGAGCAGCAACATGCTGCAGGCCGACATCCATGAGGCCGGTTCGGTCACCGATGCCGTGGCGCAAGCGCACTGGGTCAACCTGGTGATGCTGGACATCAGCATGCCGGGCTGCGATGGCCTCGAAGGCATTGGCCAGATCCGCAAACGCTGGCCCGGTGCCTATGTGGTGATGCTCTCCGGCCATGACCACCCGGAGCTGATGCGCGATGCGGTGCGCCAGGGCGCCTCCGGCTTCATC
Organism: uncultured Comamonas sp.; assembly: GCF_964277875.1. Classification (NCBI taxonomy): domain Bacteria; kingdom Pseudomonadati; phylum Pseudomonadota; class Betaproteobacteria; order Burkholderiales; family Comamonadaceae; genus Comamonas; species uncultured Comamonas sp. Next base: position 9,764 of record NZ_CAXYJV010000020.1, read on the forward strand.
TCCAAGGCGCTGGAGCCCGAGGCCATCTGCGCCCAGGTGCAGCACTGGCTGCTGCGCAGCCTGGGCATGGAGCAGAACATCCACAAGGCCAGCGGCCGCAGCCTGACGCCAGACGCCAAGCCGCATGCCGAAGTGCTGCCGCTGCGCCAGTACGAGGTGCTCAAGATGCTGGCCAAGGGCTTCAGCAACAAGGCCATTGCCAAGCATTTCGGGCTGAGCGAACACACGATCCGCAACCAGGTGGCATCCATCCTCAAGCACCTGGGCGCCGATACCCGAACCCAGGCGGTGCTGGTGGCACAGCGCAACGGAATCCTGCCCGCCACGGCCATCAAATAAAGCCGCTGCCGGCGCCGCCCAAGCGCCAGCGCCATGCCACTTGCCGGCCCCTTGCCAGGCAAGTGCACAACCAGGAAGCCATGATGGACACAGGCCCCCAAGACAAGCCCCAGTGGATGCGCTGGGCCCTGGCCGTTTTGCTGCTCTGCTGCCTGGTCGGCCTCGCGCCCGCCAAGGCTGCGTCCGACCGCCTGCGCATCGGCATACCGCTGGAGCCCTCCTCGTTCGACATCACCAGCACCGCGGCCGCCACCGCCAGCGAGATCACCTATGCCAATGTGTTCGAGGGCCTGACCATCATCGATGGCCAAGGCCAGATCAAGCCGCGCCTGGCGCAGAGCTGGACGGTGAGCCAAGACGGCAAGCAGGTCGACATGGTGCTGCGCCGCAATGTGCGCTACCACGATGGCAAGCCCTTCAATGCCGCGACCGCCGCCTTCAGCCTGCAGCGGCTGCTGCAGATGAGGAACACCAATGCCTACCTGGAATGGTTCGACAAGCTCGAATCCGTCGAGGCCAAGGACGAGTACCTTTTGCGCATCCGCCTGAGCGAGCCCGACGCGCTGCTCAGCTATGCACTGGCGATGCCCGGTGCGGTGATGGTGCACCCCGACAGCGCAGCCAGCAATGCCAGCACGCCGGTGGGCACCGGCCCCTACCGGGTCGAGAAATGGACCAAGGGCAAGTCCATCACGCTGGTGCGCAATGAGCAATGGTGGGACAGCCGCAAGCCGGCCATCCGCATGGCCGATTTCCTCTTTATGTCGAGCGCGGCCGAGACCGAAAACATGCTGGCCGAAGGCCGCATCGATGCGCTCAGCTCGGTGACCCGGCTGACGGCTTCGTTCATGGCGCGCACCGACTATGTGATGGGGCAGCGCGGTGTCGAAGGCAAGCTGCTGATCGCGATGAACAATGCCCGCGCTCCGCTCGACGATATCCGGGTGCGGCGTGCCATCAACCATGCGCTGGACCGCAGCCGCTACCAGGGCATCTACGGCAGCTCGATCGAGGTGCTGCCCATTGGCAGCCACTTCTCACCGCACCACCCGGCCTATGTCGATCTGGTGCAGCGCTACCCTTACGACCTGACCCAGGCCAAGGCCTTGCTCGCCCAGGCGGGGACCGCTCCCGGCACCAGTCTGCGGCTGGCCGTGCCGCCCACCGACTACGGGCGCTATGGCAGCCTGATCGTGGCGGCGCAGCTGGAAGCCATCGGCCTGCAGGTCGAGATCATCCGCATGGACTGGCCCACCTGGCTGGACCAGGTGATGAAGCGCAAGGACTATGACCTGAGCCTGATCATGCATGTGGAGCCGATGGACATCGGCATCTATGCGCGCGATGACTACTATTTCAACTACCACAACCGGGTGTTCAAGAAGATCTGGGAAAAGCTGCGCGCTTCGGCGTCGCCCCAGGAGCTGGATGAATGGCTGGGCCAGGCGCAAAAGCAGCTGGCCGAAGACGCCGTCAATGCCTTCATCGTCGTGCGGCCGGAGCGCAACTTCATGCGCAAGGGCCTGGTGGGCATGTGGTCGCGGTGCCCGATCCCGACCTTTGCGCTCGAAGACCTGCGCTGGCAGAACTGATGCCTATGCCAGACCGCCTCCATTCCCCTGCTGCTGCACAGACCGCCACGGACCAACGCAGTTTTCCGATGTCGGTGACCTCGCGCATCCTGCTGATGCTGGTGATTCTGGCCGTGGGCATTGCGGTGGTGTTTGCCTTGACCTTGCAGGGCCTGCGCCGCACCAACCAGGCCTTGCAGCAGCTGTCCAGCGTCGAGATGGAGCAGCTCATCGCCAGCACCCGCGTGATGCAGCAAAGCGAGATGATCGGCAGCTATGCGCGCCTGGTGGCCATCACCAATGACATCGGCGAGCGGCGCCTGAACATGGTGGAGCTGACCGACCGCATGGGCTGGCTGGACAAGCTGCTCGGCGAGATGACGCAGACGCAGCTCGATGGCAGCATCGACCCGCTGATGCAGTCCAAGCGCAACGCGCTCAACGCCAATGTGCAGCAGCTCAGCCAGGCCATCTTCCAACCCGCGCAGCATGGCCAGGACGAGCGCAGCATCTTCCATCTGGTGGCCGAGAACCAGATGCTGGCGACCGACATGTCACTGCTGGCCAGCCGCGCCGCAGCCGACCTGCGGCGCCAGCTCAATGAGCGCAGCATGCAGCTGTCGCGCGATGTGGCCGCGCAGCAGAGCAACCTGAACTGGCTGGTGGCCGTGCTGATCCTCTGCGTGGTGATGGCGGGCATCTACATGCATGCCTCGGTGTCGCGCCGCCTGGTGGCGCTGCGCCGCGAGGTCAGCAATGACGAGTTTGGCGGCATCTATGCGGTGCCCCAGCAATGGGGCGACGAGATCGACCAGCTGGGCCGCGCCATTGCCTCCTACAAAAAGCACCTGAGCGACCACACCCGCTCGGCACAGAACGCGGTGCGCGCCAAGAACCGCTTTCTGGCCGGCGCCAGCCATGACCTGCGCCAGCCGGTGCAGGCACTCAACCTGTTTCTGGAAACCTTGCGCGGCTCGGGCCTCAACAGCCAGCAGGCGGTGGTGCTGGAGCATGCGCGCGCCGCATTGTCGGCCAGCCGCGAGATGCTCGACACCTTGATGGACTACTCGCGCATCGAGGCGGGGGTGCTCGATCCCAAGTTTCAGCCGGTAGCCATTGCCGGCTTTCTGCGCCGACTGGAGAAGGAGTTCGGCCCGCAGGCCGATGCCAAGAACCTGGTCTTCCGCGTGCGCGACAGCGAGGACTGGATCTACACCGACCAGTCGCTGCTGTTCATGCTGCTGCGCAATCTGGTGTCCAACGCGCTGCGCTACACCGACCAGGGCGGTGTCCTGCTGGGGGTGCGCAAACGCGGCCTGCAGCGCGTGATCGAGGTCTGGGATACCGGCGTGGGCATCGATGACGAACACCACGACCTGATCTTCCAGAAGTTCCGCCAGGTGGGCGAGGACCACCACATGGGCAGCAAGGGCCTGGGGCTGGGCCTGGCCATCGTGCGCGAGCTGGCCGATATCCTGAACGTGCAGGTCGCGCTATCGTCCATCCCTGGGCGCGGCAGCGTGTTCCGCGTCAGCCTGATGGCCGAGGCCGTGCCCGCCGGCGGCTATGGCCTGGTCGCCGGGTTGTGGGAGCAGCCTGACGACGGCGACTACTCGTCCCTGCATGGCCTCAAGGTGCTGGTAGTAGATGATGAGCCGCTGGTGCGCGTGGGCCTGGCCAGCATGCTGGAGCAATGGCATTGCCAGGTGATGAGCGCCGCCACGGTGGACCAGGTGCGGCGCCTCATCGGCCATATGCAGGAGAGCAACAGCAAGCCCTTTGACGTGGTACTGACCGACCTGCGCCTGTCGCCCACCGAAGACGGCAGCATGGTGGTGCGGGCCGTGCGCGATGCCACGGCCGAGCATGCGCCTTGGCAGCAGACACTCCCCCATTACGTGATTCTGACCGGCGACACGGCTCCCAAACGGCTGCAGATGGCCAGCAGCCTGGGAGCGACGTTGATGCACAAGCCGATGGACCCACGCCAGCTGCACAAGCTGCTCGCACGGGAGCTGCGGCTGCGCTGCGATATCGAGGAGTTCATGGAAACCCAGCCCCCTGCCGATATCGACGAGGCCACCGACAAGGCATGAAAAAGCCCGCCGGGGCGAGCGGCGGGCGGGTAGCCGGGCGAGGCTGCAGTCTGCGCGGAAGGCTTATTCCGACAGCTGGCGCATCGTCGCCTGGTCCAGGCGGCCGGTCACCGACAGGCCCTGGTCTTGCTGGAAGGAGCGCAGGGCGTTCTGCGTGCGGGGGCCGGAGGCACCATCAGGCGTACCCACGTCGTAGCCCAGCTCGTTGAGGCGCTGCTGCGCTTGCTTCATCGTCAGGCGCACATTGGTCTTGGCGCCAGGTGCCGAGGTCTGGCTGGGCGCTGCGGCACCATCCACACCGAGGCGGCCACCACCGCCCAGGCCCTGGCCCTTGACGGATTGCGCGCTGTAATTGCGCAGCGCCTGCACCATCTGGTTGTAGGCATCGACGAAAGCGGCCGACACGACCTTGCCTTGCGAAGTGTTGGAGTAGCCCCCGATGCCAGCGCCTGCTGCACCGCCGAACAAGGTGCCAAAGCCACCCCAGTCGGTATTGCTGGCGTTGCCGGTCGACGAGGACACCTGCACGCCCGAGCGGTTGTCCACCAGGGTCAGCATGGCCGAGGCTTCACGGGTCTTGCTGTTGGCCGCCACACCTGCCAGCGCGCCGCCGCCACGGCCACCCAGGATGCCGCCCAGGGCCGCACCAAAGCCACCGGCATTGTCTTCGCTGAAGGTCACTTCAGGCGTCAGGCCGTAGTCCGACGCGACCACCTGGCCCTTGCCGAAGTTGCTGCCCTTGCGCATTTCGCCGTTGTCCATCATCGCGCGCTCGCGGTTCATCGCGTTCATACCGGCAGCGCTGCGCTCGACCACGACAAAGCAGTTCGACTGCTGGATCAGCACGCGCAGCAGGTTGGCAGTCGGTGGCAGGCGGTATTCATTGCGCAGAATGGTGTACCAACCGGCTTGCTGGTTCTCGACCAGGGAGACGGTACCCACCGGCGAATCGCATTTTTCGAGTTGGCTGTTTTCACCCTGGCTGCTGCCCCCAGCAGCGCCACCGGTCACCATGTTGTTGGTGCCGCCGCCCAGCTTCATACCGGTGCTTTCGCAGCCTGCCAATGCCAAGACGGCCAGTGCCGCCAATGCTGCCTTTTTCATGTCGCTCTCCCGCAAGTAAATCAGTTGTGCATTCAAAGCGAGCCCGGAATGGCTTCCAGGCTCGATGGCTTCGATTTCGTATTTTTGCTTTGCGCTGCGGACACGGATTACCTGATTCCAGAACCCGCCTCGGAGCGTTATCCACTCTTAAGCGAAGTTGTTAGCGAATGTCACCAAAATAACGGCGTGCAGCACATGGCCGGTGCATTATCCACGTAATTTATCAATCAATCCATTCAGAGCATCCAGAGAACCAAACTGGATTACCAGTTCACCCATCTCTTCGAGTTTGCCGGCACGCTTGACGCGTTTTTTAACCCGTACCTCTACCTCCGCCATCAACAGGTCGGACAGCTCTTCTTCCACCCGCTTCAAATCGCGGGATTTGGCCGCCTTGGCCTTGACCGGGGTTTCTCCGGAAAACTCGGCACTGACCCTTTTGACCAGGCTCTCGGCCTCGCGCACGCTCAGTTTGCGCGCATTGATCTGGTTGGCAGCGGTGATCTGTGCAGCGCGGTCCAGCGCCAGCAGGGCACGCGCGTGGCCCATATCCAGATCCCCTGCCATCAGCATGGTCTGCACCGGCTCGGCCAGGTTCAGCAGACGCAACAGGTTGGAGGCGGCCGAGCGCGAACGGCCCACTGCCTGCGCAGCCTGCTCGTGCGTCATCTGGAACTCGCCCACCAGACGCGAGAGGCCTTGTGCCTCTTCCAGCGGGTTGAGGTCTTCGCGCTGGATATTCTCGATCAGCGCCATCGCGGCGGCGGCCTCGTCGGGCACCTCGCGCACCAGCACCGGTACCTCGGCCAGCCCAGCGATGCGCGCGGCGCGGAAACGCCGCTCGCCGGCGATGATTTCGTACTTGCCGGCGTTGTCCCCCGCAGCGAGCTTGCGCACCAGGATGGGCTGCATGATGCCCTGGGCCTTGATGCTTTCGGCCAGCTCATACAGCGCGCCCTCGTCCATGCGCGTGCGCGGCTGGTAGACGCCAGGCACCATGTCATCGAGCAGCAACTGGTGCGGCAGCTGGCCCTTGTCGTCGCTGGCGGGCGCCGCGTCTTCGACCTTGGGGCCCAGCAGTGCTTCGAGGCCGCGTCCCAGGCCCTTGGGTTTTTTGGTTGCCATGGTTTTCAGTTCACCTTTGTTGGTTCGGCCATCAGCTCGGCCAGCAGCGCCTGGCCCAGCGGCCAGTCGCCCAGGCCGGACTCGGCATTGATATGGCCGCAGGCGCCCTGGTCCACCCAGCGGGCACCCCAGTTGCTGGCCAGCCACTGCGCGCGCTCGGCGCTGCAATAGGGATCGTTTTGGCTGCCCACCAGAATGGCGGGAAAGGGCAGTTTCTGCAGCGCAATCGGCGACCAGCCGGGTATGTGTTCGGCCAGGTCGGGGCGCTCCACATCGCCCGGTGCCACCAGCAGCGCGCCACGCACCTTGCTGGCCGCCTGGGGCGAATGGGCGGCCCACCAGGCCGTCAGGATGCAGCCCAGGCTGTGGGCGACCAGCACCACGGGCTGCGGCGCATCCAGCACCACATCCTGCAGGCGTGCCGTCCAGTCACCGCGCTTGGGGTGCAGCCAGTCGTGCTGCTGCACGCGCTCATAGCCCCATTGCTGCTCCCACACCGTTTGCCAATGGCCTGGCCCGCTGTTTTGCCATCCTGGCAGCAGCTTGATGGACGAGGATTCAATGCTCATTTTTTAATAGCAAAAAAAGCGCCACCGTACTGCGCTGTTTCCAAGAAATGCAAACCCTTATTGTGCCCGAATGTCTCTCGCACGCAATGCGGGCGCCAGCGGCATCGCTGCGGCCATGAAAAAGACCTCCGCATGCCGGGCACCGGAGGTCTGTCGTGCAGCGGCCAAGGCAAGCTGTCACTTCATGCGCTTGATGCGCTTGACCATTTCCTTGGCGAACTCGACAAAGGCCTTGCTGCCCTTGGCGGCCGGATCGAACACGACGCCCGGCAGGCCATAGCTGGGCGCTTCGGCCAGGCGCACATTGCGGGGGATCACGGTGTCGAACACCTTGTCGCCGAAATGCTCGCGCAGCTGGTCGCTCACCTGCTGCTGCAAGGTGATGCGCGGATCGAACATCACGCGCAGCAGCCCGATGATCTCCAGGTCGCGGTTCAGGTTGGCATGCACCTGCTTGATGGTGTTGACCAGGTCGGTCAGCCCTTCGAGCGCAAAGTACTCGCATTGCATCGGCACGATCACGCCATGGGCCGAGCACAGGCCGTTCAACGTGAGCATGGACAGGCTGGGCGGGCAGTCGATGAGCACGAAGTCAAAGTCGGCATCGCTCGCCTCCAGTGCGGCCTTGAGGCGCTTTTCACGGCGCTCCAGCTCGACCAGCTCCACCTCGGCACCGGACAGCTCGCGGTTGGCGCCCAGCACCCAGTAACCGCAGCGCTCGGAATGGACAGCTGCTTCCTTGATGGTGCTCGATTCGAGCAACACGTCGTAGACCGAGGTTTCCAGCGCGCGCTTGTCGATGCCCGAGCCCATGGTCGCATTGCCCTGCGGGTCCAAATCGACCAGCAGCACACGCTGCTTGATCCGGGCCAGACCCGCCGCCAGATTGACTGCCGTGGTGGTCTTGCCAACGCCGCCTTTTTGGTTGGCGATACAGAAGATTTTTGCCATGAGAACTCGCTTCGTCCACTAACTTATTTGGTCAGGGCCAGCTTGAGGCCAAAACCGATCAAAAACACGCCCGCTGTTTTTTCCATCCACTTGACCAGCGCGGGGTTGGCACGCAGGCGCTCGGCCAGCATCTTGGTGATCAGCACCACCACCGTGCAGTAAGCCAGGCTGATCACGGCCACCGTGGCCGCCATCACGGCAAAGGTGGGGATGCCGCGGTGGGTCGCCGGATCGACGAACAGCGGAAAGAACGCCATGTAGAAAACGATGGCCTTGGGGTTCATCAGGGTGATGACAAAGCCCTGCTTGAAATAATGCCTGGGCGCAATCTGGATGACCGGCTGGTCCCCCGGCTTGGCCGTGAGCAGCTTGTAGCCAATCCAGCCCAGGTAGGCCGCGCCCAGCCATTGCACCGCGTGGAAGGCCGCCGGGTAGACTGTGAGCACCGCTGCGACGCCGGCTACCGCCAGCCACATCAGCACCTGGTCAGCCGCCATGCAGCCGGCACAGACCGCCAGGCCAGCCTTGATGCCGCCCTTGCCCGTAGAGGTGATCAGCGCCAGGTTGCCAGGCCCCGGGATCATCAAGAACAGGAGCACGGCGAAGACAAATGCACCATAGTCAGAAATGCCAAACATGTGCCGCCCCTGCAATGGAAACTTTGAGTGTAAACGACGGCCCCGCTTGCTTGCCAGCAAAATGCGCGTTGTTACCGGCCCGAGCGTCAACAAAAAGCCCCGAAAAATCGGGGCTCTGCAGGGATGGGATTCAGCGCCGCAGCTGAGCCGCAGCACGCTGGCATCAGGAGGCTTGGTGGCGCATCCAGACAATGCAGCGCTCGGCATCGAGACCGGGCACCTGCAGCGGCTCGATGTTCAGCAGCTGTACCGTGGCGGGCAACAAAGCCAGCTCATCGTCGGGGCGCTTGGCCTTCATCGCCAGCCAGATGCCATCGGCCTTCAGGGTCTGGGCCGACCAGGCGGTGAAATCCTGCAACGCGGCAAAGGCGCGGCAGCTGACCACGTCGTACTGCTGGCTCAGCTGCTCCACCCGCGACTGGATGCCGTGCAGGTTGCGCAGGCGCAGCGCCGCTGCCGCCTGCTGGATGAAGGCGATCTTCTTGCCAACGGTATCGACGCAGCTCACATCCAGCTGGGGCAGACAGATCGCAAATACCACGGCAGGCAGACCACCACCCGATCCGACATCGAGCAGCCTGGGGGCCGGCAGACCCGTGCCCTGCAAATGGCGCACCAGCGGCGGCACGGCCGCCAGGCTGTCGAGCAGATGGTGGGTCAGCATCTCTTGCGGGTCGCGCACCGAGGTCAGGTTGTAGACCTTGTTCCACTTCTGCAGCAGATCCAGAAACGCCATCAGCTGTGCAATCTGCTGGTCATCCAGCGACAGACCCAGTTGCTGTATGCCGTCACGCAGGGGGGCTTCCAACAGAGCGCTCATGCAGTCGTTACCTCTTGTGCAGTGCTGAATCCTTTGAAGCCGCCTTTTTTCAGGTGCACCATCAGCAGCGAAATGGCAGCAGGTGTGACACCGGAAATACGCGATGCCTGGCCCAGGGTTTCAGGGCGGTGGGTTTGCAGCTTCTGGCGCACCTCAAACGACAGGGCCGTCACCTGCATGTAGTCCAGCTCGGCGGGCAGGCGCAGCTTTTCATAATGGGCCGCACGCTCCACTTCATCCTTCTGGCGGTCGATATAGCCCGAGTACTTGGCGCCGATCTCGACCTGCTCCACCACGGACTCGCTCAAACCACCCAGTGTTTCACGTGAAACGTCGCTGGTTTGGTAAGCGCCTTCGTTCATGGTCATCAACGTCGCGTAGTCCACACCCGGACGGCGCAGCAGCTCGAACAGGTTGTACTCCCGCTCCATCGCCTTGCCCAACACACGTTCGGCCTCTTGGGCAGTCACGATGCGTGGGTTCACCCAGGTGGCCTTGAGGCGTTCTGTTTCACGTGAAACAGCGTCGCGCTTGCGGCTGAAAGCATCCCAGCGCGCATCGTCGACCAGGCCCATCTTGCGGCCCTCTTCCGTCAGGCGCATGTCGGCATTGTCTTCACGCAGCTGCAGGCGGAACTCCGCACGGCTGGTAAACATGCGGTAGGGCTCGGTCACCCCCTTGGTGATCAGGTCGTCCACCAGCACGCCAAGGTAGGCTTCATCGCGGCGCGGCGTCCAGGGGCCTTCACCCCGGCATTGCAGTGCGGCGTTCAGGCCGGCAAACAGGCCTTGGGCTGCCGCCTCTTCATAGCCGGTCGTGCCATTGATCTGGCCGGCAAAGAACAGGCCCTGGATCTGCTTGGTCTCAAAGCTGTTTTTCAACGAGCGCGGGTCGAAGTAGTCGTACTCGATCGCATAGCCCGGGCGCAGGATGTGGGCGTTCTCCAGGCCCTTCATGCTGCGCACCAACTCGTACTGCACATCGAACGGCAGGCTGGTCGAGATGCCATTGGGGTAGTACTCGTGGGTGGTCAGGCCTTCAGGCTCCAGAAAGATCTGGTGGCTTTCCTTGTCGGCAAAGCGGTTGATCTTGTCTTCCACACTGGGGCAGTAGCGCGGCCCTACCCCTTCGATCTTGCCGGTGAACATCGGGCTGCGGTCAAAGCCGCTGCGGATGATCTCGTGCGTGCGCGCATTGGTGTGGGTGATGTAGCAAGGCATCTGCGCCGGGTGCATCGCCGCATCGCCCATGAAGCTGAACACCGGCAACTGGCCCTCGTTCACGCCACCGGGCATGCCGTCGCCAGGCTGGGTTTCACACTGGCTGAAGTCGATCGAGCGGCCATCGATGCGCGGCGGGGTGCCGGTCTTCAGGCGCCCCTGGGGCAGCTTCAGTTCCTTCAGCCGCGCCGACAGGCTGACCGCTGGCGGATCGCCGGCACGGCCAGCGGCATAGTGGTTCAGGCCCACATGGATCTTGCCATCCAGGAAAGTACCGGCCGTCAGCACCACGGTGCGGCTGCGAAAGCGGATCCCTACCTGGGTCACGGCGCCCACCACGCGGTCGCCCTCCACCATCAGGTCATCCACCGCTTGCTGGAACAGCCAGAGGTTGGGCTGGTTCTCCAGCATCTCGCGGATCGCCGCCTTGTACAGGATGCGGTCGGCCTGGGCGCGGGTAGCGCGCACGGCCGGGCCCTTGGAGCTGTTGAGAATGCGGAACTGGATGCCGCCCTTGTCGGTGGCCAGCGCCATCGCGCCGCCGAGCGCGTCCACTTCCTTGACGAGATGGCCTTTGCCGATGCCGCCAATGCTGGGGTTGCAGCTCATCTGGCCCAGGGTTTCAATATTGTGGGTCAGCAGCAGCGTCTTGCTGCCCATGCGTGCAGCGGCCAGCGCTGCCTCGGTGCCGGCATGGCCGCCACCGACAACGATAACATCGAATTCTTGCGGGTAGGTATAGGGGGTTTGGCTCATGGGGCCTCATTCCAGGGCTCGCAAGGCATGCGCCTCGCAGTCAGTCAGCCCTTCTGCCGAAATGGCAAATAGTCGGTTTTGCCCGCTATTTTAATGACTGGGGTGTTTACACGCCGGCAGCCGTGTTATTGCGCCGCATCCACCGCTGCTGCAGAGCCTTGTCAAAAGCGATAGCATGGTTCGGCTTTAACCTTTACTGGAGATTTGTCGATGAAGCTGTATTTCTCTCCTGGCGCCTGTTCGCTGTCGCCCCATATTGCCCTGCTGGAAGCCGGCCTGCCCTTCACCCTGGAGATGGCCAGCACCAAGACCCACCAGCTCAAGGATGGCACCGACTTCTACACCATCAACCCGTTGGGCTATGTGCCCGTGCTGGAGCTGGACAATGGCCAGCGCCTGCGCGAAGGCCCGGCCATCGTGCAGTACATCGCCGACCAGGCGCCAGCCTCCAAGCTGGCACCTGCCAACGGCACCTTTGAGCGCTACCAGCTGCAGGAATGGCTGGGCTTCATCGGCACCGAGATCCACAAGGGCTTCTCGCCGCTGTTCAACCCCAACCTGCCCGACACCGTCAAGGACATGTCCCGCGTGCATGTGCTCAAGCGTCTGACCTGGGTGGATTCGCAGCTGGAAGGCAAGGAGTTCCTGATGGGCACGGATTTCACCGTGGCCGATGCCTACCTGTTCACCGTGTGCGGCTGGAGCAAGTTTGTCGGTGTCGACACCAGCGGCCTGCAAAACCTGGCCAGCTTCATGCAACGCGTGGGCGCCCGGCCTGCGGTACAACAGGCCATTGCAGAAGAAAAGCAGTAATCGCTCTGCCGGCCAGGGGATGCTGTTTCACGTGAAACACATCCGGGCCGATGCGATGGTGATGCGGTGCCGATGTCCCGATCCTTGTACGGGTGCATCGCGTAAAGACCCTGCTCTTGACCTTCACACCGTGTCAGCTTTCAAGATCAGGCCATCAACCATTGAAAGGAAACCCCATGCAAAACACCTTCCAAGTCCAGGGCATGACCTGCGGCCACTGCGAGCGCGCCGTCACCCAGGCTGTGCAGCAGCTCGACGCCCAGGCCAAGGTAGCGATTGACCGCGCCCAAGGCAAGGTCGTCGTTGACTCCAGCCAGCCGGCAGACAAGATCGCAGCGGCCATCACGGCCGAAGGCTACCAGGTCCTGTAAGCATGGCCCGCCCGTCACGCAAGCCTGCGGCTGAGCGGTCCATCGCCTGGCCGGTGTCTATCAGCAAAGCGGCCCAGCTGGCGGGTATTTCTGCACGCATGGCCCGCCACTACGAGTCGCTGAACCTGCTGCCGCATGTGAACCGCACCGACAGCGGCTACCGCCTGTATACCGAGTCGGATGTGCACACGCTCTCCTTCATCCGCCGCAGCCGCGATCTGGGCTTCTCGATGGAGGAGATCGAGAACCTGCTCAACCTGTGGCACGACAAGCAGCGCGCCAGCAGTTCGGTCAAGGAGATTGCGCAAAAGCATATCGAGACCTTGCGCGAGCGCATTGCCGCGATGAAAGCGATGGAGCGCTCGTTGCAGACGCTGGTGCACAGCTGCCATGGCGACCAGCGTCCGGACTGCCCTATTCTCGACAGTCTGTCGGATCCTGCGGCGGCGCCAGATGCGGCCAGCTGCTGCAAGCATTGAACGCTTGGACAGACAACCGCCTCAGCCATAAAAAACGCGCTCCTGGGAGCGCGTTGCTGTTTCTGTGGGGTAGCCGTCAGAAGGGGCTGGAATCCGGATCCTGGTCCACCGGCGCCGATTTGGGACCGGTCTGCATGCCTCCAGGCGTGCCAGACGCATCGAAAGGCTTGCCCACGCCCGCACCCAGGCTGATCGGTTTGACGGGCGCTGCAGCCCCTTCCAGGGCCGCTGCAGCGGGTTTATTGCCCCGGTCAGGCAACTGGCCCAGCTCGGTGCGGCCTTCACCGCCCAGCGCCTGGATCAGATCCGGAATCAGCTGGCTGAACTCACCAGTGGCAATGGCCACGTCGGCGTCGAAGCCGCCATCCTCACTGGCGCCTTCCATCACCACATCGAGCAAGGCCACTTTCTTGAGCTGCAGGCCCTCGGTCAGCACGAAGCTGACCCGGTCGTCCCAGGTCAGCGCCAGCTTGGTGGGCAGCTTGCCCTGGTCGATATGCTCGCGGATCTCGTCGATGCCCAGCGGGTGGCGGGCATAGCGCACAACGGCCTTGGATTCGTCGGCGCTCTTGAGCTCGCACTCCTGGTCGATGCTGAAACCAGCCGGCGCATCGTAGCTGTGCAGCCAGGCGGACATCGCGCCCTGGGGGCTGTTCTGGGTATCGATCAGCGCCACGGCAAAACCGGGCGAGGCCTCCACCAGCATCGTGATCACCTCGTCGGCCCGGCCCTGGCTGCTGGTGTCCAGCACCAAAAGCCGCGCCTGCGGATCGATCCAGATCCACAGCCCGCCTTGCTTGGTGAAGGCCATCGGCAGCAGATCCAGCTTGCACTCGTCCTTGAGCTCCTGCTTTTCCTTCTTGCCGGGCTTGCGGCCTTCCTGGGCTTCGATATGGGCGAGCTTCTCATCGAGCTTGCGGTTGAGCACGCTCGCGGGCAGCATCTTGCTCTCGCTCATCAGCCGCAAGATCCAGTGGCCGCCCACCGATTCGACCATGGCCCCGTGCTCTTCGCCGCGCGGGGGCACCCAGCCGGTGGACTTTTCCTGGGTGGCACCGCACTGCTCAAACTGCTGCTTGGCCAAGGCGGTATCCAGCGCCACCAAATCCGGCTGCCAGGCTTCGGAGATGCGGTAAAAAATCATGTTCTTGAACATGCCATTCCTTTGTTCTGGAAGGCTGCCAACCTGCTGGGCAGCCCTTTAAAAAAACACAAGCGGCCCTGGTGTGCCGCACTGATCTGCTGTCCATTGTGCCGCGAATCGGGCCTGCCCCAGAGCGATGAACCGGGCAAAAAAGCCGGGGTTTGGACGGGTTGACCGGCTGCCAGCAGCGCATTTCCACCAAGCCGAACAACCAAAATTGGTAATTCTTTACACAGCCATACCGGGCGGTGACGGGGCTCTTACATGGCAGGCGGACACTGCATACATCGCATCAGACATCACAACCCGGAAAGGAAACACCATGTCTCTCTTGCAACGCAGCGCCATCGTGACCGCCATGCTGGCCAGCCTGTCAGTTTCCAGCTTTGCCCAGACCCCCAGCACGCCAGCAGCAGCCCCTACCGTGCAAAGCGCCCCCGCCCCCGCCAAAAAGGGCCATGGTCCTGAAGCGCGCGAGGCCCGCATGGCCCAGCGCATGCAGGCCCTCAAGGCCTCGCTCAAGCTCAATGCCAGCCAGGAAGCAGCCTGGACCAGCTATGTGGCGGCCATCAAGCCCCAGCGCCCTGCCCCGGGTGAGCGCCCTGAGCGTGCTGATCTGGCCAAGTTGACTACCCCAGAGCGCATTGACGCAATGCAGGCCATGCATGCCAAGCACCAGGCGGCCATGGACCAACGCAACCAGGCGACCAAGGCTTTCTATGCGACGCTGACGCCTGAGCAGCAAAAGACCTTTGATGCGGAGACCTTGAAGATGCATGAACGCCGTGGGCACGGGCCGGAGGGCAAGGGGCCCCATGGCCAGCGCCATCAAGGCCCAAATGCGAAACAGACTGTTCCACCTATCGACAGTAAATAAGGCGGACACCCCCTCCCCCCTCGGATCGCTCACCATCCCCGCTAGCGCAGCTGTCATCAGCTGCGCTTTTTTTGCTTGTGGTCTCGTCAGCGGTTGCATACAGACAACAACCTGCTTTTGCTGACAGAAGCAAGAGTTGACCAGGTGTAACATTATTTGATGCAATACCGCCCTCTCCTCTCCGCTGTCGGCTTGTGCGCGCTGACTGTCTGGAGTGCTTCTGCCCATGCGCAATTCGCCGATAAGCGCAACACCGCCACCTTGTACCTACAAGCCGGTGTTGCCGAGCGTGACGCACGTGCGCTCACTATTGGCTCGACCATCCCGATGGACTGGAAGACCTTCTGGTGGGGCCATCCCGTCACCGCCCATTGGGACATGAGCCTGTCGGCCTGGAACTCGGACCGCATGGAACGCGAAGGCAGCCGCACCATTGCCGTGGTCGGTCTGGTGCCCACCTTGCGCTTCCACAGCAAGAGCCAGTACCCCTGGTTCGTCGAAGCCGGTCTGGGCGGCTACGTCTCCAGCAAGCTGTACGAAAGCCGTGAAAAGCGCTTTTCGACCGCGTTCAATTTCGGTACCCATATCGGCGTGGGCTACTTCACCGGCATGCGCCGTGAGAACGAATGGTCCGTGCGCCTGGAGCATCTCTCCAACGCGTCGATCAAGCGTCCCAACCCGGGCGAGAACTTTGTGCAACTGCGCTACGCACGGCACTTCTGATCCCCTCAATCCCCCTCTTTCCCTTGCTACCGCCTTCTGGCGGTATTTTTTTGCCTGGCGCAGGGGATGGTGATCAGGGAGGCGTCTAACGTCGAGTGGAGCTGCCGGGGCAGCCTGGAGAGCCTGTATGCCGTAGCGGCCAGTTCAACACGGCCAGAGCACGTACCCAGTTAATAACTGTATAAACATACAGTATCAAAGAAATAGCGCAGTGGCCTGTGCTACAGGGTGGCCGCCCATAGCCGATGGATGTTCGCCAGCGAGTGCGTTTGAACGGCAGCAGGGCCCGCAGGAGGTGCGCTGGACGCTTTACCAACCCCTTGCCCTACCCACCCACCTCCCAGGCGCCCACAGGCTCCGTGTGCGCGGTAGACGGCTTTCTTGGAGCCGAGCCCGGTAACCGATGGAGATTTGCGCCGCCGACCAGCGAATCCCCTGCTACCCGCAGCACGACGCCATGCGCGATACCCGGTCAACAACTCTCTTCCATTCCCTGCTAAGCGGCATCACCGTTAGCGACACGCATCCAAAAGTATAGCTAACACCTATGTTGGGCTGTGCATTTGCGCACAGTGCATCTCCCGGGCAGGAACTCTCGAATAGAGCGACAGGATCTCGCTGACGAAGCCACGGAATGGCGAAGCCCTTCTTCCCTCTGCGTTCAGGATGTGGCGGGAAGCCTGAGGCACTTTTTGGAAGCGCTCAGCGCGACGTCTCTTACCCCCTGGCCGTCTGAATTTTCACAGTCTGAAAAATTTCAAGATATGAAACCTTGCCGAGCTTGCCTTTGGTTTTTCTTTTATTTTCTTTAAAAGAATAGTAGGTAGTAGTAGAAGGGCCCCCACTTCTGTGGATAAGTGCAATAAAGCAAAAATTTTCAAAAGCTTGAAATTTTCCCAACCATGTTGATGGTACCCGTCTACGCTTGTCACTGCAAAGTGGATAAGTAGAGGGCGTGGGTTATTTCTGTGGATAAGTTGGTTTGGGCGTATGTATTATCCACAAGCATTCTGCCGCGCCAAAATTTCGACAAGTGTTTGATAAATAATAACTTATCCACATCTGTTCTGCTGTCCCCACAGATGGCGTGCCTACTGGCGTCTGCTGTGCGTATGAATGCGTGCGTGCTAAAAATTACCCACAACGCCCAGGGCAGCGTTGGAGGTTTTTGGCGCTGAACGTTTTGGCTGAGAAATCTGTGGATAAGTATTTTTTACTGATAAATCAGTCCTCTAGCACGCCGTCGGTCTGTGTGCACCAGGCCTTATTGCCGGTGCATGCTAGCGGAGCAAGTTCCTGGATAGGCGCATGTCTGTGGATAACTGGCGGGTTGTTGTTGCTTTATCCCGAAAGTTATCCACAGTTCTTCTGGGTCCCAGAGTCTGCAGATTCGATGACATCGCCTGTGGGTAAGGCTGTGAATCTGAAAATAACCAGCAAAAACAATGGATTGCTGTCATTTCGCCGAGATGGATGGTGTGTGCACCCAAGCCTTTGGCGCTGTCTTGTGGGCAGCAATGCGCCTTTTGGGTGAAAAAAATCGGCATGTGCAGAACGCGGGTCTCCGCGCCTTCTGTGCGGTCACGGCTGCGAGTGGATATCGATGACTCGGCACCGCTGACGGAGGGGAGCGCGCCGCCTGTGAACATCTCGCATCCATGGAGCCGCAGCCAGGCTCGGCTTGGCGCCTTAATCCCCATGACTTCTGTGGCTCGCCGGTCGCCGGGAGCCGTCGATGCCCATCACGGGCCGCTGGTCTTTTCTGCTTCCCTTCCGTCACTCCAGACGATCAGACCAAGCCGCTGGCGCTACAGGCTTGGCTGTAAACGCTGGAAGTAGCCGTTGAGCCCCTGCGCGATGGGGCGGTGCATACCAATCCCCGGGCTCTAAAGTCCATTTTTTGGATCGCAGCGGCCTGTTTGGAACGCTTTCCGCATCCGGGCCACCAGCATCGGACGGGCTTTCACTGCAGCAGCGCCCATCAGCGGATGCAACTCGGCTGTTTTTTTACCACATGGCCTGTGCGCGGCATACGGCATCAAGAACGCGGCCGAGCCCCCTTCAAGCGAGACAGCGCCGCCCCAGCATTCCCGCGTCAAATCCAAAATTTCAATTTGAATGATTCAAATAAACTGAAATGAAAAGCCATTCACTTCATATCTGCTATCCCAATGCTATCAATAGATGAATCGATAAATGCTGTTTTTTTATGCAAAGTGGACCGTGACATGGTGCAATTTGTCAACAAGTTATCCTGGACACGATTGTGAATAATCTTTCACATCGTGATAAATTCCACACTGTGAAAATGGAAGAGAAAGAGTTATGCACATTTCTCTAACCGGCATCCCGCTATACGATGGACCAGATTTGTGGATAAGTAAAGCACTTATGCGTTAGAACGACAGCCACCTGTTCGGATCTTACTTATCCACAAATTGACTTGCTGGCATGTCGTTGGTGTTTCCTGTGGATAAATCGATCTGTTTTTAGATGAGTTATGCACAGAACAGAGGGGATTTTTGGTGAAAAACTAGCTGCTTGTGGCTTTATCCACAATTGGATATGGATAAATTTCTTTAAGAAGATTGCCTAAAAAATCAGCAAAACAAGTCCAAAACTGTGGAAAAATTTGTGTATTGTTTGTACTTGGTGCCGATGGCTGTTGAAAACGCATTCGGAGTGAGATATAGAAAATAACGGTATATTGCAAAGAGATGTGCCAAAAATAGATAGTTTCAGGTACTTTTGCGGCAAAGTGCGTGCTTTCAAAAAGTGGTATGAGTCTGTGGATATCTTTTATGAAAGCAACAAGAGCCATGGATTTTTGTCACATGTGCATAACTTGTGTATGGATCTATCCATTTAACACATGAAGATATCCACCGGTTTTTCAGCGTTCCAAGACACCACCGGCACGGTGCATTCAGTCAATTCGAATCACCGCTATCGAGCGTTGGTAGGTGCGTACCCAGGGCTGTTTGCGCCTGGGGAGGTGATGGCGCAGCTGAGCAGGGTGGGAAGAGAGGCCACGAAGATGCGGCGAACATGCTGTGAGGCGGACGCCAGGGCAGCCAGCAGCTACTCCTGACCCACTTCCTTTCGCTTTAGGCGCTGGTGAGCGGCAGATAGGCACGCTGCAAAGCCATGCGCTTTCCGCCCCAGGTGTCTGGGTGCGGGTGCGCGATAAATGCTGGTACTGGTGCGGGTGCGGCCGGCCAATTACCCAAATACAGTGGCTGCAGCGCTCGTTCGTGCAAAGGGATCTTGCATGCGGGCCGCGCTGCAGAGCGCCACAGCGCATTGGCGCCACAGCGGGCCGGGAGCAAACCTCCAAGCTCCAGGCGCATGACCAGCAAAACGCATCAGCCCAGACGCAAAAAAGCACCGCCAGGCGGTGCTTTGTTCAGGAGGAGGGCCTTTTCAGGCCCGTTTCAGCCCTCAGGCTTCGGCGTCTTCGTCGGTGGCGGTGCGAATGGTTTCGCGGTTGCTCTTGTCACGCATCTTGGCGACGTCGGTGTCCAGCGCGCGGTGCAGCTTTTCCAGCGCCGCATTGAAGGCCTCGGCAACCTTCTCGGCCTCGGCGTTGACCGCCAGGGGTTGGCGCCCGTTGGCCCGTGTCTCCATGACGCAGCGCTTGCCCTTGCCGCCGTTTTTCAGCGCGTCCACATCGGTGAGGTAAACCTCCACACGGGTCACATATTCGCGAAAGCGCGAAAGCTTGTTTTGTACCTCGGTCTGTGCCCATTGGGAGAGAGATTCTCCGCCTTGAACATTGTCACCAGCGTGCACTTGAACTTGCATGGATGTGCTCCTTTCTCGAACTTGCTGGGCGGGCGGCCCAGCTTTGACAACCGGATGCCGCGAAGGCCATCGCCTTGCGGCATTGAGTTAGATACATCCTAACGCGCAAAACTGCAGCTCAGACCGCGATATGGTCAATATGCGTAAAAGCCCTGAGAAAGATCAAGCGTCCTACAGCCCCAAGGGGAGGCGTTCGGACGGCCGGGCGGGGCAGCGGTGGGCTTGAAACGCGGCGGACCGTCCCCAGCAGACGGCCCTGGCTGCAGGGCGCTGCGCGTTTTAGCTTGCTGCAAATGTTGAAGCGGCCAGGCGATACAGCACATGGGTGCGCAACGGGTGGCCTTCGGGCAGGGCAGGGTGTTCAAAGTCTCCCGCCTGGTCGCGCTCCATGCCCAGGCGCTGCATCAGCGCCTGCGATGGCAGGTTGCTGGTGGTGGTGAAGGCCACGATTTCAGCCAGCTGCAAGGGGCCAAAGCCCACGGCCAGTGCTGCTTGCGCCGCCTCGGTGGCCAAGCCCTGGTGCCAGGCATGGCGCGCCAGGCGCCACATGATTTCAACGCAGGGAGAAAAAGGCAGGTCGGCCTGCGGCACATGCAGGCCCACGATGCCAATGAATTGCTGGTCTTCCAGCCGTTCCACCGCCCAGACGCCCCAACCACGCTCTGCCATCAGCGCCTCGCAGCGGTCCGCCATCGCATCGCTTTGCGCCCGGGTCAGCGGCGCGGGAAAGTAGCGCATCACCTCGGGGTCGGCCGTCATCGCGGCAAAGGCTTCCCGGTCTTGCGGCTGCCATTGGCGCAGCTGCAGGCGGGCGGTGCGGGGCTCGATCAGGGGGGCGGTCATGGGTGGCTTTCATGAATGAAAAAGCGGCTGGCACGCAAGGCATCTGCGTGAGCCGCTGGGATGATCAACAATGCCAAGCGCAGCGGGCTCTCAAGCGCCCTGCTGCACCACTGTATCAATGGTGGTGGCCGTGCGCGCCATGCACATGGCGGTGGGCAATTTCTTCTTCGCTGGCCGCACGCACATCGACCACCTTGCCGCTAAAGCGCAGCGCCAGGCCGGCCAGCGGGTGGTTGCCATCCAGGTGCACTTCCGGGCCCTTGATCTTCTTGACGTAGAAGGCCTGGGGCTCGCCACGGTCATTGGCGCCGCGCAGCTGGCCGCCCACCTTCACGCCCGGTGGGAACTCGCTTTTGGGGATGACGCGCACCAGGCTCTCGTCACGTTCGCCAAAGGCATCTTCCACCGCCAGATCCACGCTGGTGCTGAAACCCACGGCCTGGCCTTCAAAAGCGGCCTCCACCTTGGGGAAGATGTTTTCATAGCCGCCATGCAGGTAGGCGAGGTTGCCGCTGTCCAGCGGCTTGCCTTGCGCATCGGTCACCTTGTATTGGATGGTGACGGCGCAGTCTTTGGTGATGTTCATGGTCTTGTTCGAAGAGTCTGGCAAAACCGCAAGTGTAGGGCTTGCCGCCGCTGCGCTCCATCGCGGGGCCGGATGGCAGGGGACGCGCCAAGGGTTTGGCGCTTGTCATGCAAACGGCTTGCTCTCCTACGGATGCATGCTGCAGTGCAGCGCGAGACTTGGGATTTGTGACCGCTTTTGCGGTCGAAAGGAAGAAGAAATGGTTCAGCAACTCGCAGGCAAGGTAGCCTATGTGACGGGCGCCGCCAGTGGCATTGGCAAGGCCATCGCCGACCTGTATGCGCAGCAGGGCGCCAAGGTGGTGATCGCCGATCTGAAGCAGGAAGCTGCCGAGGCGGCGGCCAAGGATATTGCAGGCAAGGGCGGTACCGCCCTGGGGCTGGCGGTCGATGTGACGCAGGAAGACCAGGTGGACGCCTCGGTCGAAGCCGCGGTGAAGGCCTATGGCGGCATCGATATCCTGGTGAGCAATGCTGGCATCCAGATCGTCAAGCCGGTGCAGGAATTCAGCCTGCAGGAGTGGCAAAAAATGCTGGCCATCCAGCTCGATGGCGCCTTCCTCACCACCCGCGCCTGCATCAAGCACATGTATGCGCAAGGCCGTGGCGGCAGCATCATCTACACCGGCTCGGTGCACTCCAAAGAGGCCTCCAAGCTCAAGGCCCCTTATGTGACGGCCAAGCATGGGCTCGAAGGCCTTGCCAAAGTGGTCGCCAAGGAGGGCGGCCCACAAGGTGTGCGCGCCAATGTGATCTGCCCGGGCTATGTGCGCACGCCCCTGGTGGACAAGCAGATCCCCGAGCAGGCCAAGGAGCTGGGTATCAGCGAAGCCGATGTGATCAAGAACGTGATGCTCAAGGACACCGTCGATGGCGAGTTCACCACCGTGGATGATGTGGCGCGTGTCGCGCTGTTCTTTGCGGCCTTTCCCACCAATGCGCTGACAGGGCAGTCGCTGATTGTCAGCCACGGCTGGTTCATGGAGTGATGCCGGTCTGCGGCAACACGCAGGCACAAAGCATCGGGGGACGCGGGCTGCCAGGCGCTATCCGCCGTTAATCTGATGATTAAATCAGCCAAAGCCGCTGAAAGTGCGCTGTTGGCGCCGCGTCTGACGTTGGCAGAAGCCCACATTTGTTACATGGTTTGCAGTCTGCTTTGCACAGCCGGCAGGCGGGGAAACCCCGCCTGCCCGACAATGGCGGATTGGCCTCAGCAGCGCTGCGCGCAGCGCGATGCCGGCCCAGGTTTTGCAGACTCTTTCCATGGCGATACCCCTTATTTCCGCTTTGACAACGACCGTGCGCCGCGCAGCGGGCGCCCTGCCCGTGCTGGCGCGGCGCCTGCGCCAGTGGCTGGCCGCGCGCAGCAAAAAGCAATGGCTGCTGGCGGTGGCGGCCTTGCCGGTCCTGCTGCTGCTCTATGTGCTGCTGCTGATTCCGCTGACGCCGTCGATCGGCGATATCCAGAAAAACAAGGTCGAGGCACCCACCCAGCTGCTGTCGGCCGACGGCAAGGTGCTGGCGCAGTACAAGCGCTCCAACCGCGAATGGGTGGCCCTCAAGGACATCTCGCCCAATGTCATCAATGCGCTGATCGCGACCGAAGACCACCGTTTTTATGAGCATGGCGCGCTCGATTGGCGCCGCACCTTTGGCTCGGTGCTGCACACGGCCATGGGCCGGCCCCAGGGCGGCTCCACCATCACCCAGCAGCTGGCGCGCAATATGTTCCCCGAGGAAATCGGCCGCGCCCGCTCGCTCAACCGCAAGCTCAAGGAGGCCGTGACGGCCTACAAGATCGAATCGGCCTACACCAAGGACGAGATCCTGGAGACCTACCTCAACACCGTGCCCTTTCTCTACAACGCGTTTGGCATCGAGATGGCCGCACGCACCTACTTTGACAAGCCCGCCCAGAAGCTGAGCGTGCTTGAGGCCGCCACCCTGGTCGGCATGCTCAAGGGCACCAGCTACTACAACCCCGTGCAAAACCCCGAGCGGGCCCAGCAGCGCCGCAACACCGTGCTGGCGCAGATGAACAAGCACGGCAAGCTCAGCGACCAGGATTTTGAGACTCTCAAAAAACGCGGCATCAAGCTGGATTTTGAGCGCCAGGACGAGGCCGTGGGCATGGCGCCGCATTTTGCACAGGCGCTGCGCAAATGGCTGATCGAATGGGCCGATGCCAACGACTACAACATCTACGCCGATGGCCTGGTGGTGCAGACCACCATCGACTCGCGCATGCAGCAATGGGCCAATCAGGCCGTAGCGCGCCAGGGCCGGCAGTTGCAGGTGACGGCCAATGGCCTGTGGAGCAACCGCAACCAATGGACCGCCAAGAACCCGCTGGTGCAAAGCTTTGTGCGCGAAAGCGCCGTCTACCGCCAGGCGGTGGCCGATGGCCAGGACAAGGACGAAGCGCTGCAGCGCCTGCTGGCCGATGCCGACTTCATGGCCAACCTGCGCCAGGACAAGGTGCGCGTGCAGGTGGGCTTTATGGCGATGGACCCGCGCAGTGCCCATGTGCTGGCCTGGGTGGGCAGCCGCGACTTTGCCATCGACCCGTTTGACCATGTCTCGCAAGCGCGCCGCCAGCCCGGCTCCACCTTCAAGCCCTTTGTCTATGGCGCCGCATTGCAGGACGGCGCCTTGCCCAGCGACCAGCTGATGGACGAGGCTGTGCGCATTCCGCTGGGCGGCGGTCAGTTCTGGCGCCCCACCGATGGTGGCCCGCCATCGGACCAACCGATGACCCTGGCTGATGGCCTGGCCTACTCCAAGAACACCATCACCGCCCAGGTGATGGCCAAGGTCGGCCCCGCCAAGGTGGCCAAGCTGGCGCGGGCGCTGGGCGTGCGCGACAGCAAGCTTGAAGATGTGATGTCGCTGGCGCTGGGGACCAGCCCGGTCACCTTGCAGGAGATGGTGACGGCCTATTCCACCCTGGCCAATGGCGGCGGCTACCGCGCGCCGGTCATGGTCACCCGCATCAGCGACCGCGACGGCAAGGTACTGGCCGAGTTTGAGCCACCCGCCACCGAGCTGGCGCTGGACAGCGGCGTCACCTATGGCTTGATCGACATGATGCGTGGCGTCATCACCAAGGGCACCGGCCGGGGTGTGGCGCGCTACGGCGTCAGCGGCGACTGGATCGGCAAGACCGGCACCACGCAGGACAATGCCGACGGCTGGTTCATGCTGGCGCACCCCGACTGGGTGGGCGGCGCCTGGGTCGGCTTCAACGACAGCCGCGTGCAGCTGAACGACTACTGGGGCCAGGGCGCCCACAGTGCGCTGCCGGTCGTCGCCGAGGTGGCCGCCGCATCGCAGCGCGCCAAGCTGGTGCAGGCCCAGGCCCGTTTTGAGATGCCGGCCGAGAACAACACCTTTGTGCAGCGCCTGCGCAGCTGGATGCTGGGCTTTGGCGACAACAAGCAACCGGTCGATCCGTTTGAGCAACCGCCTGCGATGCAGCCGCTGCCCGATCGCGGCAACCCCGGTGATGCGCCTGTGATCGACGACCCCGAAGCGCGGCCGATAGGCCAGAGCGGCGCCGGCCCGCGTGGCCCAAGTGGCGAGGGCGACTACCCCGTCTTCCAGAACAACCCACCGCCAGCGCAGCAGCCGCAAATGCCTGCGCAGCGCCCGGCCGATGCGGGCCAGCCGCAACCCGGTGTCGTGGTGCCTGGCCCATCGTCCAACCCGGTGCCTTCCAACCCGGCAACGGCAGCACCCGCCTTCCCCGGTAGCGCCAGCGCGCCGCAGGGTCAGCCCTCGGGCAACCCACCGCCGATTGAGCGCGGTGTGGTCGTCTCGCCGGTGTCATCCGGTACCGTGGGCCAGCCCGTGCCAACGGCCGATGGCGGCATGGTCTGGCGCCGCGCCACCCCGTCCGGCACGGCCGCGCCGCAGTCCGGCAATGCAGGTATTGCGGCCAGCGAGATCAACTGATCCCATTGCCCAGTTTTTAAGCAGTTTTAAGGAGTAAACCATGGTCTTCAACCACCGCCGCCACACCCGCTGGCAATGGATGCGCGCCGCATGCCTGGGCGCTGCCATGTTGGCATCGACCGCCGCGATGGCCGTGGACAACCCCGATGCCCCCGACCGCCTGGCCGCCTTTGAGCAGCGCATACAGCCGCTGGAGGCCGCCGTCGCCAACCAGAACACGACGGCAGACATGCTGCGCGCGAGCAGCGCCTATGCCAAGCAACTCGATGTGGAACTGAACCAGACCTACCGCGAGCTGATGGCCAAGGTCGGCGCCACCGGCGCGCAAAAGCTGCGCGCCTCGCAGCGTAACTGGCTGGCCTTCATGACCACCGAGGCCGCCTTTATCGACGGCACCTGGAACGCCAAGGACTTCGGCAGCACCTCAGCGCTGTCGCGCAGCGAGTACCGCAACAGCGTCACCAAGGCGCGTATCGTCCAGCTGCTGGACTATCTGCGCTCCTATCCTTTATGATGGATGTGTGCGGTCACTCTTCAATGACTTCATGCACACCGGAGCTGCCGCGCTTCCAGTAGGCCGCTGCCTTGGTCCATTTGGGGTGGGCGCCATGCTCGGCAATCAGCGCCGCACGCAGCGCCTTGGCGGCCGCCGATTCCAGCGCCACCCAGTTGTAGTAATCGCCGGCTGGCGCATCGATCTGGTGCAAAGCCGTTAGCAGCCGCTGCGCATCGCCGGCCGGCTGGCCCTGGCGGTGCACCCAGTGCACCTGCAGGTCGGCAGCGCTGTCCAGCGCTTGCTCGTCGGCCGCGTCATTCACCTCCACGACCACCACCGCCTGGGTGCCGGCAGGCAGCTCGCGCAGGCGGCGCGTGATCGCTGGCAGCGCCGCATCGTCACCAATCAGCAGGTGGCCATCAAACGCCGTGGGCACGATGAAGGAGCCACGCGGCCCCGCAATACCCAGTGCATGCCCCGCGGCCGCCTGCAGCGCCCAGGCCGTGGCAGGGCCGGCCTCATGCACCGCAAAGTCAATCGCCAAGGTCTGCGCCTGGGCATCGTAAGAGTGGGGCGTGTAGTCCCGCATCGCCTCGCGCATCGCGGGCGGCAGGCCATCGCTGCCGGGCGGCGGCAACTGCAGCTCGCCATTGGCATCCGGAAACAGCAGCTTCACATGGTCATCAAAGCCCAGACTGGTAAATCCCGCCAGGTCGGCACCCTGCAAACGGATGCGCAGCATATGTGGCGTCAGCTGCTCCACCGATGCAACGGTGGTACGGCGCAGCTTGATCTCATGGCGCGCCCGCTCAGGCGCACGCGCAGCCAGCAGCTCGGGGGAAGGGGACGTGGGTAGGCTCAGTTGCAAGGGCATGGTGTGTTCAATCCGTTTCTAAGATATATCTTTTATCTTAAATGAGAACCATTCCTACGGCTAGGGCGGGGTGGCAATCCCTGGTTGGGGTGTGGCTATGGCGGGGGTGGGGTTGCGAAAGGGTGGGGGGTGTGCGCAAAGATCAGAAGGAGCCGGCAGTGAAGGGATGGTTCACAGAGGGGCATGAACGCGTGGTCTGGGCATTCCCCTTGAGCCCTACCGCAAGGCTTGGCAGCACTAAAACTTGGTGACCAGTTTTGGCTTGTAGAAATCGTGGAAGGCCTCGACAGGTGCGGAAGTGGCCAATGGCTGCAGCGGAAAGCACTGCGCAAGGTTGTCCAAGTTGGTTTGACTGTCGACCCGCTGAAGGAACGCTGCCGCAGTGCCCTTTCGGACGTCGCCGTGGCGGTCCAAAAACTGGCCCCACAGTGGCATGTTGCGAAATCTGTTGCTGGCCACCATTGCCTGCGTGGTGTATTGCGGAGGAAAAAGCCGTTGGTAGGCTGGCAAGTGGTACAGCCAGGAGACACCCGCTATCTGCCTGGCTGATGGTTGCTCGGCGCGAACATGGGCCACGAGTGCAGCGAGCTCCGATAGCCGCAACCCCATGCGTTCGTCGCTCAAGGGTCCCTGCAAGCTGTGGTCGTCGTTGTGGAAATGAAGCCGGATCTGACCCGGCTCCCCCAGCGCATACGAAAAACAGCCGAATGTTGCGATCACCGAGTCGGGACGATCAAGGTGCGGCCGCTGGGTGTAGACATGGTAGGTCCATGCACCAAGGTCCGGATGGTTTTTCAGTCCCGCAATGTAGGCCACCCACCTGGGATGGTGGGGGTTGAAATCTCGACCGCCCACTAGTCGGACGTAGACATTCGTGTAGTCGAGCAGGGCCGTCTCCAGCTTCAGGTTCGCCAGTACCGCGATCTTTCTGGCGAAATAGATCTGGAGATCAAAAAATTCCTTGGCGTAGGCCATCGCAGTAGCACTCCGTGAGATTGCCGTTACGTTCGGATTTTGGGGCATTGAACCGAGAATCGACCCAGCCGCATCGATGAACCGTTTGCTACGACCTTCGTCCTGGCGATGATTCAGACAAAAGGAGTTCCACACACTGCGATGCGATCAGCCGTCCACCGGCTCGGTAGCCACCACGGATGGGCGTTGTTGCATCTTCGCGAACCATGCCGCCAACTGCGGTGCCTGTTCGCGCCAGCCCAGCGTGTCGAAACGGTAATCGATGTAGCCCAGCGCGCAGACCAGGGTCAGATGGCCGATGCCAAAGGCGCGCGCTTCCAGTGCCGGTACCTCGCCCTCCAGCAGATCCAGGCTGGCGCGGGTCTTGTGCTCGAACGCGGCCAACAGGGCCGCCAGCGGCACGGCGCGCTCGCGCTCGTTGCGCCACAGAATCAGCGCATCGAGCAGGCCATCACCCAGCGCATGCCAGCGCAGCGCCAACCAGCGGGCGTCGCCTTCCCGAGGGAAGAGTGAGCCGCTGGCCAGACCGTCCAGGTATTCGCAGATGACGACCGAGTCAAACAGCGTCCGGCCGTCGTCCAGTATCAGCGTCGGGATCTTGGACAGCGGATTGTCCTGCATCAGGACGGCATTGGGCTTGAGCATCGCGGCCACAGAGCGGACCAGCTCCAGCTGCTGCGTCAGCTGCAGCTCATGGGCGCAGATCATGACTTTTCGGACATAGGGAGATTTGGGGGACCAGTGCAGTTGCATAGCAATCCAGGAAGAGAAAACAAAGGAGCGTACCGGCGCGGGTACGCATGTGTTGCCCAGTGCGGAGCTACACCACACCGCTGGCCAGCAGCCCCTCGATACGCTCGGCCGAATAGCCCAGCTCTTCCAGCACCTGGCGCGAGTGCTGACCCAGCAGCGGCGGCGCCACCTGCTGCTGCAGCGGGGTCTCGGAGAAGCGCATCGGGCTCACCACCTGCGGCACCTGCACACCGCTGGGATGCGGCACATATTGGAGCATGCCACGGGCCTGGACCTGCGGGTCTTCGAACACGTCGGGCACCGAGTTGATGGCGCCACAGGGCACGCCCGCGCCGTCGAGTGCAGCGATCAACTCGGCGCGCGGGCGCTGAGAGAACGCATGCCGCAGCATGGCCGACAGGGTCGTGATGTTGCGCACGCGCTGGGCGTTGGTGGCAAAGCGCTCGTCCTGGGCCCACTCGGCGTGGCCGAGCACATCGCACAACTTGGCAAACTGGCCGTCGTTGCCGACCACCAGGATGGCATCGCCATCGGCGCAGGCGTAGACATCCTGCGGCTGGATATTGGGGTGCGCATTGCCGTTGCGCCGGGGCGTCTTGCCGGACACCAGGTAGTTCATGGCCTGGTTGGCCAGCATCGCCACCTGCACATCGAGCATGGCGATGTCGATGGAGTCGCCCACGCCGTTTTGGTCGCGGCGGGCCACGGCCGCGAGCACCGCCACTGCGGTATACATGCCGGTCATCAGGTCGACGATGGGCACACCGACCTTTTGCGGGCCACCACCCGGTTGGCCGTCGCGCTCCCCTGTCACGCTCATCAGACCGCCCATGGCCTGGATCAGGAAGTCATAGGCGGGCTGGTCGCGGCGCGGACCGGTCTGTCCAAACCCGGTGACCGAGCAGTAGATGAGTCGCGGATTGATCTTGCGCAGGCTGGCTTCGTCCAGGCCATAGCGCGCGAGCGTGCCGGCCTTGTAGTTCTCCAGCACGATGTCCGACTGCAGGGCCAGGTCGCGCACGATCTGCTGGCCTTCTGCGGTGTCCAGGCTCACGGTGATCGAGCGCTTGCCGCGGTTCACCGCCAGGTAGTAGCCGGCCTCCTTGGTGTCCTTGCCATCGGCATCCTTGAGGAAGGGCGGGCCCCAGGAGCGCGTGTCGTCGCCGGCGCCCGGTCGCTCCACTTTGGTGACCGTGGCTCCCAGATCGGCCAGGATCTGCCCGGCCCAGGGCGCCGCAAGAATACGGCTCAGATCCAGCACCCGCAGGTGCGACAACGGGCCAGCAGCCACTTTGGCATTGGTCATCAGCAAGACTCCAGTCAGATATGCAATGCCTGGACTTTAGGCCTGCCTTGGCAGGGCGCCTAGCCGGGGCGCGCGCAAGGCTGAGATGCTTCGAGGCACATAACAGGCTTGCGATGCAAGGGTCTTACTTGGGTGGAAGGCTCTGCCTAGACTGGCGAAAAAGGAGACAACGACCATGCATAGACGTACTTTCACCAGCCTCTTGGCGGCTATCGGCCCCTTGCTCGCAAGCGGCCACGCATGGGCCGACAACTGGCCCAACAAGCCGCTCAAGCTCATCGTTCCCTATGCCGCTGGCGGCCCGACCGACGCCATCGCGCGCATGATCGGAACCAAGATGGCAGCCTCTGTGGGCCAGCCGGTGGTGGTTGATAACCGGGCAGGCGCGGGCGGCACCATTGGCGTCGATGCCACCGCCAAGTCGCCAGCGGACGGCCACCAATTTGCGCTGGTCGCGCCGGGGCCGCTGGCCGGCATGCCCAACCTGACGAAAGTACCGTACGCGCTCGACGATCTGGAGTTTCTCACGCTGGCGGCGCGCATCCCCAGCGTGATCGTGGTGAACCGCAAGTCCGGCATCACCTCGCTGGCGCAGTTGATTGCCAAGGCCAAGGCTGCCCCCGACACCCTGAACTACAGCTCCGCAGGGGCGGGCACCACGCCGCATATCGGCTTTGAGCTGTTCAAGCAAGAGACGGGCGCAGCCATCGTGCATGTGCCCTACAAGGGCGCGGCGCCAGCCATCAGCGCGGTGCTCTCGGGCGAGGTGCAGATGACCATGGTCGATCTGCTGCCCATCTTGCCCTTTGCCGCCAATGGCAATCTGGTGGTGCTGGCGGTCGCGGGCAAGACGCGTGCGCCGCAGCTCCCGGATGTCCCCACCACGGTGGAGCTGGGGCTGCCCAATGTGCTGATGGAGACCACCTACGGGCTGATTGCGCCCAAGGGCATTCCTGCCGGCGTGCAGACCCAGCTGCGCGAAGCCGCCGTGGCGGCCATCAACTCGCCGGAGATGAAGGAGCGGTTTCTCAAGCAGGGCGCGATCGCTGCCACCTCGACGCCAGCGGAGTACCGCAGCCTGATGCAGGCCGAGTCTGATAAATGGCGTGGCGTGATCAGCAGCGCGAAGATCACGCTGGACTGATCGCGATGAAGATTACCCACGCCTTGGTCAAGCCCTGCATCCAGGGGCTGGCGGATCCGCAATGGAAGTTTGCTCGCGCGCAGGTGCCGCGTCTTGAAGCGGCGGTGCTGGAGCTGCAGGACGAGGACGGTCATATCGGCCTTGGCTATGTGCATGCGATTCCCGCGATCTCCACACACGGCGCCGGCGCGCTGGCGGCGCTGGAATTCCTCGCGCCACGGCTGATCGGCCGGCGCGCCGATGACATCGCTGCCATCATGGAGGAGGTCGACGCCACACTGGCCTTCAACCCCACCGTAAAGGCCGGTGTCGACATGGCACTGCATGACCTGTTGGCTCGCCGCCTGGGCGTACCGGTACATGTGCTGCTGGGTGGCAAGATGCGCAATGGCGCCGCGCTGTCACGCATTCTTCCGATCAAGTCGCCAGACGACATGGCGGCCATCGCGGCCAGGCTGGCGGGTGAAGGCTATTCGCAGCTCAAGCTCAAGCTGTCGGGCGATACGGTGACCGACATCCAGCGCATTGCCGCTGTGCGCGCGGCAGTGGGGCCCCATGTGGCGCTGACGCTCGACCCCAACCAGTCGTACCACGCCAAGCAGCTGATCAGTGCGTTCTCCAAAATGGAGCGCTATGACATCGCGCTGATCGAGCAGCCCGTGCCTGCGGCCGATATCGCCGGGCTGGCGCTGCTGACGCGCACGCTGCCGGTGGCCATCGAGGCTGACGAGAGCGCGCAGAGCGTGCGCGATGTGTTCAGGCTGGTGTCCGAACGCGTGGTGGATGTGATCAACCTCAAGGTCACCAATCTCGGCGGGCTGCGCCACTTCCTCGAAGCCGTGCGCATCTGCGAGGCCGGCCAGGTGGCCTGCCGCATCGGTGCCGCGTTCGGGCCGGCGCTGATGCAGTCCATGGCCCTGCAGGCGGCATGCATTCCGAAGGCGCTGCCTTACGCCTGCGAGCTGTCGGAGCATCTGCATCTGCAGGACGACCCGTTCACGGCACTGCCCGTGCAGAACGGCAGCCTGGCGCTGCCCGACGGGCCGGGTTGCGGCGTGGGCTGGCGTCACTGAGGCCGGGCGGAGGACCTCCGCCCCGAGACGATGGATCATCTATCACGCGATGGCAGGATTTCAATAACGAGGAGACAGGCGCCATGACATTTCCCCACCACCTGACTGCACCTTCATGCGCAGCAGCCGGCACCGGCCGGCGCACCTGGCTGCTGGCGGTGGCGGCGGCGGTGCTGTGCGCCGCTGTGCCTTCGCTAGCCCGGGCTGAAGGCTTTCCCGACAAGCCGCTGCGGCTGGTCGTGCCTTTTCCGGCCGGTGGCGCTGCAGACATGATGGCGCGCGGTATGGCCCAGCGCCTGGGCACCGAGCTGGGGCAGCAGGTGGTGGTGGACAACCGGGGTGGCGCTGGTGGCGTGACTGCGGCAGAGCAGGTGGCACGTGCGCCAGCCGATGGCTACACGCTGCTTTTTGCCACCATGGGCACGCAGGCCATCAATCCGGCGTTGTATGCCAAGCTGCGCTACGACCCGGTCAAGGACTTCGCGCCGGTGGCGTTGACGCACACCACCCCGCGGGTGCTGGTGGTAGGCGCAGCAGTGCCGGCGCGTACGGTCAAGGAGCTGATTGCGCTGGCAAAAAGCAAGCCCGGCGTGCTGACCTACGGCTCGGCCGGCAACGGCAGCTCCAGCCATCTGTCGGGTGCGCTCTTCGACGAGCTTGCCGGGGTGAAGATGGTGCATGTGCCCTACAAGGGCAGTGCGCCGCTGCTCACCGATGTGCTGGCGGGGCGGGTCGACATGACCTTTGACTCCTACACCGTTTACGAAGAACAGATCCGCAGTGGACGGGCCCGCGCGCTGGCCGTGACATCGCGTACCCGGCTCAGTTCGCTGCCCGACATTCCGACACTGGCCGAGTCGGGACTGGCCGGCTACGACGTCTCGAACTGGCTGGGCGTCGTGGCGCCGGCCGGTACGCCCCGGGTTGTGATCGACAAATTGAATGCCGCCCTGGTGCGAGCCATGGCAGCGCCCGAGCTGCGCAAACAGCTCACGCAACTGGGCATCGAGCCCACCTCCAGCAGCCCGGAGGAGTTCGCCCAGCTGGTGCGCAGCGAGATCCCCAAGTGGCGCAGCATCGTCCAACAGTCCGGTGCGACGGTGGATTGACGCCATGCACACCATGACCCCAGCGGCAGTGTGGCGCCGCCGTGAGATGGTCTGCACCAGTGCCGGCGAGATCGATGTCGTGATCGACGCTCCCGAGAACGGTGCGGGCCCGGCCATCGTGCTGCTGCCGTCGTCGCAGCGCGATTCGCTGGACTTCGACCCCCTGGCGCAGCAGCTGGCGCTGCTCGGTCACCGCGTGCTGCGGCCCCAGCCCCGTGGCATGGGGCGCACCACGCTGCCCCTCGAACAGCTCACGCTGCACAGGCTTGCGCAAGACGTGATCGACACCGTTCAGGCGCTGGGCGGCGGCAGCGCGGTACTGGTCGGCCATGCGTTTGGCCATTTCATCGCACGCGTCGCCGACATGGACCACCCGCAATGCGTGCGCGGTGTGGTCGTGGCGGGGGCTGCAGCGCGCGTGTTTCCGGCAGGCATGGCGGAATCGCTGGACCTGGCATCGGACGCCCGCCAGCCCGCTGCCCTGCGCATCGCCCATCTGCAGCGCGCCTTCTTTGCCCAGGGCAACGACCCCACGGCCTGGCTCGAAGGCTGGCATCCCGAGTTGCGTGCGGTCTACCGCGCGGCAGGCACGGTGCCGCCCAAGGACCGTTGGTGGACCGTGGCCAATGCCCCAGTGCTGGATCTGCAAGGCGCGCAGGACCCCTGGCGCCCGCCGGAAAGCCGCGGCGAGCTGCAGGATCTGCTGGGTGCACAACAGGTGGCAGTGCAGGTGATCGACCAGGCCAGCCATGCGCTGGTGGTGGAGCAACCCGTTGCGGTGGCCGGCGCCATCGCGCGCTGGATGGCCCTGCTGCCGGAGGGGGGCGGACGCAGCGCAGGCGCAGCACATGGGGTTTAATCAGCCATCGTCCTGATGCCTCTTTCCCATTCAATGTGCAGCGCCAAAGCCACCACACTCCAGCTCGACATCGCCTCCAACCTGCACAAATGGCGCACGTTTTTGGCCATTGCCGAGCTGGGCAGCTTGACGCGGGCCGCGCTCTTTCTTGACAGCAACCAATCCCTGTTGAGCCGCCAACTGAATGCGCTGGAGCGCGACTGCGGCGCGCGGCTGTTCAACCGCACCGGGCGCGGCGTGACCCTGTCCGATGTGGGCGAACGCATCTTTCCCCATGTGAAGAACCTGCTGGCGGATGCCGAGCAGCTGGAGGTCGAGATCCGTGGCGAGGCGCGCGAGCCCGCCGGGCGTGTCACCGTGGGCTCGCTGCCGTCCATCTCCGGCCCCATCGTGGGGCGGCTGTTCCAGCAGATCCGGGCGCAGTTTCCTGGCATCCACCTGAAGATTCTCGAAGGCTCGAGTGGCCAGGTCGAGGAATGGCTGGCCGATGCGCGCGTGGACATCGCCATTCTCTACCGCTACAGCCATGCGGTGCCCGAGCAGGAGCAGGCGCTGGCCAGCGTGGAGAGCTTTCTGATTGGTCCGGCAGGCGATGCGCTGACCTCGGCGCCGGAAGTGGCCTTTTCCGCGCTGCACGATCTGCCCTTCATCCTGCCCGGTGCGCCCAATGGCCTGCGCACGACCTTGGACGCGCTGGCGCGCCAGGAGCACATGAATCTGGTGCCCGTCATCGAAGCCGATTCGCTGCCGCTGATGCGCTCGCTGGTAGCGCAGGAGCGGCTCTACACCGTGCTGCCGATCCATGCCGTCTGGAACGAGGTGCAGGATGGCAGCCTCAGCGCTGCGCGCATCGTCAATCCACCGATGCAACGCATCGTCTCCATGGTCTTTGCCCGGAACAAGGGCCCGGGCCGCGCGGCCTCGGCCGTGGCGCGGCAGATCGCGCAGATCGTCGATGAACAGGCGCACGCCGGCATGTGGCGCTCCACGCTGCAGACATAACAGCTTTGCCGGCTGCCGGGGGGTGCGCCGGCTGGCATGCATGGTGAAATCGATGACCAGCATACGAAGGAGACCCATGCCCCGCATTTCCCTACCCGCCCCCGAGCAGATGTCGCCCGCCCAACGCCAGGTCTACGACAAGGTCGTGTCCGGCCCGCGCGGCAAGATCGAAGGCCCGCTGCGCGCGGCGCTGCACAACGCCGAGTTGGCCGACTGCTGGCAAGCCCTTGGTGCGCTGCTGCGTTACCGCACCAGCCTGACGCCTCGGCAGTCGGAGATCGCCATTCTGGTGACAGGCCGTGCCTGCCAGTCTCCGTTCGAGTGGTATGCGCACCGGCGTGAGTCGGAGAAGATCGGCATCGAGGCCGATATCCTCGAAGCCTTGCTGGCCCAGACGCCGCCACCGTTCCGCGCGCCCGAGGAGCAGCTGGTGTACCAGTTTGCGCTGGAGCTCAACCAGCAGCGCTCGGTATCGGATGCAACCTACGCCGCGACGCTGGAGGTGTTTGGCGAGCGCGCTGTGGTGGAGCTGACGGCGCTGGTGGGCTACTACACCATGGTGGCGATGACGCTGAATGCCCACGAGATTCCGTTGCCCGAAGGCCAGCAGCCGGCCTTCCCCTTGCCGCAACACCAGGGAGATAGGCCATGAGCGATGCGATCATTCGGGGCTGGGACTGCCATGCCCACTTGTTCGGGCCCTACGCGCGCTATCCGCTGAACAAGGACCGCAGCTATACGCCACCCGAAGCCCTGCAGGCCGGCTATCTGGCGCTGTTGCAGCGCCTGGGCCTCTCGCACGGCGTGCTGGTGCAGCCCAGCGCCTATGGGGAAGACCACCGCTTGCTGCTGGACACGCTCGCCGCCTTGCCCCAGCTGCGCGGCGTTGCCGTGCTGCGCCCCCATGCGGTGGAGCGCCTGCGCGGGCTGCGCGCCCAAGGCGTGCGCGCGGTGCGCTTCAGCCAACGCAGCGCCGGCGGCAACTTCGCTGGCAGCGCGTCATTGCAGGATCTGGAGGACATGGCTGGCGCCTTGGCCAGCGAAGGACTGCATGCCGAGCTGTGGACCGATGGCCAGGCGCTGCCCGATATGGCGCCGCGCCTGCGCCAGCTGCCGGTGCCGGTGGTCATCGACCACATGGGCGGTTTCGATGCCGCCGCTGGCGTGGATGCGCCTGGCTTTCGCGAGCTGCTGTCCTTGCTGGAGGAGGGCGCGGTGTGGGTCAAGCTCTGCGCCTACCGCAACGTCATGGGTGACGCGGACCTGGAGCGCGCCCGGCCGTTTCATGACCGGTTGCTGGAGGCCAACCCCGAGCAACTGGTCTGGGGCAGCGATTGGCCGCACCTGCGCGTAGTGCCCGAGCCCGATGCCGGGAAGCTGTTGGACACCTTCAAGCAGTGGTGCGGGAGCGATGCAGTGGCACGCCAGGTGCTGCAGGACAATCCGGCGCGACTCTACGGGTGACGGCGCGTGGCAGCGCGCGCGCCATGCGCGCCGCCTGCGCTCAACGCCCGGTGAACACTGGGGCGCGCTTTTCCTTGAACGCGAGCTGCGCTTCCTTGGCATCGTCGGTCTTGGCGATCTGCGCGGTCATGTCCTGTTCATAGCGGTAGCCATCGCGCAGGCTCATGTCCTCGACCACATTCATGGTGTGCTTGCCCATGCGTGTCGACACCGGGCTCTTGGAGGCGATGACGGCCGCCAGCTGCATCGCGGTGGGCATCAGTTCTTCAGGCGGGGTGCAGGCCAGAACGATGCCGAGCCGGTACAGCTCGGCGCCTGGCATGCGGTAGCCCGTCAGCATCATGTGGCGCAGCTGGGTATGGTTGAACAGCCGCATCGCATGGCGGCTGCCGCCGAGCAGACCCACATCCACCTCGGGCAGACCCAGCGAGGCCTTGTCCGAGCACAGCAGCAAGTCGGACGACGCAGCCATCGCCAGGCCCGATCCGAGCGCCACGCCATTGATCGCACAGATCACCGGCTTGGCGCATTCGCGGATCGCATGGAAACACTCGCGCGTGCGCCGCGAGTGCGCCAGCAGGTCGCCGGGGCCTTTGATGACATCGGCCCGGCCCTTGAGGTCTGCGCCGGCGCAGAACACTTTGCCCGCCCCGGTGAGCACCACAACGCGGACCTCGTCCATTTCCGAGACCCGGTCCAGCGCCCAGGTCAGCTCGTCATTGAGCGTGCGCGTCAGCGCGTTCACCGGAGGGCTGTCGAGCGTCATCACGGCAATATGGTCGCCGGCCTCTACCTTCAACTGCGTCAATTCTTTCCAGTCGCTCATGTCTCTTCTCTCGGTGATGGCAAAGAACCAGTCTATCCAAGGGCCCCCGGTGCCAGCCAGCTCTGCAGGATCACTTCTGTTATGCGCATTGGAGCCAGGCAGGCCCCCCCGCTATGTCTCCGGATGCATGCCAGCCTTGCTGCAGCCTGGCTGGGACAGCGCCGCGCAGTGCCTACACTTGGAGCGGGGCTGGTCCGCCGTGGCCCTACCGCACCTAAAAAATGGAGAGACATCAAATGCAACGCAAGCAATTCATCGCCGGACTCGCTCTGGCTGCCGTGGCCATGACCGCCGTGCATGCGGGCGAGGGGCCGGGTGGCTACCCGAGCAAGCCTATCCGTCTGGTGGTGCCTTTCCTGGCAGGCGGCGCCACTGACCAGATGGCACGCGGTATGGGGCAGAAGCTGGCAGAGGCGCTGGGCCAGCCGGTGATCGTGGACAACAGGGCCGGCGCGGGCGGCAGCATTGGTGCCGAGGCGGTTGCCAACGCCCCCAAGGATGGCTACACGCTGCTGTACTCGACGATGGGGGTGTTGACCATCAATCCCAGCCTCTATCCCAACCTCAAATACGATCCAGCCACCAGCTTTGCGCCGGTGGGCCTGACCCATGTCACCGCCAACCTGCTGGTGGTGAATCCGCAGGTGCCGGCAAAATCAGTGGCCGAGCTGGTGGCGCTGGCGCGCAAGAAACCGGGTGGGCTGAGCTTCAGCTCGGCGGGCAACGGCACCAGCAGCCACCTGTCGGGCGAGCTGTTCAAATCGATCGCCGGGGTGGACATACAGCACGTCCCCTACAAGGGCAGCTCGGCAGGGCTGCCCGACCTGCTGGCCGGGCGCAT
Organism: uncultured Comamonas sp.; assembly: GCF_964277875.1. Taxonomy (NCBI): domain Bacteria; kingdom Pseudomonadati; phylum Pseudomonadota; class Betaproteobacteria; order Burkholderiales; family Comamonadaceae; genus Comamonas; species uncultured Comamonas sp. The sequence goes on from NZ_CAXYJV010000020.1 coordinate 47,271, forward strand.
CGACATGACGTTCGACACCGCATCGCTCTTTGGCGAGTACACCCGAAGCGGCAAACTGCGCCCGCTGGCGGTGACTTCGCGTGCGCGCATGCCGGCGATGCCTGAGGTGCCGGCCATGGCCGAGACGGCCGGCTTCAAGGACTATGACGTCTCGCTGTGGCTGGGCGTGCTGGCGCCGGCCGGGACCTCGCCGGAGATCGTGGCCTACGTCAACCGCAAGCTGGTCGAGGTGATGCGTGAACCGTCGATGGAAAGTTCGCTCAAGCCCTTCGGCATCCAGCCGCTGCACAGCAGCCCGCAGGCGTTTGCCAACGTCATCGACCAGGACCGCAAGAAATGGGCGGCAGTGGTCAATTCGGCCAACGTCCAGGCGGATTGATCCGCAACGCAGCGCGCCAGGTCAGCGAACCTCGCTGGCCCTTGGGTTGAGACGCCATTACCCGGCATTCACCCCCGCATACAACCCCGCATACAACCCCCGCGTAAACGCCTCCTCAAACACCGAATACCCCGACCAATCACTGTGCGCAAAATGCAGCCGCCCGGTGCTGGGGGTCGGCAGGGCCTGGAGGCGTTCGCCGTTGATCAGCGCTGGGCGCTTGGCGCTGCTGGCGGGCTGGCCGATGCGGCTCAGCACGGTTTGGGTGCTGGGGCGGGGGATGGCCATCGCGTGGCCGTAGCGCATGACCTCGACATGGGTGGTTTTTTCGTAGATGTCGGCGTGTGCGCGGGCCAGGGTGGCCAGGGTTTGGTCGCGGGCGGCTTCCCAAGTTTGGGCCAGCAGCTGCTGGCGCGCGGCACGGGCGCTGGCGCCGGGCTGGTTGCCGCCCAAGGCGCGGTAGCAGGTCAGCACCGTGGGCAGTTGCTGCATTGCATTGAGGCGCTGGTGGCCGGCGTTAACGTAGCCCAGGCCGCCGTGGGCCACATCGTCGTACAGCACATTGTCCCAGGCCAGTTCGGCGCCGGGGCGGTCGCGCAGCGGCGCGCGGATGTGGACGTTGGTCACCTGCCAGGGTGCCCAGTCCAGCGCCTGCACGGCGGCGCGCAGAAAGTCGGGCGGGTCTTGCACCACATGGGCCGCGATAAAGGTCGGCAGCGCGACGATGCAGTGCGCGGCCAGCCAGCGCTCCATGCGCTGGCTGGCGTGGTTGAAGCTGTCGATCTCCACACCTTGGCGCGTCTCGGCAATCCGCATCACCGTGTGGCCGCTGTGCAGCCAGCCGGCGGCCTGCACCGGGGCCGTGAGCTGCTCGCTGAGCCAGCCATTGCCTTGCGGCCAGGTCAGCACGCTGTCATGCGCATCGTCCGCCGTGCCTGGCGCCTGAAAGCCGTGGCGGCTGGCAAAGTAGTGCAGGCCGGCCCAGGCCGATACCTGGGCGCAGCCGGCGCCAAAGTCGTCCTGGCAGGCATAGTCCAGGTACCAGCGCAGGTGCGGGTCGTCCAGCTGCTGCTGGGCCAGCCAGGTGTCAAAGCGGATCGCATCCAGCGCCTGGTGGGCGGGCGCCAGGCCGCCTGGGGCCTGCCAGCTGCGCATCGTTGGCATGCTGAAGGGCTGGGCGCGCATGGCCTGGTCCACCAGCTGGGCAAAGCGCTGGTACTGGGCCAAGGTGCTGGCGGCCACGTCCTGCGTGGGCAGCAGGCCGTCCTGCCATTCGCCGTGTATAAAAAGGCGCTCCTGCGGGCTGAAGCACAGGTACTCGTCCTGGTACTGCCATCTGCCGGCCACGCGCTGGCGCACGCCCAGCTCTTCGAGCAGATCCTGCACCTCGGGGGCGTTGTCACCAGGCACGGGCAGGTAGTGGGCGCCCAGGGGGCAACGCAGGCCCTGCACGGTGCCGCCACGGCTGTTGCCGCCGGCCTGGTCTTCCAGCTCCAGCAGGGCCACATCGCTGGTGCCTGCCAGCCGCAAGGCACGGGCGGCCGACAGCGCGGCTATGCCGCCGCCGGCAATCAGCACCTGCACGCGGTGGATTCGGCTGGGCGCGGGCAGCGGCAGGCCTTGCGCCAGGCGGTCGCGCATCGCATGGCCGCGCTCCCAGGCCTGGCCCACAAAGCCGCCTTGGATATGGGCGGCGCTGGTGCTGGGTGGCGCGGGCTTGCAGCCGGCCAGCGCGCTGCTGCCAGCCAGCGCGGCGGCGCCTTTCAGGACAGAGCGGCGCTGCATCACTGGGCGGTCCGCAGTGGGCAAGGGTGGCAGGCCATCATGTCAGTGCGCCACCTTGCCCCATTCGCGCTCATAGGTGTGCACCAGCACCTGGTTGGACAGGCGGTTCACCTCGGTCGGCACCCGCGCCATGTCGGGCGGAAAGTCAAACAACAGCGGCAGGCTGGGCAGGCTCAAAAAACGCATGCCTTCGGGCAAGGTGCTCGGCAGGCTCCAGGGCCGGCGGCTGGCAATCACAAAGCCCCATTCGCCAAAGCTGGGCACATGGGCGTGGTAGGGCGTGGCCTGCATGCCCACCGATTCGACGGTGGTCACCACGGTCCAGAAGCTCTCGCGCGCAATCAGCGGCGAGGTGGTCTGGATCACCGCAAAACCGCTGGCCGCCAAATGCTGGCCCAGCATTGCGTAAAAGCTGTTGGTGAACAGCTTGCCCACCGCAAAATTGGTCGGATCGGGGAAGTCCACGATGATCACATCGAACACCTCGTCGGCCTTCTGCAGCCACTGGAAGGCGTCGGCATTGATGATGCGCACCTTCGGGTTGTTCAAGGCATTGCTGTTGAGCGCCTGCATGCTCGGCACGTTCTGGAACAGGTCGGTCATCTGCGGGTCCAGCTCGACCAGGGTCACCGATTCGACCGAGGGGTACTTGAGCACCTCGCGCACGGCCATGCCGTCGCCGCCGCCAAACACCGCCACCTTGCGCGGCGCGCCAAAGCGGCTCATCACCGGATGCACCAGCGCCTCGTGGTAACGGTATTCATCGCTCTGGGCAAACTGCAGGTTGCCGTTCAGGTACAGGCGCGCGCCGCGCTTGCCCTGGGTCACCACAATGCGCTGGTAGGGCGTGGTGCGCGCCAGCACTATGGGCTCCTGGTAGAAGTGGTCCTCGGTCAGCGATGTCAGCCGCTCGGCGCCCACCAGGCCGCCCAGCAAGGCGGCAATCACCAGGCCGCAGGCCAGCACATGGCTGCCAAAGCGGCGCAGCTCTTCCTTGAAGAGAAACAGCGCCCAGACCGCCACCAGCGCATTGAGCAAGCCAAACACCAGCCCGGTGCGGATCAGCCCCAGGTGCGGCACCAGCAGCAGCGGAAAGGCCAGCGACACCGCCAGCGCGCCCAGGTAGTCAAAGGTCAGCACCTTGGAGACCAGATCGCGCAGCACCACATTGCGCTTGAGGATGCGCATCACCAGCGGTATCTCCAGCCCCACCAGGGTGCCCACCACCAGCACCGTGCCATACAGCATCCAGTGGAAGGCGCTGGGCACATAGGCGTTGATGATGGACAGCACGGCAGGCAGGGCCCCGCCCACCAGCGCCACCATCAGCTCGATGCGCAGAAAATGCGCCGGCAGCTCGCGCACCAGGTAGCGCGACAGCCAGGAGCCGATGCCCATCGCAAACAGGTAGGTGCCGATGATGGTGGAGAACTGCAGCACCGAATCGCCCAGCAGGTAGGACGCGAGCGCTGCTGCGGCCAGCTCGTACAGCAGGCCGCAGGCCGCCACCACAAACACGCTGAACAGCATCGCCACTTCCAACGGGCTGGCGCGCCGCACCTCGCCTTCCGGCAGGGCGGCGTGGCCAAACTCCAGCGCGTCGCCGCTGCCCAGGGGGCTGCCCGGACTGGGGCTGGGGGATGCGTTGGCAGAAGGGGTGGCGGGGGTGGAGGTCGACACGGGCGGGAGCTGCAGAAGCCGTGCAGGGCGCGCAGGCGCCCGCAGTGTTGGCTGAAAAAGAGAAAAAAGACAGGGCGCCCGTGCACAGGCCAGGCGCCGCCAGCGTGGCAATAGGCGGCTGACAGCAATGGCCATCAGCGCCCGCGCCGCCGCAGAGCTAGCCGATCGCCGCTGCCACGATGATGCTGATGCCCAGGCTCATCGCCGCCACCACCACGCCCAGCGCGAGGTTCTGCTTTTCCACAATCTCGGCCCACATGTCCACGGGGGTGATCTTGTCGATGATCAGAAAGCACAGCCAGAAGACCACCACGCCCACCATGGCGAACAGGATGGAGCCAAAAAACGCCGCAGGGCGGAACCATTCCAAATCCATCACAACTCTCTCCTTCGTCAAAAGCGCGCCCGGCTTGGGCTGTGCGCCGTGCTGTTGCCAGCGATTGTTTATTTGTGGCTGCCGCCGGAGCTGTAGCCACCCCATGAACCGCTGGACGACCGGCCGCTGCTCGTGCCCGTGCTGCTGCTGCACTTGCTAACATAGGTCGGGTCGGCGGCCAGTTTGCGCCGCTCCAGCGCAGTATCGCAGCCCTTGGGCCACAACCAGATGAGCAAAAAGAACAGCAGGAACAGGCCAATGATGACCGGCATGCAGCCGAGCTTGGGCACCGTGAAACTGCTGGTCTCGGGTTTGAACAGTGCCACCTGGTCGCCCATGCCAAAGGCCGATGCCACCGACTCGGGCGTCATCTTGCGGCCCAGCGACCAGCTCAGCTCGCGCGGGCCCTGCTCCAGGTTCAGCAGCTGCGCGCCATCCTTGCCCCGGGCAAAGTCCACATTGTCGGTCTTGTCGCCCCGTGCCACCGGCCAGTAGAACTCGCCCAGCACATAGGTGGTCTCGGCGCGGTATCGCGATTGCAGCTGGTAGGTCTGCTGTTTCCAGGTCGCCGTGCTGCGGCCTGCGCGGTAGTCGGGTGCGCCGGTCAGGGTCTTGACCAGGCTCCAGCCTTCGCTGCTGTTGACCAGGAACTGGAAGCCCTGCTGGCTGTGGTAGAGCAGGTACTCGTCCCAGCCAAAGTATTCGTCGTCATCGGGCTCGATGCCGATGCGGTGCTGAAACCCCACCAGCTGCCATTTGCTGCCAGCCAGGTTCGCTATCTTGCCCAGCGGCACCAGGGGCTTGACCGGGTCCTTCTGGATGGCGGCGCGCAGCTCCCCGCCAATGCCTTGCGACACATCTATGAGCGAGCCGCAGCTCGGGCAGGTCAGCGCCTGGGTCGTGTCCAGCTTGATATCGACCCGCGCCGCGCAGCGCGGGCAGTTGAAGTGCCGGCCCTGGTCCTTCTTGTTGGACGTGGTCTTCAGCCCTGCAATCTTGAGCGCGCCCAGCAGCACCGGCGCGCCCAGGTAGACGGCGGGCGGGTTCTCGCTGTAGTCGATGGACAGCACCTTGTCGTCCTCGGTGCGCAGCTCCACCACGGTAAAGGGCTTGCCCAGTTCGGGCTGGTGCGGCATCTCGCCCTCGGCCGCCATCAGCTGGGCCAGTACGACGCTGGTCACGCTGTACTGCACGCCGCTGATCGCTATGCGCTGGCCCGGTTGCCAGCGGTCGGCCGGCGGCAGGTTCTTGGTGGGGGCCTGGCTGGCGCGGCTCAGCACAAACTGGCCATTGTCTTCGCTGATGACAGCGGTCTCGCCGCTGTCGCCCAGCGCCATCCACTCGTTCCAGCTGCCGGTCTCGCCCTTGTACTGCAGCCGGCCCACCAGGCGGAAGCCCTCGGGCTTGCCCTGGCTGCCCTTGGCAAACTGGCCGGTCTGGTTCAGCTTGAGCGGGCTGTAGTCGTTGAAGACCTCGGCCATCTTGCCGATGCGCTTCAGGATATCGCCATTGCGCACGATGGAGCTTTGGCAATACGGGCAGACGGCGAAGGCGGACTGGGCGCTGGCAAATTCCACAGGTGCACCGCAGCCCGGGCAGGGCGCCGTATAGCTGCGTTGCTGGTCCGTCGTCATAGGTCGTCTGGCTTGTTATGAAGGTGTTATGGAGGCGCCCATTCGGCAACCGCACCGCATCATAGCGCAGGGCTTGGCGCGCGGGCCGCCAGCGTGCGACTGGCGGTATTAGCCAGGCCTATGGATTTTTTAGCGAGGATTCATTGGCCTTTGCCATTGCTAATCAATATCATTTACAGAACTGCCATCGATTTATTGCAAGAAAGAGCCCGCCATGTCCTCCATCCGCCGCAGCCTGCAGAACAAACGCCAGACGCTGAAGAAGACCGCCAGCTACTACCTGATCCACATCACGGTCGCCGCGATGGTGGCGTACGCCGTCACCGGCAACCTGATCGCCTCGCTCACGCTGAGCCTGCTGGAGCCCACGGTGCAGGCCTTTGCCTTTTTCTTCCATGAAAAGGCCTGGCAGCGCTGGAATGCGCGCTCGGCTGCCGCTGTGGCAACCGCGCCCGTAGCGGTGCAAGCCAGCTGACAGGCCCCCTGACAGCAGCGGCCGGATGTGCGACAGTAGCGCATTGCCGCTACCCACAGGATGCACCGATGACCCCCTCCATTTCACGCAAGCGATTGTCCCTGGCCGCCTGGCCCGCCCTCTGCGTCGCCGTGCTGGCCTTGCAGGGCTGCGACGTGGTGGCGCCCATTGGCAGCAATGCCGTGCTGTCGGACCAGGCCATTGCCGAGAAAACCGCCAACTACTTCAGCAGCACCGAGGCGCATGTGCAGGTCTTCGGCTTTGACCGGCAGCGTGAATCGACGCGCTACCAGGCGCGTTTTCAGGGCAACAAGTACAACTGCTCGATCTACATGAACCAGGTGCGCTGCGACCCGGCTGGCCAATAAGCGCGGACCTCAGCTGCGCAGCGCCTCATCGTTGGCGCGCAGCAGCGGCGCCGGGTTCGGGAAGATGTCCTGCCAGACCGGTGCAAAGGCCTGCTCGCCGACACCGGGTGCATCGCTGAAGTCGGGCAGGCGCAGCAAACAAAGCTGCAGGTGCAGATGGGGCAGCCACCAGCCGTTCTCTGCAAAGTCACCCAGGTGGGCAAACTCGCTGCCAGCGGCAATCTGATCGCCCGGCTGCCAGCGCCGGGCCGATGCATGGCTCAGATGCCCCCAGATGCTGAAAAACTCTGGGTGCGCAGGGCCCTGGTGGCGCAGCACAAGCATGCCGCCATAGTCCAGCCGGATATCACGCACTTCAGCCACCACCACCTCCGCGGCCAGCGGCAGCCGCAGCGTGGTGCCCGCTGGCGCAAACAGGTCTACGCCCAGGTGGCAGTCGCGCATCGCGCCTTCCAGCCGGGTGGATGCGTAGTTGCTGCTTTGGTAGACACAGCGCTGCTCCATCCAGTGGCCCACACCCATCTCAAACCCCTGGCTTTGCTGCAGGGCCTCATAGGCGCGGATGGCACCCTCGCGGTCCATGCTGGCGCTGGCGGCGGCCACCGCAGAGTCAGCGCTGCGGAAATCGATATGGCCCATGCGGGCCTGTGCCAGGCCGGGCATCACACCGCTCCAGCTGCCGCGCTGCTGCGCCACCCAGGCATGGAAGGCGGCAGCCTCCGGCACGGCGCTGAGGCCGCTTTGGTGGCGCGCAATGGCCTGGGCGATGGGGTCGGTCTGTGTGTCGGCGGTGGTCATGGTTGTTGGAGTTGGCAGTGTTGCTCTATGGTATCGGCCAGCGCATGCTGGTTCTGCTCGCGCAGGCGCGCCACGGCGCCGCGCATGTCAGCGGGGCGCTCGTCCTGGCCGAGCTTGAACTTGGCTTCACAGCGCGCCACCGGCATCTCATAGCCCACAATGCCGGGCAGGCGCCGCTCCAGGCCGCCGGGGCCCAGCTCGCTGCTGTCCCAGGGGCAGCGGCGGCCGCGCTCCATATGGCCCACCAGGTCCTGCAGGTGGGCGACCAGTTCATCTTCTTCCAGCATGCGCGGGGTGCCATGCAGGTGCACCACCTGGAAGCCCCATGTCGGCGCGCTGTCGCGATGCGGGTAGTGGGGGTACCAGGACGGCGATATATAGCTGCCCGGGTCCATCAGGATGGCGATGCTCGGCAGGCCCTGGCGCAGAAAGCGCACATGGTCGCTGGCCGATGCGACGTGCGACACCACCGTGCCCAGCGCGCCACGCGTGGGGTCGAGCCGGAACACCGGGTGGGACAGCGCCACGCCTTCGCTGTGCGGCGTGACCAGGGTGCCCAGCACCACGCGGTCGACCAGCTCCTTGATCTGCGCGGGCTGCTGGGGTTGGTAATAGGGTTTGGTGTAGAGCATGAGGGGGGGCGGGTCAGAGAAAAATCAGGCGTGGACGGGGGGCAGGCGCTGGTTCCAGGGCAGGGCCTGCTCCAGCTGCGCGGCCAGCTGCAGCAGCCGGCTTTCTGCGCCATAGGGGGCGATGAACTGCATGCCCATGGGCAGGCCACTGGCGCTTTGCCACAGCGGCACGCTCATCGCGGGCACGCCGGCGGCATTGGCCGGGCGGGTGAACACGGTCGCATCCATGAACTCCTGCATGAAGTGCTGCGCATCGGGCTGGCGCACATCCAGCGCCTGCAGGCCCTGGGGCAGGGTCGGCATCACCGGGCAGAGCAGCAGGTCATAGCGGCCAAACATCTCGCCCAGGCGCCGGGCGATGCTGTTGCAGGTATTGCGCGCGGCCAATAGCTCGACAGCGCCCAGGCGCCGGCCCTGCTCGGCCAGGCCCAGGTTCACCGGTTCAAAGAACTCCGCCGTCGCAGGCCTGCCGGTGCTGCGCACCAGGTCATCCACCTCCAGCGCGGTGTAGGCGGCAATGATGCGGCTGAAGGCGGCGGCCAGGTCGGCGTGCGAGAAGTTCCATTGCGCCTCTTCGGTCACATGGCCCAGTTCCTGCAGCAGGCGGCGGCTGTCCTGCAGGCCTTGCAGGATGCTGCTGTCCAGCGCCTGGCCCGGGCCCGCATCCTGCAGCACGCCAATGCGCAGCCGCCCGGGCGGGCGCAGCAGCGCCTGGCTGAAGTCTTCCGCCTTGGCCGGCGCTGCATAGAGCGAGCCGGGCTCCAGCGCATCGCTCAGGTCCAGCATCAGGGCCGAGTCGCGCACGCTGCGCGTCAACACATGGTGGCTCACCAGACCGCCCCAGTTCTCGCTGGAGACGGGGCCGCAGGCCACGCGGCCGCGCGAGGGGCGCAGGCCAAACAGCCCCGTGCAGGCCGCCGGTATGCGGATGGAGCCCGCCCCATCATTGCCATAGGCCAGCGGCACCATGCGGGCGGCCACTGCGGCGGCCGAGCCCCCCGAGGAGCCGCCGACATTGTGCGCAGCACTCCAGGGGTTCAAGGTGCGGCCATGCAGGCTGGGCGCGGTCGCCACATTGGCCGAGAACTCGGGCAGATTCGTCTTGCCGACGATCACCATGCCCGCCTGCTGGTAGCGGCGCACCAAGGTGTGGTCAGTGGCCGAGACATTGCCCAGCGCCGCGCGCGAGCCATAGGACATCGCCGCGCCGGCATAGCTGGGGCAGTCGTCCTTGAGCAGCACCGGCACGCCGCGCAGCGGCGCATCTACGGGCAGCTGGCGCAGCTGCTCGTCTGCCTGCGCGCGCATTGTCAGGATCACGGCATTGAGCTGGGGGTTGCAGCGCTCGATGGCGTCAAAGGCATGGTCCACCGCGGCCTGCGGGGTGAGCGCACCAGCGCGGATGGCCTGGGCCAGGGCCGTGGCGTCGGCATGGCGGTAATCGGTTGCAGAGAAAGACATACAGGGTGTGAAACGCAGAGATCGGAATGCGGAGAAAGTGGCATGCACGTGGCAGAACCAGAGCGTTCTGGCCACGCGCGCAGAGGCTGACTTAGGGCGCTGCGCGGCTCACGCCCCAGAAGCGGTGCGTGCCGGCGGGCCAGCCCTTGTAGCCCTTGATGCTGGGCGCCATCGCGGTGACGACGGGCAGGTTGTACAGGCCGATGATCGGCACCTCCTTGGCCATCAGCGCATGGAGCTGGTTGAACAGGTCCTTGCGGCGGGCCGGATCGCGCTCCATCGCCACCTGCCTGAGCAAGGCCGAGGCCTGCGCATCGTCCCACTGGCGGGTGGGCTCGGCTTTTTTGTCGCCGATCAGCGATTCATACATCAGCAAGGGGTCCAGCCGCGCCGAGTAGGCAAAGATGGCCAGCTCGTACTGGCCCTTGCCGTACAGATCCAGCTGCGAGGCCCAGTCGCGCACCTTGATGTCGATGTTGATGCCGGCCGAGCCCAGCAGCGCCTGCAGGATGGTGGCCAGCTGCACGCGCTCCTGGCGGTTGGCTACCAGCAGGCTGATGGGCTGGCCCTTGTAGCCCGCCTGCTTGGCCAGCGCGCTGGCGCCCACCGGGTCATAGCCGGGCCAGGCCTTGCTGCGCTGGTCGTAGTAGGGGCTCAGCGGCGATATCACCGAGGGGTTGGCGGTGAACAGGCCCTTGCCGGCGGCCTCGGCCACATCGGGCAGGCTCAGCGCCTTGGCAATGGCCTGGCGCATGCGCACATCCTTGAGCGCGGGTGCCTCGGTCTGCACCTGCAGCACCACCCAGCTCGGGGTGGGCTGCACCTCCACCTGCACGCCCTTGCCCTTGAGCTCCTTGATGGTGTCGGGGTCTACATCGTCGATCACATCAAGATCGCGCGAGAGCACGCCGTTGGAGCGCGTGCTGGCATCGGGCACGGTGACAAAGCGCAGGGTGGCAATGCTGGCCTGCTTGTTGCCGGCATAGCCATCGCGCGCGCCGGGCAGCGCGCTGTAGTCGGCAAAGCGCTTGAGCTCGGTGTAGCGGCCGGTCTGCTTTTCGGCAAAGCGGTAGGGGCCGGTGCCGATCACCTGGCTGACGCTGCCGTTGGCGGCCACGGAGTCGGGGTGGATGATCCAGGGCGTGCACTGGATGGTGGCCAGGGTCATCAAGAAGTTGGGCGCGGGCGCCGAGAAGCTGAAGCGCACAATTTGCGCGTCGACGGCCTTCACCTCCTGCAGCGCCGGGCCGATCTTGCCGTTGTAGCGGTTGATGCACTGGAAGTTGGTCTTGGGATCGAGGTAGCGCTTGAAGTTCCACACCACATCGGCGGCCGACAAGGTCTTGCCATTGTGAAAGCGCACATTCGGGCGCAGCTTGAAGTCGTAGCTGGTGCTGTCGTCATTGGCTGTCCAGCTGCTGGCCAGCATGGGCTTGACAGTCAGGTCCTCGCCATAGGCGACCAGGCCCTCGACCACGTGGGCCATCACCATGTCGGAGTTGGCGTCGCGGTTGACACCGGGGTTGACGCTGGCGATATCGGCATGCAGCGCCACGCGCAGCATATCAGGGGCGCCGGCGGCCTGGCTGTGGGCACTGAGCGCGCAGGCTGCAACAAGCAGCGCGGGCGACCAAAGAGAGCGGCTGGTGGGCATGGTCTTCCTTAGGGTGGGGACGTTGGCGAGGAGACTTTGAACAGGTTCTTACACCGGGGCGGCTTGCGGCGTGCGCAGGCACTGCTGCAAGAAGGCCTCGACCGGCTCGATGACCTTGAAGGGCTCATGCGCAATGCCGGGCACGGTGTCGCGCTGCACGCGGATGCCATGGGCGGCAAAGCTGTCGGCCAGCGCGGTGATGCGCTCGATGCGGTTGTCGCCCTGCAGCTGGGCGCCATCCATCCACAGCGCGCTGTCGCGCGGAATGGTGATCTCCCAGGTGGCGGTGTCGGCCGTGCCGATGATGGTCTGCACCGTCACCGCGCGCATCGCCGCCAGGTTGAGGCTGCGGCCAAAGCGCTGCTCGATGTCGCGCACGCCCACCCACCAGTCGTAGTCGGTGTTGAGCAGGGTGACCACGCCCGGCGCGCCGATCGACACGGCATGGAGGCGCTCCGGGTGCAGCAGAAAAAAGCGCTGGCTGAACTGCCCGCCGCCCGAGAAGCCGTAGAGCATGAAGCGCTCGCTGCGCAGGCGGTACTTGGCCGCCACCTCGTCAACCATGGACAGCAGCACCTGGTCATAGCGGATGCCATGGAAAAGAATGCGCTTGTAGTTGGCCAGGTCACCCGCCACGCCAATGCCGGCGGGAAAGAGCGGTGCCAGCACGATGCAGTCATTGCGGTCGGCAAAGTCGGCAAAGCGGTCGCGGTACTGGCTGGCGGTGCGGCCCGTGCCGTGCACGATCACCGCCAGGTCGTAGACCTTGTCCTCGCTCTCGCTGTAGTTCTTGGGCACATAGAGGCAGTAGCTGAAGCGCTGGTCGTACTGGCTGGCAAAAAAGGTCGTGGCGCCAAAGTCGTAGTAGCTCAGCTTGATGCCGTGGCCCTGGCGGGCGGGAGGGGATGACATAGAGGACTCCTGGAAAGGTTGCTGAATTTTTAGGCAGGGCAGGCGCTGCCGTATGCAGGGGCGGTGGCGCGGCCCTCGGCATGGCGCCAGCGCAGATGCACGCCGCCATCGGGCGTGGCCTGCAGCATTGGGATCGCGTCCAGCAGCTGGCGCGTATAGGGGTTCTGCGGCTGGTCGAACACGGCATCGCGCGTGCCCTGCTCGGCAATCACACCACCCTGCACGACGATGACCCGGTCGGCAATCTGCTCGACCACGCCCAGGTCGTGGCTGATGAACAGGCACGAGAAGCCATAGCGCTGCTGCAGCTCGGCCAGCAGGTCCAGCACCTGGGCGCGCACCGTCACATCGAGCGCAGAGACCGCCTCGTCGGCAATCATCAGCGCCGGGCGCCGCACCAGCACGCGAGCAATGGCCACGCGCTGGCGCTGGCCGCCCGAGAGCTCATGCGGGTAGCGCGTCGCAAAATCGCCGCCCAGCCCCACATCGGCCAGCGCCTGCTGCACGCGCTCCCGCTTGTCGCTGGCGCTCAGGCCCTCGGCCATTCGCAGCGCCTCGGCCACCAGGGCCTGCACCGTCATGCGCGGGTCCAGCGAGGAGTACGGGTCCTGGAAGACCATCTGGCAGTTGTAGCGGTAGTCCTTGAACCCCGGGCTGCTCGGCCGCAAGGGCTGGCCCTTGTACAGCAGGCTGCCGCTGGTGGGCTGCAGCAGGCCCGACAGGATCATGCCCAAGGTCGTCTTGCCCGAGCCCGATTCGCCGACCACGGCCACCACCTCGCCGGGGAAGATATCCAGGCTGATGCCCTTGAGCACGCGCGCTGGCGCCCCCTTGTGGAACCAGCGCTGGCGGCCGCCAAACTCCAGCACCAGGTCGCGGGCCGACATCAGCGGGGCCGTGCGGTCGATCTGGCGCGGCGCGCGGCGCTGGGGCAGGGTGCGCAGCAGCTGGCGCGTGTAGTCATGCGCGGGGGCGGCCAGCACCTGGGCGGTGGGGCCGGTCTCGACGATGTCGCCCTGCTTCATCACCACCATGCGGTCGGCATAGCGGGCCACCATCGGCAGGTCATGGCTGATCAGCAGCACGGCGGTGCCGTTCTCGCGCGTCAGCTCCAGCATCATCTCCATCACTTCGCGCTGCACCACCGCGTCCAGCGCCGTGGTGGGCTCGTCGGCAATCAGCAGTGCCGGGCGCAGCAGCATGGCCGAGGCGATCATGATGCGCTGGCGCATGCCGCCCGAGAACTCATGCGGGAACGCACTCAGGATGCGCTGGGTATCGCGCAGGCCGACGCGCTCCAGCATCGCATGGATGCGCGGCATGTGCTCATTGCGCGCCTGGGGCAAGTGCATGCGCAGGCCTTCGAGCAGCTGCTCGCCAATGCTCAGGGTGGGCGTGAGCGAGGTCATCGGCTCCTGGAACACCATGGCCACGCGCGGGCCGCGCACAGCGCGCAGCTGGCGCTCGTTCATCGCGTAGAGCGATTGGCCATCGAGCAGGATATCGCCGCCACTGCGGCTGATGGCATGGGGCGTGAGCCGCATCACGGCGCGGCTGAGCATGGTCTTGCCCGAGCCCGATTCGCCGACGATGCCGACAATCTCGCCAGCGGCCAGCTGCAAGGATGCATCGCGCACCACCTGCTTGCCGGGGCCGGCCGAGAGGCTCAGGTTCTGGATCTGCAGCAAGGCAGGGGATGTGGTCATACGCGCCTCCGCATGCGTGGGTCGAGCCGGTCGCGCAAGGCGTCGCCGAGCAGGTTGATGCCCAGCAGTGCCAGCGAGATCGCCAGCCCCGGGAAAATCGCCAGCCAGGCCGCCTGGCTGACATAGGAGCGGCTGCCCGCCAGCATGTTGCCCCAGGTGGGTGCCGGTGGCGCGACGCCCAGGCCCAGAAAGCTCAGCGAGCTCTCGGCCAGAATGATCCAGCCGCACATCGAGGTGGCCATGACGATCACCGGAGCAATGCAGTTGGGCAGCACATGGCGCAGCAGGGTGTAGGTTTCGGAGTTGCCCATGACGCGCGAGGCACGCACAAAATCACGCTCGCGCAGGCCCAGCACCGTGCCACGCACCACCCGCACTACCGACGACGCATAGGCCAGTGCCAGCGCAATGATGATGCCGCTGGCGCTGGCGCCAAACACCGCCAGCAGGCCCAGGGCCATCAACAGGCCCGGGAAGGCCAGCAGCGCATCGTTGATGGCCATCAGGATGCGGTCGGGCCAGCCGCGCAGGTAACCGCTGAGCGCGCCGATCAGCACACCAAAGAAGGTGGCCAGAAACACCGTGCTGAGGCTGATGCGGATGCTGGTGGCAGTGCCGCGCATCAGGCGGCTGAGCACATCGCGGCCCAGCTCGTCGGTGCCCATCCAGTGCTGCCAGCCGGGCGCTGCCAGGCGGGTCTTAAAGTCGAGCTTGAGCGGGTCATACGGCGTCCAGAACGTGGCCAGCAAGGCCACGGCGACCACCACGGAGACCAGGCCAGCGCCCAGCCAGAAGGAGAGGGAGCGGCGTTTCATGATGCGGCCACCCTCGGGTCGAAGATGGGATAGAGCAGGTCCACAAAGAGGTTCACCAGGACATAGATGCTGGCGATGAAGAGCAGGCAGCCCTGGATCAGCGGGTAGTCGCGGGCAAAGATCGCATCGACCAGCAGCCGGCCCAGGCCCGGAATGGTGAACACGGTCTCGATCACCGCCACCCCGGCGAGGAGGTTGCCCAGGATCAGGCCCAGCAAGGTCCAGGTCGGGCCAAAGGAGCTTTTGAAGGCATGGCGCAGCATCACCGTCATCTCGCTCAGGCCCTTGGCGCGGGCATGGGTGATGTAGTCCAGGTGCAGCACTTCCAAGGTGGAGGCGCGGGTCATGCGCAGGATCACACCGATCTCGTGCAGCAGCAAGGTGGTGATCGGCAGCACCAGGTAGAGCAACGCCTGCTGCGGGTTCTCGCCAAAGGCAACAAAGCCGACCACCGGAAACCAGCCGAGCTTGAGCGCAAAGAACATCAGCAGCAGCAGCCCCATCCAGAACGCGGGCAGCGACAGCAGCAAGGTGGCGGTGGCGACCAGGGCCAGGTCGGTGAGGCGGCCTTGGCGCCAGGCCGCCAGCATGCCCAGCGGCACGGCGACCAGGGTGGCCAGCAGCACGGCAGGCAGCACGATCTGGGCGCTGACGGCAAAGCGCTGCCAGATCAGCGCGGCAACCGGTTGGCGGTTGGAGATGGACTGGCCCAGGTCGCCCTGCAGCACATGGCCGGACCAGACCAGGAACTGCGTGGGCAGGCTGGCGTTGAGGCCCAGTTGCTCGCGCAGGGCCGCCAGCGATGCGGCATCGGCCGAGTCACCCAGCATCAGCGCTGCCGGGTCACCGGGGATCAGGCGCACCAGGATGAAGACGGCCAGTGCCACGATCACCAAGGTCGGAATCGCCATGCCGATTCGGGTGGCAGCGAATTTCCACATGGCGGTCAGTGCTCCAGCGCCGCAGCGGCTGCGGCAGACGGTTCAGCCGCGCCATCGCCATGCAGGCGGTAGGTGGTGAACTGGCGGTTGATGGCGGGCAGCGGTGCAATCTCCATGATGCCCAGCGCCGGCTCCATCACGATCATCGCGACGGTGGCAGTCAGGTTGCCGCCATCGGCAGGCCGGGGCGGGCGGCATACCGCGTAGGGCGAGAGGAAGTCGTCAAACAGCGCCTTCTTCAGCGATTCGCGGGTCAGCAGGCGGCCCTGCTCCTGCAGGATCTTGCGCACCCGCCAGTCGCGGTAAAAGCTCTCGGGCACATGGGGGATGCCGGTGTCGCGCAGCTTGGCCAGCGCCACCGGGCTGACCCAGTGGTTGGCGTGCACGATCATGCCGTCCTCGGGGTAGAGCGGGAAGGCCTCGTCGGGCGCGCACTCAAAGTCAATGCCAAAGCCCGCGGCCGATGCCACCATGATGTTGTTGGAGCAGGACTTGGGCGTGGTGGCCACGGCCTTGGCGGCCAGTGCAAAGTGTTCCTGTTCCAGCACCTTGCGGCGGATCAGGCCCAGCGGAATGCCCAGCTTGGTGTAGTCGCGCTCGCACTCCAGGTAATTGGCGGTGATCGAGATGCCAGCGGCATTGAGGCCGCTGCGTGCTAGGCCACCGGCTTCGACAAAGGTCAGGTAGTCGGGGCCATGGTCCTGGCGCACGCGCAGCACCACACCGGTCTCGGCGCATTCGGCGCGCCAGTCCCAGTTCTGGCCATGGATCAGGTTGCCCGAGGCGCTGCGCTCGGGCAGCAGCATGGCGCCGGTGCAGCCGTCGTCCAGCTCGTCATCCACCGGCTTGGTGGACTGGGCGCGCGCCAGGGCCACTACCTCGGTGCGGGCATTGATCATCACGATGTCGTCCAGCGCGACGCCCGAGCCCTCGGCAATGCCGCGCATTTCTTCGAGGTAGTTCTCGTCAAAATCGGCGATCTTCTGGGCGTACTCGGCGATCAGCGCGGCCTTGTGTGCGGCGCTGATGCCGTACTTCTCCAGCGCGCCGCCATAGAGGGCTGCGCTGCGGGCAATGCGGTCTTTGAGCGCCGCGCCATACTGGCGCCCACGGGCTTGGGGGGCGCCAGACAGCGTGACGAGTGGAAACGGCGACATCTTTTTCCTTTTGTGTTTTGTGAACTTTTAATACATTAATTTCGTGGTCATTGACTGTCAATTTGTTTTTTATAGAATCAAACAAAACTTAGGGAAACTACGATGAAGGATGCTGCCAAGACGGGAAGCCTGGCGCGTATGCTCGGGGCTGGCCGGCAAAAACAAGAGGCTGCGCGCCGCCGCCACTGCCACCGCATTGCGCAGGTGCGGGCCGCAGCAGCACAACCCAGGGGAGAATCGGTTTGAAGCAATCGCTGAGTTCTTTGCAGATCGACGTCGCGCGCAAGCTGACGGCGCTGATGCATGCTGGCCGCTGGCGCGTGGGCGACCGCATCTCCGACCTGCACCTGGCCGATGAGCTCAAGGTCTCGCGCACGCCGGTGCGCCAGGCGCTGATGCTGCTGACCGCCCAGGGCCTGGTGGCCTACCACCCGGGCCGGGGTTTTCGGGTCGAGCGCGTGCCCGATGGCGACGATGCACTGGAGCAGCTGGTGCCTCCCTCCGACGCCGAGGCGTTGTACAGCCAGATCATGAACCACCGCGCCAGCGGCCAGCTGGCTGGCGAAGTCTCCGAGGCGCAGCTGGTGGAGCTGTTTGGCGTGACCCGGGGCGCCGTGCGCCGCGTGCTGATGCGCTTTGCTGCCGAGGGCCTGACCGAGCGCCTGCCTGGCCACGGCTGGCGCTTTACCGAAAGCCTGGACAACCCCCAGGCCGTGCACGAGAGCTATGACTTTCGCTTGATCGTCGAGTGCGGCGCGCTGAAGATGGCCGGCTTTGCACCCGATCCCGAACAGCTGCAGCAGCTGTTCCGCGAGCAGTCAGACATCTTGCAGATGCCGGTCGAGCAGCTGCGCCAGGATGTGTGGTTCAAGGCCAATGCGAATTTTCATGAAACCCTGGTGTCCTGGTCGCGCAACCGCTTTCTGATCGAGTCGGTGCGCCGGCAGAACTCGCTGCGCAAGATCTCGGAGTTTGCGCACTTCAGCCACCTGAGCGAGCAGCACATCCGCCAGGCCTGCACCGACCACCTGGGCATTCTCAAGGCGCTGAAAGAAGGCGATGCCGACTATGCCGCCGCGTTGCTGCGCCGGCATATTTCACGCTCGGCGGAAATCTAAAAACAGGTTCTTAACAGGACCTAGGTTTTTTCCAGGTCCAGCTTGGGCGCGCGCAGCTCGTTCTCGCTCATGCCCCGGCGCCAGTAGGCCACGATCAGCTGCTCCTGCTTGCCCAGGCCCAGGCTGTCCACCGCCCATGCGCGTAGCGCTTGCGCGGTCGCAAATTCGGCACCTACCCATAAAAAGCGGCTTGCGCCTGCGGTGGGTGGTGCGGCGGTCCAATCCAGCACTTGCACGGCCTGCTGCAGCTGCTCGCCGGTGCCTGCGGGCGCACCCGCGCGGTAGAGCCAATGCCACTGCATGCCCGGCGGCAGGGGGATGTCGATCGCGTCTCGCGGGTCTGCGATCTCGCAGACCACATGGCCGCGTGTGCTGGCGGGCAGCTGCCCTGCAATGCGCGCCAGCGCGGGCAGTGCGCTGTCGTCACCGGCCAGCACCATCCAGTCGGCGATGCGGGCCGTGCGGCCACCGGGCTTGAGGATCTCGACCCGGTCGCCGACCTGCGCCTGCTGGGCCCAGCAGGCGCCGGGGCCGGCATCGGTATGCAGCAAGAAATCGATCTCCAGCCATTGCGCATCGGCATCGAAGGCGCGCACGGTGTAGACGCGTGTGCTGCTGACGCCGTCGCGTTGCGGCGACGGAAACACCAGGCGGCAGTGGATGTTGTCGTGCTGGCAAAAGGGCGCCAGCTGCGCGCCGGCAAAGCGGATGCGGCGGTAGCCGGCAGAGGGGGAGGCGAGGGAGAGAACCTGGAGCGTGGAGGGCATGCCGCAGTCTAGAGACGGTACGAGAAGGGAGGCCGCTGGACCCAAGCGGGTGGCCAGCGTCGGAAGGTCTGGCGGCCATTATGCGGGCGTGCCTTCCCTCAACTAGTCTCGCGCGGCGCAGCCCATGGCGCCGCTGTGGGCTCAGGCCTGGCTCAGGTCGAATCTGCCTGCAGGTTGTTCACCCGCCAGCACCTGCAGCAGGTTGCTGGTCGCCATCTCGGCCATCGCGTGGCGCGTCTCGTGCGTGGCCGACCCGATATGCGGCAGCGCCACCACCTTGGCATGGGTGCGCAGGGGGGATTCGACCGGCAGCGGCTCGGTGGCAAACACATCCAGGCCGGCGGCGCGGATCTGGTCGGTGTCGAGCGCATGCAGCAACGCAGCCTCGTCGACGATCGCGCCGCGCGAGCCGTTGATGACGATGGCGCTGGGCTTCATCATCGCAAAGGCTTCGGCGCCCAGCAGGTGCTTGGTCTCGGGGGTCGACGGCACGACGGAGACGACAAAGTCTGCCTCGCGCAGCAGTGCATCGCGGGCGACATAGTGCACATGGCCGGACAGCGCGCCCAATTCGCTCTCGGGCACGACGCTGCGGTTGTTGTAGAGCACGCGCATGCCAAAGCCCAGCGCAGCGCGCCGTGCCAGTGCCATGCCGATGCGGCCCATGCCCAGAATGCCCACGGTCTTGCCATGCACATCCCAGCCAAACAGGTCCTCGCCAATATTGCGCTGCCATTGGCCGGAGCGCACATACATCGCCAGCTCCGGAATGCGGCGGCTGGTGGCCATCAGCAGTGCAAAGATGGTGTCGGCCGTCGTCTCCGTCAGCACGCCCGGCGTGTGGCACAGCGCAATGCTGCGCTCGCGCAGCGCTGCCAGCGGGTAGTTGTCCACCCCCACCGAGATGCTGGAGATCACCCGCAGCTGCGGTGCTTCATCGAGCAGCGCATCGGTGATCGGGTAGCTCGACCCGATCAGTGCCTGGGCCTGGGGCAGCGCTGCAAAAAAGGCATCGCGCTGCGCGGCGACGCGCGGGTTGGCCACGGTCACATCGTGCGCGGCTTGCAGGCGGGCCAGTTGGTCCTCGGGCAGTTCACGAAAAACCAGAATCTGTTGGCGGGTGCTGCTCATGGCTGCTCCTGGATGCGTTGAAATCAATAGCCGGCGGCGGTCAAGGCTTCGCGGGTCGGCAGGCCTTCCGAGTCGCCCAGCACCTGCACCTGCAGCGCGCCAATCCAGCAGCCACGCTTGACGGCATCGGCCACCGAGCGGCCATCGAGCAGGCCGCTGATAACGCCCACGGCAAAGGCATCACCGGCGCCCACGGTGTCCACCACCTTCTCCACCGGGCAGCCGGCCACATAGCCGGTACCGGCCTGGGCGTCATCGTAATAAGCGCCTTCTTCGCCAAGCTTGACGACCACCAGGCTTGCGCCCTGGTCGCGGTAGAACTGGGCCACCGCTTCAGGCGTCTTGTGGCCGGTCAGCAGCTCGCCTTCGGCCAGGCCGGGGAAGACCCAGTCCGCGCCAGCGGCCAGCGCATTGATCTCGCGGCGCATAGTGGCCTCGTCCTGCCACAGGGTGGGGCGCAGGTTGGGATCGAAGGAGATGGTGCTGCCAGCATCGCGGGCGATCTGCAGGGTGCGCCGGGCAGTGGCCAGGCTGGTCTGCGAGATCGCGGCAAACACGCCGGTGGCATGCAGGTGACGGGCCGAGGCCAGCCAGGGCTCGTCGATGTCGTCGGGGGTCATCAGGCTGGCGGCCGAGCCCTTGCGGTGGTATTCCACCTGCGGGTCGCTGCCGTCATCGGTGCGGCCCTTGATCTGGAAGCCGGTCTTCTGCGCCGGGTCCAGCACCACATGCTCGCAGTGCACGCCTTCGCTCTTCATCTGGTTGATGAGGTAGCGCGCCATCGAATCGGCGCCCAGGCGGCTGGCCCAGTGGGTGTTGAAGCCCAGGCGCGCCAGGCCGGTGGCCACATTGATCTCGGCGCCTGCAATGCGCTTGGTGAAGAACTCGGCGTTCTCCAGCGGGCCGGCGCGGTCGGCGATCAGCAGCATCATGGCTTCGCCAAAGGTGGCGATGTCGAAGGTCTTGGTGGTCATGGCCGTGTCTCTCTTGGGGGCTGGTGGCTGTGGGTTGGTCGGGAGCTGATCAGGAGGCATTGGCTTGCAGTGCGGTGGCATCGCGCAGCACGGCCAGCTCCTGCCGGGTGACGGCGACCAGGTCGTCGCCGATCAGCGGGTACTCGATGGCGCGGGGTGCATCGCTGGGCAGCGCGCGCAAAATGGCGCGCCAGGCGGCGGCCGATTCGGCCAGCGGCACTGCCACCCATTTGGCGGGCAGGCGTTGCACGCCCTTGGCATGCACATAGGCCACGCGGCTGCCAAACAGCTGCGCCGCTTGCAGCGCGCACTCCCCCAGGTAGTGCCAGTTGCCCATGTCAAAGGTCATCGGCAGCGGCAGACCGGCGGCATCGGCAGCGGCAAAAAAGCGCTGCAGTGCTTGCAAGGTGCCGGCGGCCGTGGTCTGGTCGTTTTCGATCAGCAGGGTCAGGCCCGCGCCATCGATGGTGCTCTTCAGCGCCGCAAAGCCCTGGGCCGAATGCGCGACCGACTCGCTGGCAAAGCCGCCGATCGACATCTTGAGCCAGGTGGCCCCCAAGCTATGGCTGGCGGCGATCGCGTGTTGCACGGCAGCGGTGTTCAGGCTGCCGTCCATCGCAAACAGCGGCTGGGGGCAGGAGTAGACCAGGTCCAGCTGGTGATCGCGGCCATAGGCGGCCAGCGCGGGCAGCTCTTCGGCGGGGTTCAACAGCAGCTCTTCGCGCACTTCATAGCCGTTGGCACCTGCGCGGTGCGAGAGCTGGGCAAAGTAGAGCTGGCCGTGGCGGCGCACTTCGGCATTGCCAAAGGAGGTGAGGGAGATCAGGGCGGGCGAGCCCGCGTTTTGCAAAGACAAGGCCATGGTTGTTATGGGTGTTGGCCGTTGGCGCCCGCCGGCCGGCGGGGCGCTAGCAGCGATCAATGAAGTTGTTGTGCACAGTCTGCGGTGGCGGCATGGGCGCTGTGCGGGCCCGGGGGGCGTGGCGCTGGCGCGCGCCCCGCGCCGCCACACCATCAATGGTTGCTGAGGATCTGGCCCAGGAACTGCTGGGTCTTGGGGTGTTGGGGGTTGTCAAAGAACGCGGCCGGTAGGCCTTGTTCGATGATCTTGCCGTCGGCCATGAAGATCACGCGGTCGGCCACGCTGCGGGCAAAGCCCATTTCATGGGTCACGCAGAGCATGGTCATGCCGTCTTCGGCCAGGCCGATCATGGTGTCCAGCACTTCCTTGACCATCTCGGGGTCGAGGGCCGAGGTGGGCTCGTCAAACAGCATGATCTTGGGGGCCATGCACAGCGCACGGGCAATGGCCACGCGCTGCTGCTGGCCGCCCGACAGCTGGCTGGGGTACTTGTTGGCCTGGTCCGGAATGCGCACCCGCGTCAGGTAGTGCATCGCGCGCTCCTGCGCCTCGGCCTTGCTCAGGCCGCGCGAGCGCATAGGCGCCAGCATGCAGTTCTCCACAATCGTCAGATGCGGGAACAGGTTGAACTGCTGGAACACCATGCCCACTTCCTTGCGGATGGTGTCGATGGCCTTGCTGTCACCGGTCAGGTCCGTGCCGTCCACGGTGATCTGGCCCTTCTGGATGGCTTCGAGCCGGTTGATGCAGCGGATCATCGTGGACTTGCCCGAGCCCGAAGGCCCGCAGATGACGATACGTTCGCCGGCACGCACGTCGAGGTTGATATCGGTCAGCACCTGGAAGTTGCCATACCATTTCTCGACGCCTTGGAGGCGAATGATGGGTGCTTGCGAGGGGGTCGTCATAAAGCAGTCTTGTCGTGTGTGATGAGCGTTTGCACGAGGCGGGTTTGATGCGCGGGACGGCCAGCTAGGGCCGCCCCGACGCAAAGGCCGTCGTCCCCCTTCCAGGGGGAAGGCGCGCAGCGCCTCAGGAGGTAGCCCGTTCTAGGGTTAGTCCAGCTTGGGCAGGTCGGCGCCCAACCACTTTTGGTACAGCTTGTTCAGCTCACCATTGGCGGTGTTCTTGGCGATGAAGGCGTTCACGGCTTCGGCCACTTCGTCCTGGCCGGGGCGCAGGGCCACTGCCATGTTCTGCTGCAGCAGCTGGAACTTGTTCTCGAACTGGCCGGCAGGGGCGCGCTTGGCGATCTGGGCGGCCACGGTCACCGAGCAGCCGATGGCATCGACCTGGCCCGACAGCAGCGCTTGCATGGCCGATGCGTCGTCGTCAAAGCGGCGGATTTGCGTGCCTTCTGGTGCAGCCTTGGTGACGGCCACGTCCTGGGTGGAGGCACGTGCCACGCCCACGCGCAGACCCTTGAGATTTTCCGGGCCCTTGATGGCGGTCTTGGTCGCGCCGTACAGCACGATCGATGCGGCCGAGTAGGGCTTGGAGAACAGCACCTGCTTGGCGCGCTCGGGCGTGATGGCCAGCGAGGCGATCAGCATGTCGACCTTGTTGGTCAGCAGGAAGGGGATGCGGTTGGGGCCGGTCACGGGCACGATGTCGGCGGTCACGCCCCATTCCTTGGCCAGCAGCTTGGCCACATCGGCGTCGTAGCCATCAGGCTGGTTGCTGCCGTTCAGGATGCCGTAGGGCGGGAAGTCCACCAGCATGCCGATGGTTATCTTGCCCTTCTTCTTCAGATCGGCCAGCGACTGGGCCGATGCGGTCAGGGGCAACAGGGCGCTGGCAGCCAGGGCGGCAGCAGCGGAGGTGAAAGTGCGGCGGGAAATCTGCATGCTCATGTCTCCTAGTAGAAAAATCAAGCGACAACCAAAAATATTCAGCGGGCCAGGGCCTTGGCCTGGCGCTTTTCCAAGCGGCCGGCCCACAGGGACAGCGGCCAGCACAGGATGAAGTAAACGGCACCGACGACACCGAACACCAGCATGGGCTGGAAGGTGGCGTTGTTGATGATCTGGCCGGCGCGGGTGATCTCGGTAAAGCCGATGATGGCTGCCAGCGAAGTGCCCTTGATGATCTGCACCAGGTAGCCCACGGTGGGGGCCACGGCAATCTTCATCGCCTGGGGCAGCACGACGGCGCGCATGCGCCAGTAGTAGGACAGCGACAGGGCGTCAGCTGCTTCCCACTGGCCGCGTGGCACAGCCTGGATACAGCCGCGCCAGATTTCACCGAGGAACGCGCCGCTGTTCAGAATCAGCGCAGCAGCCGCTGCAATCCAGGGGTTGATCTCAAAGCCCAGAATGGGCGCGCCAAAGAACACCAGGAACAGCTGCAGCAGCAGCGGCGTGCCCTGAAAAATCTGGGTAAAGGCAGTAGCAATGCCGCGCGCCAGGCCGTTCTCTGACGTGCGCGACAGCGCAATCACCAGGCCCACCAGGGCGCCGCCGATAAAGGCGATCAGGGACAGGGCCACGGTCCACTTGGCCGCTTCCAGGATGAACCACAGCTCGGGCCAACCAAAAGTACGCATTTCTTGTTCTCCGGGAATGCTATGCGCTCATCGAGCGGAAAGTGAGCGCTGCGGATCGGGATGGGATGCAAGGCGCAAACCGGAGCGATAGTGGTGCTATCGCGAGGATTTGCAACGCCGCAGACCGCACGATTCCGCAGATGCACACGGCGCGAGGATGGGTGCAGAGCATTCCCATTTTCAGCGACGGTCTGGGTAGTTCAAGGCCATCTGGTAGATGAGCTTGAACAGCAGGTTGAAGGCCAGCGACAGCAGCAGGTAGATGGCGGCTACGACGATGTAGACCTCAAAGCTGCGGAAGGTCTCGGACTGGATATTGGCGGCCACCGAGGTCAGGTCGTCGGCCGAGATCACGGACACCACGGCCGAGCTCAGCATCAGCAGGATGAACTGGCTGGTCAGCGCCGGGTAGATGGTCTTGAGCGCGGGCTTGAGGATCACGAAGCGGAAGATTTCCCAGCGCTTCAGATCCAGCGCCAGGCCGGCTTCGATCTGGCCCTTGGGGATGGATTCGATGCCGGCGCGGATGATCTCGGTGGCATAGGCGCCCAGGTTGACCACCATGGCCACCAGTGCGGCGGTTTGCGGCGACCAGCGCAGGCCCACGGCCGGCAGCGCAAAGAAGAAGAAAAACAACTGCACCAGAAAGGGCGTGTTGCGGATCAGCTCGATGTAGGCATTGATGACAAAGCGCAGCGGCGCCGGGCCCGAGGTCTTGCCCCAGGCGCAGACGATTGCGACGGCCAGGCCGATGATCATGGCGAGAAAGGACAGCTGGATGGTCACCCAGGTGCCCTGCAATAGCTGCGGCCAGGCTGCCAGGACCTGGTCGAATTGGAACGTGTAGTTCATGGCGATGCGGCGCGTTTGAAACCGGTTTCAGTAGCGCCGCAGTTTAACGGAAGGTTACGGAACGATTACTAGGGTTTGCCCTAGTTTGGTGCGTAACGCCTTTTTTAACCTTTGTAAATCAATTGCTTGGCGTTTTTGTGGAGCCGCGCACAATGATGGTGCCTGGTAACTCGACTGTTCGGGCGGGGCTTTGCAGGCCCTGGATGCGCTCGATCAGGCAGGTGGCCGCCGCCTGCCCCAATGCATCGGTGGGCTGGGCCACCGTGCTCAGGCCCGGGCCCACCAGCGCGGCCCAGTCGGTCTCGTCCACACCGATGATGCCCAGTTCGCGCCCAGGCACCCAGCCCAGTGCATGCACGGCAGTGGCCACGCGCAGGCTGGCAACGGCATTGCCGGCCAGCACGGCAGGGCGGCGGCCGGCTTGCTGCGCCTGCTGCTGCCAGTGCTGCAGGTGCTGCTGCAGGGCGCTGGCGCCGTCGGCGGTGCTTTCCCACACGCTGCCCTGCATGGTGGGCGCCTGGCTTTGGATGTAGCGGGCAAAGGCCTGCTGACGCGCGGTGCGCGAGCTCACATCGGCAATCGGCTCGGTCACCAGCAGCACCTCGTCAAAGCCTTGCTGCTGCAGATGGTCCATCGCGATCTGCACCACGCCGGGGTTGTCCACGGTCACAAAATCGGCGTCCATCCCTTCCTGGAACCGGTCCACCAGCACGATGGGTTTGCCGTGCAGCTGCGCGTCCTGCCAGAGCTGGGCGCTGGTGTCCACGCGGTTGAGGATCATGCCGTCGAGCTGGTAGGCGGACAGCGCATGCATGGCATCGCGCTCGCGCCCGGCCTCATTGCCCAGGTTGAACAGCACCAGCAGGTAGCCGGCGGCCTGGCAGGCCTTTTCTGCGCCCTGCAGCACTGCGACCGAGAAGGGGTTGGTCACATCGGCCACCGCCAGGCCGATCAGGCGGGTGCGGCCATGCTTGAGCGCCTGGGCCATCGGGCTGGGCCGGTACTGCAGGCGGGCAATGGCCTCCTGCACGCGCTTGGCCATGTCGGGGGTGAGGATGTCGGTGCGGCCATTGAGGTAGCGCGACACCGTGGCCTTGGAGACCTGGGCCGCCAGCGCCACATCGGCAATCGTGGCCCGGGCCTTGGCAGGGGCCGCAGGCTTGGCTGCGCCGGGCGGGCAGGGGCGCGATGGGGTGGCGGTGGGCGCAGGCTTGGGCACGGGGCAGTCCAGGGTGGTCGTTACGGTAGCGATGGTAGCGCCGAACCGCACGCCCGCCGCGTTGGCCGGCCTGCGCGCGGAGGGAGGCAGTCGCGCAGGTGCGGCCCGTGGGGCCCGGTTGGTGCCGGGCGTTTGCTGCAGTGCAAAAGCGGCGGTTTTCCGATTCTCACCCTGTGGATAATTTTGTGCAATGTTCCCGTTGTTGCGCGAGAAACTCCCTGCAATCTCCCTCTAGGAAAGAAATGCACACCGGGAAGCCGGTTTCTGTGGATAAGTTAATTTCATAGCAACTTAGTCAACTGCTGTGTGGGCATCGAGGAGGCAGTCAATAAAGGCCTGCGCCACACGGCTCGGAGCGGGCGATAAGCGCCACATGGCCACGAATTGGCAACGGTAATGGAAGCGTTCTGGCCGTACAGCCCGCATCAAACCTTGGTTTTCAAAACTGGCCGCGTAGTGGTCGGGCAAAAATCCCAAAAAACACCCGGACAAAATCAAGGTGGCAATCGACTCCTGGTCAAACCCGGTGGCCGCGCGCGGCAGCCGCACGCTGTGGCTCAGCTCCATATTGGGCGAGTGGTAGCCCAGGCCGGCAAAGGGGTAGCTGCGCAGCTGCTCCCAGTCCAGGGCCTGGTGCTGCTGCTCCCACAGGTCATGGCCGGCGGCGCAGTACAGCTGCATGTTCTCGGCAAACAGATCGCGGTAGACCAGGCTGGCCGAACTGCGGTGCGCCGGGATGATGCCCACATGAAAGCGCCCATCCATCAGCCCGCGCTCGATCGCGTTGATCGAGCTGACATGCAGCTGCAGGTTCACATCCGGCGCCTGGCTGTGGAACTGCGCAATCGCGCGGTGGATCTGGGCCTGCGGGTTGCTCACCGTCTTGTCGAAGATGGCGATCTCCAGATTGCCGCCCATGCGGGCGTGGATATCGTCAATGCGGCTGCGGAACAGATCGACGCCGCCGAGCAGCTGCAAGGTGGCCTCGTAAACCTGGTGGCCCTCCGGCGTCAGCGCAAAGCCCGCGCGCCCGCGCCGGCACAGCACCATGCCCAGGCGGGTTTCCAGGTCCTTCATGTGGCGGCTCAAGGTCGACGTGCCGATGTTGAGCTCCAGCTCGGCGGCCGACATGCCCCCGCACTCCACCACGCTCTTGAAGACCTGCAGCAGCCGCAAATCCATATCGCTGAGCTGGCCCAGCACCGCGCGGGCGCGGCGGGCAGCGGCAGGGAGGTGGGGCGGAGAGGCAAACACGGGAGGGCGGGCAGGCATCCGCATAGCTTAGCGGCTTTGGGCGCCTTTGCCCTCGGTGTTTACTCAGCGCACGCCTACGGCTGCGCCACGGAAGAGCTTGCTGAACTCACGCGGCTGGCTGCGCCAGTACTGGCGCGGTGCATCCACCTGCGCGCCCAGGCTGGCAGCCGCATGCCAGGGCCAGCGTGGGTCGTACAAGGCGGCGCGGCCAATGGCGACGGCATCGGCCTGGCCCGAGGCCACAATGTGCTCGGCCTGCGCAGGCTCGGTCACCAAGCCGACGGCCATCGTGGTCAGGCCGGTGGCTTGCTTGATGGCCTCGGCAAAACCCACCTGGTAGCCCGGCTGCACGGGGATCTGCTGGGCGGTCGACAGCCCGCCCGATGACACATGGATGGCACTGCAACCCAGCGCCTTCAGCCCCTGCGCCAGCGCGATCGAGCCATCGATATCCCAGCCGCCCGGTGCCCAATCCGATGCCGAAATGCGCACCCACACCGGCTTGGCGGCAGGCACGGCCGCGCGCACGGCGGCAAACACCTCCAGCGGGTAGCGTAGGCGGTTCTCCAGGCTGCCGCCGTAGGCGTCGCTGCGGGTGTTGGACAGCGGAGAGAGGAACTCATGCAGCAAATAGCCATGGGCCATGTGGATCTCGATGCCATCGATGCCCAGCGCATCGGCCGCCTTGGCCGCTGCCACAAACGCGTCCTTCACCTGGGCCAGCTCGGCAGGGGTCATCTCGGCCGGCGGCACCTCGCCCGCTGCATGGGCAATGGCCGAAGGCGCCTGCGCCACCCAGCCCCGGGGCGCATCAGGCGCAATCTGCGCAGCACCTTCCCAAGGCAGATGGCTGGAGGCCTTGCGGCCCGCATGGGCCAGCTGGATAGCGACCGGAATTGCCGAGAGCTTGCGCAGCGACCCCATCAGCCGCCCCAGCGCCTGTTGGTTGTCATCGGAGTAGATGCCCAGGTCCTTATCGGTAATGCGCCCCACCGCTGACACCGCCGTGGCCTCCAGCACCAGCATGCCCGCGCCCGAAACCGCCAGGCTGCCGTAGTGCATCAAATGCCAGTCATTGGCATTGCCGTCCTGCGCCGAGTACTGGCACATCGGGGCGATGACGATGCGGTTGGGGAGGGTGAGCTGGGAGAGGGTGAGGGGCTGGAACAGCTGCGAGGGGGTGGCGGTGCTGGTGGGGGTGAGGGATGGGTCGGTGGTTCTTTGCATGGGGGTGTCCGGTTGGTTGTGCGCTGTGGAGGTGGATGGCCCTGTGCGTCACAGGTTGTGCACGGAGGCTGCATCGACAGATAGCTGGAACGGGGTACAGCGTAGTCCTATATTCCGACCTGGGTGCTGTGGGGGATTGGCGCCGGTTGACCTGTTGGGGACATGAGAAGACCAGCCCTGCTGGAGGGTGCCGAGCGTTGAAGGCAGATTTTGCCCACAGCGATAAGGTTTCTACGCGTGTCAAACGGGTAACAGCGGAATACCTGCAAACAAGCCGCCATGTGGACGTTTCGCTGGAGCGAGCGCAGCTCGGTGCGGGTGGAGGCCATGCGGGCAATGTAGGGGTGAGGGTCATCGCGCTCTCCCTGAACCGGCGCAAGCCGTGCACCAACATCCCATACCTCTCGCCCACGCTTGATCACCGAGCACGCACTTGCCCATGCCTGCGCAGGAGGCGAGCTCACCAATTACCGGAAGACACCAACTCCGCCATCCTGTTCTTTGGATAGCTCTCTTGGTAGCTGGCTATGAGAAAGTTATATTTTCTGAGTGCTGAGCTATTGACTTTCTCAGAATAGTTCTTTTTCACAAGAACGTCATAAAGGCCAAACGCTTCTCGGGGGTCTGATATTCTATTTTCAATAAGATCGTTGAGATTTTTGACAAACGCCTCTTCGGTCGAAAAAGCCCTGAGCGATCCCACCCAGCTGGTATATTTTGAAACGCTGCCGACGCCCAAGAGACTCATGTCGCTGACCATCCCGGGTTTGTTTTTGTTCAATTGTTCAAAAACGTCCTGGCGTTCATCTGCAGTCATGGATTTTGCGACTTCATAATTTTCCTCCAGACTTGCTACCAAAACTTCAAATCCATAAGCATTGCCGGACCCTATGATTTCTGAAATGATGCTATGAGCTTGCTTGACAGGTAGATGGAACATATGTGCGAGCTCACCATAGTATTCGTCTTCACTGATCAGCCCATCGGTTAATGCAGCTTTTAGAACGCTACGGGTGTCTGCGAAGTTGCCTGATCTCGAATAGTCGAAAAGTCTATCGCGTTTTGTCTTTTGAATAGCTTGAAGATCAGGGTCAGGAGATGCATCGGCTTTTGGCAAAGAAGTCTTGGTTATTGGTTGGGTGAGGGGAGTGCCCACTAAGCCACTGCCATGTTGGGATGGCACTTTATCCCCTGTGGATAGTTTTTCGTGGGGAGCATCATTGATGAAATAACTAACCATGCCCCCCAGAATAAAAAACACGGCGACCAATATGGCTGATTTTCTATAATTATTCACTTTTACCACCAAGCTCTTTGCATATTGTCATATACGTTTTTTGGGGTTTGAAGTCGATACCAAGAAGTTAGGGAGTCAATGTGCTTGTACCATTTATCAAGGTTGCTTCTATTTTCAAAAGGTGCAGCTTTTATGCCGGAAAGAGCATTCGAATAAAGTGCGGATGTTCCGCCCCAAGCGTCTAATACGAAGGTATCGCATCGATAAATTCCTCGCGTAGGCTTCGATTTAATTTGGCGTGGCTGACAGCTCGAGCCAAATGGGAAACAGTGTCTTTTTGAATAATATCGATATCCTTGCTTTGCAGCTGAGGACTGGGCTGTAGCAGTGTACTCGGCACCAATGAGGAATTTTACGTAAGCAGATTTGGCTGCCATTTCTCTTACCCCATGGGTAGATCCAGTCATTGATACCAAATTTCCATTTTCCAATTCGGTCAAAAGACACTCTTTGGCTTGGCAATATTTATGCCTTACATTGATGGTGACCGGAGATATTGTTTGCCATTTGGTTGGATTGCTATTGTAAGCACTCCATGGCGTACGTTTAATTGTATTGCGAGCATCTTTAAATCCTATGGCTTCAACCACCATCTCTCCGTCCCACACACCAATATGTCCAACATACCCTAGGCCGGAAACATCCAAATCCCGCCCGACAATATCGCCAAAATTTGCGGGTGGCGGCGTGCTATTGCCTCCATGAGGAAATTGTACCTTGATAGGTGTGTTATCTAATTTCTCATGAGATCCATCATTATAGATCGCATAGATAATAATATCCTTCATCGTTCCATCCAGCATATCTGCAGGGGTTGCCAATGGAACATCGAATCCATGGAAATGAGAAGTGCTTCCACAGACATTCTTGACAGCATCTTCTCTACGGTTACCAGCTTTTCCAGCACCAATTATTCTTCCGTTTGCATAAATATGCACGTCAACCATCTGCGCTGAACCTGATTTACAGGCCCATCCAGCGAATCTGTTGTGCTGCGCCACATCAACCCATCCTTTTGCATGCGTCAATTGACAAGCGATAACAAGTGCCGAAGCCGTAAGTGCAAGGTGAAGTTTTTTCATAGCTGTTTGATGGAGTTATGCAAACAACTGTACCTGCGGGGAATGCTCTTTTTACGAATGGACCTTTGGAGAAATGGGAGAAACTTCGGATTGGATACATTCTGTGGCAAAGGAAATTTTAATTCACTGTAGATGGAAGCATGTATTTCTTGCCTATAGCAGTATCTTTGTATGCATAAGCATGTTTACATGGGTCTATTGGTATGTTCTATAACTGCTTGCCAAAAAATGTTGTGAATCTATCAAATTCGTGTGATGAACATAACCATTTGATTGATAGGGTGAAGCTATGGTGCATATATATAGGTATTCAAAGCTATAACTTAGTATCTGCTGCATATATATAATTTGCCCCAACGTATACTTAAGTATGGCAATCACCCTTATCTGACCCCGACAAGACCTTTAACGCTGGCCTTCAAGAAAAACCATGTCCACCGCCCTCCTCCTCATAGACATCCAGCAATCCCTCTGCACCGGCCCCAGCGCCGCCTGGGATTGCCCCACCCTGATCACCCGCATCAACCAGGTCATCGCCGCAGCACGCCAAGCCAATACACCCATCATCTGGGTGCGCCACGCCGAGCCTGGTCTGGAAGCGGGCACGCCTGGATGGCAACTGGCTGATGGTCTGCAGGTGGACAGCGCTGACCTGACCCTGGACAAAACCACCGGCGATGCGTTCTGGAAAACTGATCTGCTGCCCATGCTGCAAAACCTGGGCGTGCAGGAGCTGGTGATTGGGGGCATGCATACGGAGTACTGCGTGGATGTGACCACGCGCGCGGCGCTGCGCCATGGCTACCCGGTGGTGCTGCTGGAGGATGCGCACACCACTTGCGGCAATGCCGCCGTCACGCCGCAGCAGGTGATTGCGCACCACAACATCACCCTCAGCACTACCAGCAGCTTTGGCCCACGTGCGCGGCTGCAGACGGCGCAGCAGTGGGCGGATTCGGTCGGCCGGGCTTGAGAAAACCCGGCTTGGCTGGGGTTGGCCCAAGGCGCTAGGGAGGCGCTCTAGCTCCCAAAGTGGAAGCAGCCCAGCGCAGTGCACGCTGGCGCTGCACCGATGTCGTTCATGCTGGGCCCCTGTCAAGCGCGCAGATCACATATGCATCTGCGCATTCCTCAGTTGGAGTAGCTGCTTGCAACATGCACAGTGCAAGCAGGCCCTGCCGTGATGGCAGCCTTTTCTCCCATGACCTGAAGGACGACACAGCATGACTATCCGCACAGCAGCGCCTTGGCGCGTTTTGATTGCCGGTACCGCAGCGGCAGCCGTTTGGGGCGCGAGCCCTGCCTTTGCCAACACGCCGCAGGCGGTGCCTGCGGGCGCGCTGGTCAGTACCGAATGGCTGGCGGCCAATCTGCAGCGGCCCGATGTGCGGGTGATCGAGGTGAGCGTGAACCCGGGGCTGTATGAGCGGGCGCATATTCCGGGGGCGGTCAACTTCTCCTGGCACAACGACCTCAATGACAAGGTGCGCCGCGACATTGTCAGCAAGGAGGCGTTTGAGCAATTGCTGTCCAAGGGCGGCGTGAGCGACAACACGACCGTGGTGCTGTACGGCGACACCAACAACTGGTTTGCGGCCTGGGGCGCCTGGGTGTTTGATGTGTATGGCGTCAAGAACGTGAAGCTGCTCGATGGCGGCCGCAAGAAGTGGGAGGCCGAGAACCGCGCGCTGAACAACCGCGCGCCGGACTACGCCGCCACCACCTACCGCGTGGGCCAGGTCAACACCGATTTGCGGGCCCGCCTGGGCGATGCGCTGGCGGCGGTGGAGGGCAAGGGCGCCACGCAGCTGGTGGATATCCGCTCGGCTGATGAATACCAGGGCAAGGTGTTTGCGCCTGCCGGTGTGCCGGAGCTGTCGATCCGCGCGGGCCATATCCCTGGCGCGGTGAATGTGCCCTGGGGCAAGGCGGTCAATGAAGACGGCACCTTCAAATCGCGGGCCGATCTGCAAAAGCTCTATGCCGATGCCGGCATTGACGGCAGCAAGCCCATCATCACCTACTGCCGCATTGGCGAGCGCAGCAGCCACACCTGGTTTGCGCTCAGCAAGATCCTGGGCTACCAGGTGAAGAACTATGACGGCTCCTGGACCGAATACGGCAACAGCGTTGGCGTGCCGATCAACAACCCGGCCGGCACGATCTGGGCTGCGAAATAAGTATGGTTTGAATGTCTCCGCATGGGCTCGGTCCTGTGTTCAATGCCCGCCCAGCGCGGGCATTTTTTTGGATGGAATTCCATGACTGATTCCAGCGTGGGTTTGGGGGGGGCGGGCAGCGCTGCCGGGGCCATCAGTGCCTATTGGCAGCCGGTGGCGGCGGTCTTGCTGCTGCTGGCACTGTGGCCATTGCAGCAGGCCTTGCTGCAGCGCGATGGCGGGCGCACCCTCGTGTTTGCGCTGGCGATGGGGCTGGCGCTGGGCGTGGTGCTGCAGCGCTCGCGTTTTTGCTTTTACTGCCATGCGCGCGATTGGCTGCAGCGCGATGACCCGCGCGGTATCTTGGCAATCATCCTGGCGCTGGCCGTGGGGCTGGTGGGCATGACGGTGGTGCAGAGCAGCTGGGTGCCCAACCCCCAGGCGGGGCAGTTGCCGCCCGATATGCACATTGGCCCGGTCAGCTGGGTGCTGGTGCTGGCGGGCCTGGCCTTTGGCGCGGGCATGCTGGTGTCGGGCTCCTGCATCAGCGCGCACTGGTACCGGCTGGCCGAGGGCTCGGCGGCATCGCCGTTTGCATTGCTGGGCACGGCACTGGGCTTTGCGTTGGGTTTTCAGACCTGGAACCCGCTCTACAGCCTGGCGGTGGCCGATGCGCCCGTTGTCTGGCTGCCGCAGCACCTGGGCTATGGCGGCGCCTTGCTGCTGCAGCTGGGTGTGCTGGCGGCTTGGGCGGCCTGGGTGTGGCAGCGCCATGTGCAGCAGCGCCGGCGCAGTCTGCCGCTGCCAACTGCGCCCATAGATCCCGCAAGGGCGGCCCCGCGCAGCCTGCCCGCGCTGTGGCGCAGCCTGTGGCAAGGGCGTTGGAACTATGCCCTGGGCGGCCTGCTGGTGGGGCTGATCGCCACCGCCGCCATCGTGCGCATGCGGCCGCTGGGCGTGACGGCCCTGATCGGCAGCCAAGTGCGCGGCGCGCTGCAAGGCCAGGGCTGGGTGCCTGAGCGGCTCAATGGCCTGGATGGCTTTGCCGGCTGCGCCACCTTGCCGGCAGCAACCTGGGCCACGCCGAATGCGCTGGTGCTGCTGGGCCTGCTGGCCGGCGCATTCATCGCCGCCTTTGCCAGCCGCCAGTTCCGCCCCCGCCTGCCCACCGGGCGGGATGCGGGCCGGGGTTTGCTCGGCGGGCTGCTGCTGGGCTGGGGCGCGATGACTGGCATTGGCTGCACTGTGGGCACCTTGCTGTCCGGCGGCATGGCCGGTGCGCTGAGCGGCTGGGTGTTTGGCGCGGCCATGCTGCTGGTGCTGTGGCTGGGGTTCCGGTGGCAGACCTGGTGGGCCAGCCGGGCTTGAGCAGGCTGGATGGCAGCGCAAGCGCAGTGTTGCTGATCGGCGATGGTTGTCCGAAGTTAAGAATTGGGCGCAGCATTGAGCCACTGCGCCAGTCGGCTGCCATACCGGCGCTGCGGATTTGGCGCTATGCTTTCCACTCGCTTGCCACACCCACGGGATAGACCATGCTTTTAGGCCTTGCCGCCAACCGTTTGCACCACCAGAACGAGGATGCTGCACTGTTCAGCTTTTTGCGCGCCTGCGAGCAGGGCATCCGGGAGCTGAACATCGGGTTCCATGCGGTGGGCCGCACCTATGACGCGATTGCAGCGGCAGAAATGCTCAAGGGCCACAAGGGCCTGGTGCGCTACCCCTATGGCCGCGAAGGCGGGCTGATGAAGCTGGTGGCCGAGGTGGTGGGCATGCCGGGCGACAACCGCGTGCTCGACGGCGCCATCTACCTGATCGACCCGGTGGACCCGTCGTCGATCTTCCCGGAGGCGCTGGCCTTGAAGCGCCAGTGCGTGATCCACGGCAAGCCCTTTATCTCGACGGCAGCCAGCGCGCGCGACTGGGTGGAGATGGAGCGCATCCATGCCGGGCTGGCGCCCGACCGCCATGCCGACCGCCTGCACGACTATGGCAACCAGACCCTGGCGCTGATTGCCCACGATGCGATGAAGCCGGCGATGCTGGACTTTTGCGAGCGCAATTTTGCGCTGCTCTCGCGCTACCGCCGCCGCGTGGGCACCGGCACCACCGGCCAAAAGCTCAATGAGCTGGCCTGGAGCAAAGGCTGGCCGGCTGACAAGCCCTGGGTGGACCGTTTCAACAGCGGCCCGCTGGGCGGTGACGCGCAAATCGCCGACCTGGTGCTGGAGCGCCGCTGCCAGCGCGCGATCTTCTTTGAAGACCCGCATGTGGCACGCCAGCATGAGGCCGATATCCAGCTGCTGGAGCGGGCAGTGACGACCGTCACCCAGGAGGTGGTGTGCATGACCTCGCCAGCGGTGGCCCAGCGCTGGTGCGATGCGGCGGCCAAACGGTAAGTCCCAGCGCGTCAGTCATCAGCCAGCCTGCACCTCGTTCGCGACCTCAATCAGGTTCTCGTCCGGATCGTAAAAGTACAGCGACTGCAGCGGCGCCCTTGCACCTGTTGCCCGCACCGGCCCTTGCACGATGGGCACCTGCTGGCGCTGCAGATGGGCGATCACCTCGGCCAGCGGCATGCGGGTCAGAAAGCAGACATCGGCAGAGCCTGGCGTTGCATGTTTCACGTTCGGGTCCACCACGTGGCCCACTTCATGCAGGTTGATCTTTTGCCGGCCAAAGTGCAGCGCATAACGGCCGGGCTTGAACTCTCTTGCCTCCATACCCAGCACCCGCTCATAGAAGGCAATGCTGCGCGGGATGCTCTGCACGGTGAGCACCAGGTGGTCGAGGGCATCGACCAGTGAGATGGTGGAAGGCATGGGGCTTGCTCCAAAGATGGACTCCAGCGCGCAGTATGCGCCCCAACGGCGCCTTTGCCCACCGTGGCCCGGGGAGGCGCGCTTCGGCCGGTGTGGCCCTTGTCAAAAGCCGCAGCACCCATGGCGTCTGCGGCTTCTGTATCTGGGCCTGGCTGGCGTGCCTGCCCTTCGCTCAGGCCTGCTGCGGCTCCAGTGTCTTGGTGTAGAGCGCGGCGCCGTTCAGGTCCTTGAGGACCACGGTCAGCGCGCGGCTCTGGTGGTGGATGTCGAGCTGGCCAAAGAACTGGTAGCCCTCGCTGGGGGCGGAATTGGCCTTCGGCGGCGCCTTGTGGAAGACGACATCCAGACCAAAGGTCTGGTCCGCCTCGTTGGGCCCGAAGCCACCGGCATTGAGGGGGCCGGAGACGAATTCCCAGAACGGCGCAAAGTCCTTGAACTGCGCGCGCTCGGGGCTGTAATGGTGGGCGGCGGTGTAGTGCACATCGGCGGTGAGCCAGACGACGTTGCGGATGCCCGCATCCTTGATGCCCTTCAACAGCTGCGCCATCTCCAGCTCGCGCCCCTTGGGCACACCGTGCTCACCGTTGGCAATGGCTTCCCACTGGTCGCGGCCTTCGGCGTCCTTGCCGTCGGGCACGAACAGGCCGATCGGCATGTCGGCGGCAATCAGCTTCCAGGTGGCAGTGCTGGCCTTGAGGCCGGCCAGCAGCCAGTCGAGCTGGGGGCGGCCGAGGAAGTCGGTATCGGTGCTTT
Organism: uncultured Comamonas sp.; assembly: GCF_964277875.1. NCBI lineage: Bacteria > Pseudomonadati > Pseudomonadota > Betaproteobacteria > Burkholderiales > Comamonadaceae > Comamonas > uncultured Comamonas sp. Next base: position 84,103 of record NZ_CAXYJV010000020.1, read on the forward strand.
CCACCGCCTGCAGGTTGTGGCTGTTGGGGCCCCGGTAGCTGCGCATGTCCAGCACAAAGATATCGGCCAGCGGGCCCTGCGGCAGGTGGCGGTAGACGCGCTGCTGCTCGGCCGCGCCAAAGGGGCGCATCGGTGCGTATTCCATAAACGCGCGGCGGCCCCGGGCGGTGAGCAGCTGCACATTCTTTTCGGAATAGCGCTTGTCGTTGGACACGCTCTTGCTGTCCGAGTAGTTGTTGGTGACCTCGTGGTCGTCCCACTGCCAGATCTGCGCGACCTCGCTGCCCAGCGCGCGCACGTTCTGGTCCATCAGGTTGTAGCGGTAGCGGCCCCGGTACTCGTCGAGCGTTTCGGCCACCTTGGCAACCTGGGGTGTGAACAGGTTCTTCCAGGTGCTGCCATCGGGCAGCGCGATGGTCTCGGGGATGGGGCCGTCGGCGTAGATGGTGTCGCCGCTGTGCAGAAAGACATCGGGGTTGGTCTTGCGCATCTCGTCATAGATGCGCATGCCGCCGATGCCCTCGTTGATGCCGTAGCCCTGGCCGGCGGTGTCGCCGCTCCACACCAGGCGGAAAGGGCGGGTGGCTGGGCCCTGGCTGGCCAACGGGGTGCGGAAATGCCCCAGCACTGCCGGGCTGCGGGTGTTGCTGCTGGCCAGGTCATCGAGCACCACGCGGTAGAAGATGTCCTGCCCGGCGGGCAGGCCTTGCAGCTCGACACGGCCAGTGCCATCGGTATCGGGCAGCAGGTCGGGGCCGCGCACCAGCGTGCTTTGGGCAAAGTGGCTGGTGGTGGACCATTCCACCCGCATGCGCGCCTCGCGGCTGGCCCGGGCCCAGACGATGGCGCTGTGGGCCAGCACATCGCCGCTTTGCAGGCCCGACAGCAGCAGGGGCCGCGCCGCATCCTGCGTGATGGCCGCAGGCGCCGTTTGCGCGCGCAGGATGCCGGGCAGCAGACCGGTGCCGGCGATGGCGGTGGAAGAGAGCAGAAAGCGGCGGCGCGCAGAGGGATCGTGGGAGATCATGGCGGTGGTAGCAGTGGCAGAAAAACCGCCACGATAGCCGGGCTGTGTGACGCCGGGATGAAGCGTGAAACAGCGTGTAAACAGGCTCTGGGTCTGCATTCAGAGCTATCTATTCAGTAGCGTTTTTCAGACAGAGGGGCTCTGCATAGGGGGCGGGAGGAGCGGCGCGTCTTGCGCGGATGCGTCACCCGCTTTACTTGCAAATTTCAGCAAGTGAGCTTTGATATGTCAATATTTGAATAAGAAAAGAACCGGCCCACAATCGCCTATCAACACTGGAAAAATGGGACGCCGCCGTTCCAAGGAGAAAACCATGAGCTTTGTGCAGATCGACGACCAAAACGCAGGCACCACGCTGCGCACCGATGCAGCCTGGCTGGACGCGCACTGGATGCCCTTCACCGGCAACCGCAACTTCAAGGCGCAGCCCCGCATGATCGTCAGCGGCCAGGGCGCCTACTACACCGATGCCGATGGCCGCAAGATTTTTGACGGCCTCTCGGGCCTGTGGTGCTCGGGCATTGGCCATGGCCGCAAGGAAGTGGCCGAGGCGATTGGCAAGGCGGCGTTGCAGCTCGATTACGCACCGGCTTTCCAGTTTGGCCACCCTGCCTCGTTTGCGCTGGCCAACAAGATCAAGGAACACACGCCCGCAGGTCTGGACCATGTGTTCTTCACCGGCTCGGGCTCCGAAGCGGCCGACACCTCGCTGAAGATGGTGCGCGCCTACTGGCGCCTCAAGGGCCAGGCCGGCAAGACGGTGCTGGTGGGCCGCGAGAAGGGCTACCACGGCGTGAACTACGGCGGCATCTCGGTGGGCGGCATTGCCGGCAACCGCAAGATGTTTGGTCAGGGCATTGTGGCCGACCACCTGCCGCACACCCAGCCGCCAGCTGGCACCTTCCAGAAGGGCATGTCCGATGAAGGCGGCCGCGCGCTGGCCGACAAGCTGCTCGATGTGATCGCGCTGCACGACGCCAGCAACATCGCCGCAGTGATCGTCGAGCCGTTCTCGGGCTCGGCCGGTGTGGTGATCCCGCCCAAGGGCTACCTGGAACGCATCCGCGAGATCTGCACGCAACACGGCATTCTGCTGATTTTTGATGAGGTCATCACCGGCTTTGGCCGCTGCGGTGCCTGGACCGGTGTCGAAGCCTTTGGCGTGGTGCCCGACATCATGAACTTTGCCAAGCAGGTGACCAATGGCGCCCAGCCGCTCGGCGGCTGCGTGGTGACGAAAGAGATCTACGACACCTTCATGGCCGCAGGCGGCCCTGAGTACATGCTGGAGTTTGCCCATGGCTACACCTACTCGGCCCACCCCGTCGCTTGCGCGGCAGGCCTGGCGGTGATGGACATTCTGGAGAAGGAAGACATGCCCGGCCGCGTAAAGGCGCTGGCGCCTTACTTTGAAAACGCCGTGCACAGCCTCAAGGGCGCCAAGCATGTGGCCGACATCCGCAACTACGGTCTGGCCGCCGGCTTCACCATTGCCGCGCTACCTGGCGAGCCCGCCAAGCGCCCTTATGAGATTGCGATGAAGTGCTGGGATAAAGGCTTCTACGTGCGCTATGGTGGCGACACCATCCAGCTGGCGCCGCCCTTCATCAGCGAGAAGGCCGAGATCGACCGTCTGATCAACGCGCTGGGTGACGCGCTGGCTGAGACCAACTGACACCCGTAAGAGCTATGTGCTATCTGGCGCCACTACGTTGGCGCCGGTGCTGTTTTTGAATGGAACCCAAGAGAGACTGACATGAACCACGACAAGAATGTGACGGCCACCGTAGGCCATTTGATCGACGGCAAGATCGTGCACGATGGCGGCCGCACGCAGCCGGTGTTCAACCCGGCAACGGGCCAATCGACCGTAAGCGTGGAGCTGGCCAGCAAGGCCACGGTGGAGGCCGCGATTGCCTCTGGCGAAAAGGCCTTCCCCGCCTGGCGCAATACGCCGCCGCTCAAGCGCGCGCGCATCATGGGCCAGCTCAAGGTGCTGCTGGAGCAGAACGCCGACAAGATCGCCGCGATGATCACCGCCGAGCACGGCAAGGTGCTGCCCGATGCGCATGGCGAGCTGCAACGCGGTATCGAGAACGTCGAGTTCGCCAGCTACGCGCCGGAGCTGCTCAAGGGTGAGCACAGCCGCAATGTGGGCCCCAACATCGACAGCTGGAGCGAGTTCCAGGCATTGGGTGTGACGGCGGGCATCACGCCCTTCAACTTCCCCGCGATGGTGCCTTTGTGGATGTGGCCCATGGCCGTGGCCTGCGGCAATACCTTTGTGCTCAAGCCCTCCGAGCGCGACCCGACCAGCGCGCTCTTCATTGCCCAGCTGGCGCAAGAAGCGGGCCTGCCACCGGGCGTGCTCAACGTCGTCAACGGCGACAAGGAAGCGGTCGACACGCTGCTGCATGACCCACGCATCAAGGCCGTGAGCTTTGTCGGATCGACCCCGATTGCCGAGTACATCTACGGCGAAGGCTGCAAGAGCGGCAAGCGCGTGCAGGCGCTGGGCGGTGCCAAGAACCATGCGGTGGTGATGCCCGATGCCGACATCAGCAACGCGGTGACCGCGATGATGGGCGCCGCCTACGGCAGCTGCGGCGAGCGCTGCATGGCCGTGCCGCTGGTGGTGGCCGTGGGCGACGAGGTGGCTGACCAGATGATCGCCGGCCTGAGCGCCGAGATCGCCAAGATGAAGGTGGGCCCGGGCACCGACAACAGCAACGACATGGGCCCGCTGATCACCAAGCCGCATTTCGAGAAGGTCAAGGCCTATGTGGACAGCGGTGTGGAAGAGGGCGCCAAGCTGCTGATCGACGGCCGCAGCCTGCAGGTGGCCGGCCATGAGGACGGCTACTTCCTCGGCCCCTGCCTGTTCGACAACGTGCGCCCCGGCATGAAGATCTACCAGGAAGAGATCTTTGGCCCGGTGCTGGGCATTGTGCGGGTCAAGACCTTGCAGGAGGCGATGGACCTGATCAACGCGCACGAGTACGGCAACGGCACCTGCATCTTCACCCGCGATGGCGAAGCAGCGCGCTACTTCAGCGACCACATTCTGGTCGGTATGGTTGGCATCAATGTGCCACTGCCTGTGCCTGTGGCCTACCACTCGTTCGGCGGCTGGAAGCGCAGCCTGTTTGGTGACCTGCACGCCTACGGCCCCGATGCCGTGCGCTTCTACACCAAGCGCAAGACTATCACCCAGCGCTGGCCCAGCGCCGGTGTGCGTGATGGCGCGGTGTTCAGTTTCCCCAGCAGCCGCTAAGACCTTGCTGCAGCCGCCCCGCGATGGGCCCGGCTGCAAGTTGGTGCGTTTCTTGCGAAGGCCAAGGCATTGCCTCCCGCCCTTGCACCATGCGCACCAGCACCGCCCACCGCCGGTCTTCGGACACCGCAGCGTCAGCCGACGCTGCAGCCCCCCGCACATCCCCAGGCACGCCACCGGCACACCCACCGGTGGCGGCTTTGTCTGTGCCCGCAGCAGTATCCACGCCGGTGCCCGCGCCGGTGATTGCGTCTGAGCCTGCATCCGACAGCCTGTTCAACCTCTCGCTGGCCAAAGGTCTGCAGGTGCTGCGCGCCTTCAGTGCGGCGCACCGCAGCATGACCCTGGCCGAGATTGCGCAGGCCGCCGGCATGACCAAGGCCTCGGCGCAGCGCTCGGTGCACACCTTGCAGGCGCTGGGCTATATCGGCAAGCACCCGAGCACGCGGCGCTTTGTGCTGCTGCCACGTGTGGTGGAGCTGGGCTTCAACTACCTGGATGCGCATCCGATGATCAGCGCCGCCCACACCTACCTGGCGCAGCTGGCGCGGCAAAGCGGTGAGACGGCGACCTTGTCCGAGCCTGCGGGCACGCACATGGTCTACCTGGCCCAGGTGCTGACGACCCAGCACATCCCGGTGCTGACACCGGTGGGCACCCAGGTGCCGCTGTATGCCAGCAGCTGCGGCCGCGCCTACCTGAGCCAGCTGCCGGCCGCGCAGGCCCAGGCATTGCTGCAGCAGGCGCCGATGCCGCCACGCACCCGCGCCACGTTGACGACGGTGGATGCGGTCATGGCGCAACTGGCGCAGTGCCAGCAGACGGGCTATGCCACCAACTGCGAAGAGCTGTTCCTGGGCGACATGGGCATTGCCGCGCCGGTGTTCAATGCGCGCGGCGTGGTGGTGGGCGCCATCCACCTGGCGCCGCCCACCAGCCGCTGGAACATGGCCGATGCCCAGCAGGCGCTGGCCCCGCTGGTGATCGAATGCGCGCGGGCGGTGTCGCAGCTGTTGCCAGCAGATTAGGCGGCGCTCAGGCCACCCCAGCATGCGCCAGCATCGCATGCAGCAGCACATTGCAGCCAGCGGCCAGGTGCTCGGATTTGGCGTCCTCGATCTCGTTATGGCTGATGCCATCCTTGCAGGGCACAAAGATCATCGCGGTGGGCGCCACGCTGTGCACATAGACGGCATCGTGCCCGGCACCGCTGACGACCTCCATGTGCGCATAACCCAGGCTATCGGCCGCGCCGCGCACGCTGGCCACGCAGCCGGGGTGGAAGATGCAGGGCGCAAAGCGCACCACCTGCGTGATCTCCACCTGGCACTGGCACTGGTCGGCGAGGCGCGCAAACTCCGTGCGCATGGCGGCGTCCATCGCATCCAGCCCGGTCTGCGAGAGGTTGCGGAAGTCGACGCTGAACTTGACCTGGCCGGGGATCACATTGCGCGAGTTGGGCAGCACCTGCAGATGGCCGACGGTGCCGCGCCCGTGCGGCGCCTGGTCCAGCGCGATGCGGTTGACGGCATCGACCATGCGGGCAGCAGCCAGCATCGCATCATGGCGCAGGTTCATCGGCGTGGGGCCGGCATGGGCGTCCATGCCGGTGACGGTCACGTCATACCACTGCTGGCCCAGCGCGCCGCTGACGATGCCGATGGGCTTGTCATAGGCTTCGAGCACCGGGCCTTGCTCGATATGCGCTTCAAAGTAGGCGGCAAAGGCGCCACCGGGTACATCGCCACAGGCCACATCGCCCAGGTAGCCGATGCGGGCCAGCTCCTCGCCGACAGTAAGGCCTGCACCATCTTGTTGCGAGCGGATGTGGTCTGCACCAAAAATTCCCGCAAATGCACCAGAGCCCATCATCACCGGCGTGAAGCGCGTGCCTTCCTCGTTCATCCAGAAGGCCACTTCCAGCGGCGCAACGGTCTGGATGCCGTGGCTGTTGAGCGTGCGCACCACCTCCAGCCCGGCGAGCACACCGTAGTTGCCATCGAACTTGCCGCCGGTGGGCTGGGTGTCGATATGGCTGCCGGTGGCCACGGCGCGCGCCTGCGGGTCGGTGCCGGGGCGGCGGCCAAACACATTGCCCACTTCATCGACCCGCACCTGCAGGCCCGCATCGCGGAACCACTGCACCACCTGGTCGCGGCCGGCCTTGTCCTCGTCGGTCAAGGCGATGCGGCAGACGCCGCCTTTGGGCGTGGCCCCTATCTGGGCGAGGGCCATCAGCGATTGCCAGAGGCGGTTGTCATCAATGCGCAGGCGGTCTGTCTGGGTCATGCGGCTACTCCTGAAAGTGAGGCGAACAATGCGCAGAGCGTTCGCATAAAGCATGCCAAAAATATCGATGAATCAATCACTTGTATCGATAAACGATATGTGTGATGTGGCACGCAGCTTGCTTTGGACTTGTCATCCCCCACTCCTTGGAAAGGTCCTGTGATGCAAGCGTCTTCCGGTTTCTCCGTCTCCCGTCCCGCGCTCAAAAGCCTGGCTCTGGCTGTCACCCTGGCGCTGGGCGCAGGTGCTGCCCTGGCCCAGGAAAAGGTGCTGCGCATTGCGATGACTGCGGGCGATATCCCGCGCACCTCGGGCCAGCCGGACCAGGGTTTTGAAGGCAACCGTTTCACCGGCATTCCAATGTATGACGCGCTGACCCAGTGGGACCTGAGCAAGGCCGACAAGCCCAGCGAGCTGGTGCCGGGCCTGGCGCTCTCGTGGGAGGTGGATGCCAAGGACAAGACCAAGTGGCTGTTCAAGCTGCGCCCCGGGGTCAAGTTCCACGACGGCAGCGCCTTCAATGCCGATGCCGTGGTCTGGAACGTGAACAAGGTGCTGGACAAGGAGGCCGAGCAGTTTGACCCGGCCCAGGTGGGCGTGACCGCATCGCGCATGCCGACGCTCAAATCCGCCAGGAAGATCGATGACCTGACGGTGGAGCTGACCACCACCGAGCCCGATTCCTTCTTGCCGATCAACCTGAGCAATCTGTTCATGGCCTCGCCCGCGCACTGGGCCAAGAAGCTGGCTGCAGTGCCGGCCTCCGTCAGCGGCAAGGCCGAGCGCAGCAAGGCCGCGTGGACGGCGTTTGCCGCCGACCCCTCGGGCACCGGCCCCTTCAAGGGCGCGCGCCTGGTGCCGCGTGAGCGCTTCGAGATGGTCAAGAACGCCAGCTACTGGGACCCCAAGCGCACGCCGACCATCGACAAGGTGGTGCTGCTGCCGCTGCCCGAGGCCAACTCGCGCACCGCCGCGCTGATGAGCGGCCAGGTGGACTGGATCGAGGCGCCGGCGCCCGATGCGCTCGATGCGATCAAGGCACGCGGCTTCAAGGTCTATTCCAACCTGCAGCCCCACATCTGGCCATGGCAGTTCTCGTTTGTCGAGGGCTCGCCCTGGCTGGACAAGCGCGTGCGCCATGCCGCCAACCTGTGCGTGGACCGCGCCAGCATGAAGCAGCTGTTGAACGGCCAGATGGAGCCGGCCACCGGCATCTTTGAGCCCGGCCACCCCTGGCGCGGCAGCCCGAGCTTCCAGATCAAGTACGACATGAAGGCCGCCCAGGCGCTGATGACCCAGGCCGGCTACAGCGCCAGCAAGCCTATCAAGGTGAAGATCCAGACCTCCGCGTCGGGCTCGGGCCAGATGCAGCCGCTGCCGATGAACGAGTTCATCCAGCAGAACCTCAAGGAATGCTTCTTTGATGTGGAGTTCGATGTGGTGGAGTGGAACACGCTGTTCTCCGGCTGGCGCCTGGGCGCGAAGGACCCGGGTGCCAACAAGGCCAGCGCCACCAATGTGACGGCCGCCACCATGGACCCCTTCTTTGCGATGGTGCGCTTTGTCAGCACCAAGTCCTTCCCGCCGCTGTCCAACAACTGGGGCTTCTACAGCAACAAGCAGGTCGATGCGGTGGTGGACAAGGCCCGCACCACCTTTGATGCCAAGGAGCGCGACAAGGCCCTGGCCGAGCTGCACACCCTGGTGGTCGATGAGTCGCCGTTCCTCTTTGTGGCCCACGACGTAGGCCCGCGCGCGATGTCGGCCAAGGTCGGCAACGTGGTGCAGCCGCAAAGCTGGTTCATCGATATCGCGACGATGACGATGAAGTAAGCCGGGCGGCCCCGGGCATGCAGACCGGTGCAGAGACACCGCTGCATGCCGGGTGCAGGCCGATGGCCCAGCCCGCCAGTGCGGCCCCGCATGGTCCGCCTCTCCCCCACGAACCTTTGAACCGCCATGCTTGCCTATCTGATCAGACGCATTGTCTACACCCTGCCCATCATGCTGGGCGTGGCCCTGCTGTGCTTTGCCCTGGTGCATATCGCGCCGGGTGACCCCCTGGTGTCGGTCTTGCCTGCCGATGCATCGGCCGAGCTGCAGGCCCAGATGCGCGAGCTCTATGGCTTCAACCGGCCGCTGCCCGAGCAGTTTCTGCGCTGGGTCTGGCGCGCGCTGCAGGGCGATCTGGGCCAGTCGATTGCCACCAGCCGGCCGGTGACAACCGAGGTGATGGCGGCCGTGGTCAACACCCTGCGCCTGGCCGTCGTGGCGACCTTGATCGGCTTTGTGCTGGGCAGCCTGTTTGGCTTTGTGGCGGGGTACTTCCGCAACTCCTGGGTGGACCGCAGCTGCTCGATGCTGTCGATGCTGGGCGTCAGCGTGCCGCACTACTGGCTGGGCATGGTGATGGTGATCGTCTTCTCGTCGCAGCTGATGTGGCTGCCCGCCACCGGCGCGGGGCCAGGCGGCTCGGGTGACTGGGCCTGGGACTGGGCGCATGTGCAGTTCATGATCCTGCCGGCCATCACGATGTCGGTGATTCCGATGGGCATCATTGCGCGCACGGTGCGGGCGCTGGTGGCCGAGCTGCTGGACCAGGAGTTCATCCTGGGCCTCAAGGCCAAGGGCCTGGGCCATCTGGGCATCTTCCGCCATGTGCTGAAGAACGCAGCGCCCACGGCGCTGGCGGTGATGGGCCTGCAGCTGGGCTACCTGCTGGGCGGCTCCATCCTGATCGAGACCGTGTTCTCCTGGCCGGGCACCGGCTTTCTGCTCAACCAGGCCATCTTCCAGCGCGATCTGCCGCTGCTGCAGGGCTCCATCCTGGTGCTGGCCGTTTTCTTTGTGCTGCTCAACCTCATCATCGATGTGGTGCAGACCCTGCTCGATCCCCGCATTGCCCGCTGAGCGCAGACCCCCGGAGGTTCCGTCCCCATGACCAGTCTTACCCTTCCCGATGCAGCAGCGGCCCAGGTGCATCCGCTGCCGGCCCAGCGTTCACGCGGCTATTGGTCCTCGGTGCTGCAGCGCCTGCTGCGCGACCCGGTGGCCATGGGCGCTGCCGCCGTCATCCTGCTGCTGATTGCGGTGGCCGCGCTGGCGCCGTGGATCACGCCGTCCGATCCCTATCTGGCCTCGATGCTCAAGCGGCTCAAGCCCATTGGCACGGCCGGCCTGCCGCTGGGCAGCGATGAGCTGGGCCGCGACATGCTGTCGCGCCTGATGATGGGCGCGCGCCTGTCGCTGTTCATGGGCATCACTCCGGTGCTGATGGCCTTTGTGATCGGCACGGGCATCGGCATTGTGGCCGGCTACGCCGGTGGCCGCACCAACACGGTGATCATGCGCACCATCGATGTGTTCTACGCCTTCCCCTCGGTGCTGCTGGCCATTGCGCTGTCGGGCGCGCTGGGCGCGGGCATCTTCAACTCGCTGGTGTCGCTGACGATTGTCTTCATCCCGCAGATCGCCCGCGTGGCCGAGAGCGTGACGGCCCAGGCCCGCAACCGCGACTATGTGGAGGCGGCGCGGGCCACCGGGGCCAGCGCCTTCACCATCGTGCGGGTGCATGTGCTGGGCAATGTGCTGGGCCCCATCTTTGTCTATGCCACCAGCCTGATTGCGGTGTCGATGATCCTGGCCTCGGGCCTGTCGTTTCTGGGCCTGGGCGTGAAGCCGCCCGAGCCCGAATGGGGCCTGATGCTCAACACCTTGCGCACGGCGATCTACACCCAGCCCTGGGTGGCGGCCTTGCCGGGGCTGATGATCTTCATCACCTCCATCTCCTTCAATCTGCTCTCCGATGGCCTGCGCACGGCCATGGACAACAAGGGTTAAGCCATGCTCCAGCATTCTTCTTTGGCCCCTGCCGCTGCCCTGGCCGCCGATGTGGGCGGCCCGGCCCAGCCGCTGCTGACGGTGCGCGGCCTGACCAAGCATTTCCCGCTCAAGAACGGCAAGCTGGTGCGCGCGGTCGATGGCGTGGATTTCGAGGTGCTCAAGGGCGAGACCCTGGGCGTGGTGGGCGAGTCCGGTTGCGGCAAATCGACCACCGCGCGGCTGCTGATGCACCTGATGGACCCGACCGCTGGCGAGCTGGTGTTCGATGGCCGCACGGTGGGCTCGCGTGACCTGAGCCTCAAGGAGTTTCGCCGCCAGGTGCAGATGGTGTTCCAGGACAGCTATGCCTCGCTCAACCCGCGCCTGACGATCGAGGACTCGATCGCCTTTGGCCCGCAGGTGCATGGCGTCTCGCGCAAGGAGTCGGTCGCCCGCGCCCACCACCTGATGGACCGGGTCGGCCTGGCGCCGGCCCGCTTTGCCGAGCGCTACCCGCATGAGCTCTCGGGCGGCCAGCGCCAGCGCATCAACATTGCGCGCGCGCTGGCGTTGCAGCCGCGCATGGTGATCCTGGACGAGGCGGTCTCGGCGCTCGACAAATCGGTGGAGGCCCAGGTGCTGAACCTGCTGGCCGACCTGAAACGCGAGTTCGGCCTGACCTATGTGTTCATCAGCCATGACCTGGGCGTGGTGCACTACATCAGCGACCGGGTGATGGTGATGTACCTGGGCCAGGTGGCCGAGATCGGCCCCTCGGATGCGCTGTTTGCCGCGCCGGCCCACCCCTATACCAAGGCCTTGCTGTCGTCGGTGCCGTCGATGGACCCGAGCCACCGCACCTTGGTGGCACCGCTGGCCGGTGACCCGCCCAACCCCATCAACCCGCCCACCGGTTGCCGCTTTCACCCGCGCTGCCCGCAGGCCGCGCCGGTCTGCGCCCAGGCCGTGCCGGCCGTCACCCCGGTGCAGCTGCACCATGCCGCGCGCTGCCTGGTGCACGAGCCCGGCAGCGGCCACCCCCTGGCCGCCGCTGCTGCGCTGGCCGCCTGAACCCGGAGCACCACGATGAACACAGCCTCTCCTCCACTGGTCCGGATCCAGGACCTGAATGTGCAGTTTGCCAGCGGCAAGAAAGTGGTTCAGGCCGTCAGCGGCGTGAGCCTGTCCGTCGCCAAGGGCGAAGCGGTTGCGCTGATTGGCGAATCCGGCTCTGGCAAGAGCGTGACCCTGCGCAGCCTGCTGCGCCTGCACCCCGAGCGCAAGACCACGATGAAGGGCCAGATCCAGGTCGCAGGCCAGGATGTGCTGGCGCTGCGCGGCGGCGCGCTCAACGACTTTCGCGGCAAGACCTGCGCGATGATTTTTCAGGACCCGTTGCTGGCGCTGGACCCGGTCTACCCGGTGGGCGCGCAGATTGTCGAAGCCATACGCCGGCACGAGCGCGTGAGCCAGAGCGAGGCGCAGCAGCGTGCGCTGGCGCTGTTTGAGCGGGTGCGCATTCCCAGCCCCGAGCAGCGCCTCAAGGCCTACCCGCATGAGATGTCGGGCGGCATGCGCCAGCGGGCGATGATTGCGCTGGCGCTGGCCTGCAACCCCCAGGTGCTGCTGGCTGACGAGCCCACCACCGCGCTGGATGCGACGGTGCAGATCCAGATCCTGTTGCTGCTGCGCGAGCTGCAGCGTGAGCTGGGCCTGGGCATTGTGTTTGTGACCCATGACATTGGCGCAGCGGTGGAAGTGGCCGACCGCATTGCGGTGATGTATGCCGGCCGGATTGTCGAAGAAGGCACGGCCGAACAGCTGATCCGCAGCCCGCGCCACCCCTACACCATGGCCTTGCTGCAAAGCCGTTCGCACGGCGCGATGGAGCGCGGCCAACCGCTGCAGACCATTGCCGGCGCGCCGCCCGATCTGACCGCCATCCCGCCGGGCTGCGCTTTTGCGCCGCGCTGCAAGCTGGCCACAGCCGCGTGCCTGCAAGCGGTGCCGGCACCGGTCACGCTGGCGCCTGGCCATATGGCGCGCTGCGTGCACACTGCAACGGCGGCGGCCTATGCGCCCAACGTGCTGGCCGCCGCGTAGGCCGCTGCATTTCCATCTTTTTGCCCAGGACTGACTCCACCATGCCCTTGCACGACCCTGCCCATGCCTTTGTTCCCTACCCCGATGTGCCCGTGCGCCATGCGGGCACCGGCCCGCTCAGCGGCCTGTACTTTGGGGTGAAGGACTTGTTCGACATTGCCGGTTACCCGACCGGTGGCGGCAACCCGCTGCTGCTGGCCCTGTCGGGCATCAAGACGCAGACGGCGCCCACGGTGCAGAAGCTGCTCGATGCAGGCGCGGCGCTGGCGGGCAAGACAGTGACCGACGAGCTGGCGTTCTCGATGAACGGCAACAATGCCCACTTTGGCGCGCCGATCAACGGCAACGCGCCCGAGCGCATCACCGGGGGTTCGTCGTCGGGCTCGGCGTCCGCAGTGTCCAACAGGCTCTGCGATTTTGCGCTGGGCACGGACACGGGCGGCTCGGTGCGCGCGCCTGCCAGCCACTGCGGCCTGTATGGCATACGGCCCACGCATGGCCGGGTGAGCCTGGAATCGGCACTGGCGCTGTGCCACAGCCTGGACACCTGCGGCTGGTTTGCGCGCGATGCCCTGACCTTTGCCCGCGTGGCCGATGTGCTGATGGCGCCCGACACCACGCCGCTGCCTGCGCGCCCGCGTTTGCTGATGCCCAGCGACGTCTGGGGTCTGGTGGACAGCGCGGTGCGCCCGGCCTGGGATGGCGCGCTGCAGCAGATCACGCAGCTGCTGGGCCGCGCGCAGGACTGCACGGCGGTGCTCGACTCTTTTGATGCGATGTACTGGAGCTTTCGCTACATCCAGGGCCGTGAGGCCTGGATGACCGATGGCGCCTTCATCAGCCGCTATGCGCCCGTGCTGGGCCCGGGTGTGAAGGAGCGCTTTGACTGGTCGCGCCAAGTGACCGATGCGCAGGTGCAGCAGGCCGAGCAGTTCCGCATGCGTTTCCGCCAGCATCTGGCCGATGTGCTGGGCAGCGATGGCGTGCTGGTGATGCCGACCATGCCCGATATTGCGCCGCTGCGCACGGCCGACGAGGCATCGCTGGAGGTCTACCGCAACCAGGCGGTGCAGATGCTGTGCCTGGCCGGGTTGTCCGGCTTTCCGCAAATTTCACTGCCACTGGCCAGCCGCGGCGGCGCGCCGCTGGGTATCTCGCTGCTCGGCCCGGCAGGCACGGACCGCAGCTTGATCGCCATTGCGCAGCAGCTCGCGGCGGCTGCCTGAGCTTTAGAACAGGTTCTTAGGCCAGGTCAGCCGGCAGAAGGACCTGCAGCGGCTCGCTGATCGCTTCGCAGCGGCAGTCCAGCGCATCGGCGCGCCGCTCGATGACGGCAAAATCACCGCCCTCGACGGCCAGCAGAGCATGGTGCCAGGTGCCGGGTGCCAGCACGATGCCCTGGCGGCCATCGGTCACAAAGGCCTGCAGATCCGCAGCCTTGGGGGCCGGGCCGGCAGCGGCCACGACCACGACAAAGCGCTGCGTGCCCAGCGGCACAAAGCTCTGGCTGCCCAGCGCATGGCATTCGACCTCGGTCACCATGAGCGGAAACTGCCGCGCCTGCGCACGGAACAGCGCCAGCATGGGCCAGCCGCCTTGCGCCGTCAGCTGCAGATCGGGCAGCAGGTCATAGCGCAGCGCGTTGCCCTGGTTGATGGGCTGGCTGGGCAGGCTCGGGTCGGCCAGGCCGATAACGGTGCCAAAGGCCGAGAAATTGTGCGCCGTCAGAGGCCGGGCCTCCAGGATCAGCGCGGGCATGTGGGGGACTGAGGTCATGAACTGCTAGCTAGCAAGGATGGTGCCTATGAGCCAAGGTGGCGGCCGTCCCCCATGAACCGCTTCTTGCGCCTTATGGCTTGCCATCCCCTTCGTGCTGCGCGCCCTTGCTGTCGGTGATGACGGCGCCCATGCCGGCAGAGGGGTTCACACTGCCGCCTTCAGCCGTCGTGCCGCCGTTGGAGGTCTTGGGGTCGTCGGCCGAGGCCAGCGGCACAGCCGGGGGCAGTGGGTCGTGTTTGTCGGCCTTGGCATGGGGCAGCACCGAGTGCGTATCCACAATGGGCGCGTTGAACAGCGGCTTGTCGGGCAGAGGCTGGCGCGATGCCGCGACGGTGCCGGAGATGGGCTTCATCGGTCCGGGACGTTCGTCGCAGGCGCTGAGCAGGCTGGCGGTGGCAACAACGGCTGCCAGGGCGGCAAGGCGGGTTGGAATGGCTGGCATGGGCTTTCCCTGGGTTGGTGGTGTCAATCCGCTGATTGTCGCCGCTGGCGCTGCGCCCAGGTGTCAGCCAATGGCGGACATCAGCGCTCGCCCAGCAGCGCCAGATAGGCATTGCGCGTCTCGGGCGACACGCTCTGGATGACCTGCTCGTAGGTGGTCTGGTTGCGCAGCTGCATGCGCGCCGATGCGACGGCCTTGGATTTGCAGTACCAGTGGCAGGTGTGCTGCATCAGGTACATCTCGGCCAACAGCGTAAAAGCGCGGTCCTTGGGGCTGCGGCCGGCCGTGTTGGCGACCACGCGGGCGATGCCGTCGGCATGCAGGCGGATGGCGGTGCGCAGGTCAAAGGAATGGCGGTTGCCCTGCCATTTTTCCAGCAGGTGCGAGAACGGAAAGTAGAAAGCCTGGGTGCTGATCTTGAAGCTGGCGCCGTTGGCGGGCTCGGGCGCCTTGGCCAGCGTGTCGGCAAAGCTGCTGAACTGGCTGGCCAGGCTGTTTTCTACCGACGCCTGCAGCTCCCAGATTTGCTGCTGGCGGTTGCTGTCTTTCTCATCGAGCGCACGCATATAGCTGCTGACGAGGCGTTCCATCAGCTTTTCAATGTCGTAATTACGCAAATATTGGGCCAACAAGGCGATGCGCTGCTTTTGGGCCTTGGCACGCAGCACAAAGCTCACGCCCAAGATGAGAATGACCAGAAGCATTAAATCCATGACAAATGAGCCCTTGCGGAGCCTATATAGCGCAAACGTGAGCCATTGTAGACCTTCGCTTCTGGCAGCAGTGGAACCGTTTGCGCTATCTATGCATAAGGTGGAAAAAGCTATAAATCTTTTTCATAGTTCTAGTCGGCGACTGGAATACTTGATTTTTAGCCTGCGCCTAGAATGGAGCGTGCCTTGTATACGATCCACAGCTGTCGGCTGTGCGGATACCGATCTGGGCCCTTGGACATACTGTTGGGACATGCATGCAGATGGCAGCATGTTCCAGCCGTTTTTCGTAGTGAACGCTGCGTGATGCCGGAGACCGCCATGACTGAGAAGAATTCAACCCCCACTGCTGTCGACAAGCGCGCACTGCTGCGCCAGTCCGCACTGGAGTACCACCAGTTTCCCCGCCCCGGCAAGGTGGCGATTGCCGCCACCAAGCCAATGGCCAACCAGCATGACCTGGCGCTGGCTTATTCGCCCGGTGTCGCGGCGCCTTGCGAAGAAATCGTCAAGGACCCGGCTGCAGCTTTCAAATACACCAGCCGGGGCAACCTGGTCGCGGTGATCTCCAACGGCACAGCGGTGCTGGGCCTGGGCGATATCGGCGCGCTGGCCTCCAAGCCTGTGATGGAAGGCAAGGGCGTTCTGTTCAAGAAGTTTGCCGGTGTCGATGTTTTTGACATCGAAATCAACGAAAAAGACCCCCAGAAGCTGGTCGATGTGATCGCAGCGCTGGAGCCCACGTTTGGCGCCGTGAACCTGGAAGACATCAAGGCGCCCGAGTGCTTCTATGTCGAGCGCGAGCTGCGCAAGCGCATGAAGATCCCGGTCTTCCACGATGACCAGCACGGCACGGCCATCACTGTTGCGGCAGCCATGGTCAATGCGCTCAAGGTGGCCGGCAAGAAGATCGAGGACGTGAAGCTGGTGGCGTCCGGCGCGGGCGCTGCGGCGCTGGCCTGTCTGAACCTGCTGCTGGAGATCGGCCTGAAGCGCGAGAACGTGATGGTCACCGACATCGTCGGCGTGGTCTACAAGGGCCGTACCGAGCTGATGGACGAAGATAAGGAGCTTTTCGCTCAAGAAACCGACAAGCGCACGTTGTCGCAGGTGATCGATGGCGCCGATGTGTTCCTGGGTCTGTCGGCAGGCGGTGTGCTCAAGCCCGATATGGTGCAGCGCATGGCGGTGCGCCCCATCATCTTTGCGCTGGCCAATCCCAACCCCGAGATCTCGCCGGAAGATGCCAAGGCGGTGCGTGACGACATCATCATGGCGACCGGCCGTTCGGACTACCCGAACCAGGTCAACAATGTGCTGTGCTTCCCCTATATCTTCCGGGGTGCACTCGATTGCGGCGCAACGACGATCACCACCGAGATGGAAATCGCCACGGTGCATGCGATCGCCGACCTGGCCCAGGCCGAGCAGACCGAAGAGGTCGCCAACGCCTATGCCGGCCAGGACCTGTCGTTTGGCCCCGAATACCTGATCCCCAAGCCGTTTGACCCGCGCCTGATGATGAAGATTGCGCCGGCTGTGGCACAGGCGGCTGCGGAATGCGGTGTGGCCGAGCGCCCGATCCAGGACATGGATGCCTACCGCGAGCACTTGCAGACCTTCGTCTACGCGTCCGGCACGGCGATGAAGCCCATCTTCATGGCGGCCAAGCGGGCGGCGAAAAAGCGCATTGCCTACGCCGAGGGCGAGGAAGAGCGCATCCTGCGTGCGGCCCAGATCGTCGTGGACGAGCGCGTGGCGCGCCCCACCTTGATCGGCCGCCCCGCCATCATTGCGCAGCGCATCGAGAAATTTGGCCTGCGCCTGAAGGAAGGCACAGACTACGATGTGGTGAACGTCGAGCATGACGACCGCTACCGCGATTTCTGGCAGTCCTACCACCGCATGGCCGAGCGCAAGGGCGTGACGGTGCCGATCGCCAAGATCGAGATGCGCCGCCGCCTGACCCTGATCGGCTGCATGCTGCTGCACAAGGGCGAGGTCGATGGCCTCATCTGCGGCACCTGGAACAACACCGCGATCCACCTGCACTACATCGACCAGGTCATCGGCAAGCGTGCCGGCACTGCCACCTACGCCTGCATGAACGGCCTGCTGCTGCCCGAGCGCCAGGTCTTCCTCGTGGACACCCATGTGAACTACGACCCGACGGCCGAGCAGCTCGCCGAGATCACGATCATGGCGGCCGAGGAGATGATGCGCTTTGGTATCAAGCCCAAGGCCGCACTGCTGTCGCACTCGAACTTTGGCTCCAGCAACCAGCCCAGCGCCGTCAAGATGCGCCAGACCCTGGAGCTGTTGCGCATCCAGGCCCCGTGGCTGGAAGTGGATGGCGAAATGCATGGCGATGTGGCCATCGACCAGAAGCAGCGCGCCAGCATCATGCCCGAGAGCCCCCTGGTCGGTAACGCCAATCTGCTGGTGCTGCCCAATATTGATGCGGCCAATATCAGCTACAACCTGCTCAAGACCGCTGCAGGCGGCAATATCGCCATTGGCCCCATTCTGCTGGGCGCCGCCCAGCCGGTGCATATTTTGACCCCGAGCGCGACGGTACGCCGCATTGTCAATATGACCGCAGTTGCGGTAGCAGACGCGAATTTTGCGCGTTGATGCTGCTATTTGTGGCTAAGTTGCGCTGATTCAGCAGCACTTGCTGCGGTTAAATACTGAGAAGCCTGCTCAAATTTTGGGCAGGCTTCTTGCATTTTGGGGGGCAATCCGTCACACTGACCGGCTGAACTTTCGGTGAGTCTAGGAATTCTCCGCAAAACTCCCTGCCATGGCCGGACTGCGGGCACGGGCGATTCGCGGCGTTGTCTTCCTTGTCAATAGCTCGCTATGGGCTGCAAAAAGACGTCTCGCGTCTCCTCCCTATCCGCGCCCGTTCCCTGGGCGCAGGTGGTGCAGAGAATCCCTGGTTCTGAAAGGTGTTGTTGATGCTCAATGCATGGGGTTATCTGGCCCGCTCGTCTGTGAAGGCTGGTGTGCTTGCTGCGGTCCTGGCGGTGTTGCCGCCTGTCGTGCAGGCCCGCGGTAGCGGGACTTCTGCATTCGATGGGCCGGTCGTGGCCCTGGCCGAATTGCCGCCCCAAGGCCGCAAAACCTATGCGCTGATCCTCGACGGCGGCCCTTTTCCCTATGACAAGGACGGCTCGGTATTTGGTAACCGTGAACGCATACTGCCCAGGCAGAAGCGGGGTTACTACCGGGAATACACGGTCAAGACACCCGGCTCCCGCGATCGCGGGGCGCGCCGCATCATTTGTGGCGGTCAGGTCGCCACAATGCCCGATACTTGCTACTACACCCAGGATCACTACAGCAGCTTTCGGCGCATTGTGAATTAGCCAGTCAGATTCCTCCTATGTCGCTTTTCCGCAAGAGATGTCTTGCGCTCAGTGATGTGCTAAGTCAACAATGCCCAATGAGCCCCAGGATGGGGTGTGGTTTTTAAAAAATGCTAATGGAAAGAGCAACGGAGATGGACACTCCACTTCGTCAGGTACAAGATACATCGCTGCGTTTCGTGCGTCCCAACATCGTGCAGGCCATCCGTGCCTACCGGTTGGAAGACCTGCGCGACGCAGCCCAGAACCTGGGGCAGCACTTCCTGTACGCCAATCTGGCGCATGCGCTGTCCAAGGCCGATGTGCTCGAGTTGATTGGCATGCAGTTCTATTTTCCGTCGCACTATGGCAAGAACTTCGATGCGCTGTTCGACTGCCTGACGGACCCTTTGCACAAGAGCGGGCCCCAGCCCGGCTTTGTCGTGGTGCTGGACCAGATCCCCACTGCGATGAAGTTCGACCGCGAGGCGCGCGAGCAGCTGCTCGATGTGTTCCGCGATGCGGCCGAGTACTGGGCCGAACGCAAGGTGCCGTTTCGCTGTTTTTACTCTTTCCTCTGATCGGCGTCCTGATTCCCCAGAAAAAACGCCCGGCGCAAGCCGGGCGTTTTGCTTGGGGGCGGGGCTGCTTCAAGGTCAGGCGGCGTTGGGTCCTGCCGACAGGCTGGCGGCCGCTTGCTCGTATTCGGCGACCGGTACTTCTTCGGCGCGGCGCTGCAGATCAAAGCTGCCGCCATAGCCTTTGTCCTCCAGCCATTTGCCCAGGGTGTTGCGCAGGATCTTGCGGCGCTGGCTGAAGGCGACGCGCACCAGCTCTTCGAGCAGCCTGGCATCCAGCTGGGCGGGTTGCGCGCGCGGGACCATGCGCACCACGGCGCTGTCGACCTTGGGGGGTGGGTCAAAGCTCTCGGGCGGCACGAACAGTACGTTCTCCATCGCATAACGCCACTGCAGCATGACCGTCAGGCGCCCATAGTCCGAGGTGGCAGGTGCGGCCACCATGCGGTCGATGACCTCCTTTTGCAGCATGAAGTGCTGGTCTTCGACCACATCGACCTGTTCGAGCAGGTGAAACAGGATGGGGCTGGAGATGTTGTAGGGCAGGTTGCCGGCGACGCGCAGCTTGGCCACGCCCAGGCGCTGGGCCAGCGCGCGGAAGTCCACCTTCAGCACATCGGACTCGACCACGTCGAGCTGCGGGTGCGTGCGCAGCCGCACGGCCAGATCACGGTCCAGCTCGATGACGCTGAGCTTGCCCAGGCGCTCGACCAGCGGCTGGGTCAGCGCCATCAGGCCGGGGCCGATCTCCACCACCGTCTGGCCGGGCAGCGGGTTGATGGCGTCGACGATCGCGTCGATGACGGCGCGATCGGTCAGGAAATTCTGGCCAAAGCGCTTGCGGGGAATGTGTTTCATGCAATGACAAAGCGGTGCGAAAGCACCGCTCTAAAAGTGGCTTGCCGAGGGCCGGATGATGACACCGCCCCAGCGCCACAGCGCCGGGCAGGGTCATCGCGCCCGGGGCATCCGGGCTGTTACTGGGGCGGCTCGCGGTATTCCACGTAGGCGCGTGCACGGGCTTCCTGTGCCCAGGTGTTGAACGCCTGTTCGAGCTTGTTCTCACGCACGATGGAGCGCACCATGTCACGCTGCTCGCGCTGGTTGAGCTTGGCTTCGCGGCGCTCCAGCAGCTGGATCAGGTGAATACCGAAGCGGCTGGCAATGGGCTGGCTGATCTCGCCGGGCTGCAAGGCGTTGAGCGCTTCTTCGAACTCAGGCACAAACTTGCGCGGGCTGGCCCAGCCCAGGTCGCCGCCTTCCTTGGCGCTGCCGTCTTCGGAATAGCGCTTGGCCAGGTCTTCAAACGTGTCCTGGTGGGCCAGCACGCGGCGGCGGTAGTCTTCCAGGCGCTCAACGGCCTGGGCTTCGCTCAGCTGCGGGCTGGGGCGCAGCAGGATGTGGCGTGCATGGCTCTGGGTGACGATCGCGGGGACTTCGCCGCTGGTCTTCTCCAGCACCTTCAGGATGTGGAAACCGGCGGGCGAGCGCACCGGGCCGGCAATGGCGCCCTGTGGCGTGGCCTGGGTGGCCTTGACGAACAGCTCCGGATAGCGGTCGGCCGGGCGCAGGCCCATGGCACCACCGCCCTTGCCGTCGGGCACATCGGAGAACTCGGCCACGGCCGCATTGAAGTCTTCGCCCGCGCGAATCTTGTCGGCCGCCTGCTGGGCCTTGGCCTGCAGCTGCTTGACCTGGTCTTCGCTGGCGTTTTCCGGCACGGTGATCAGGATGTGGCCCAGGTTGAGCTGGGTGGCCGCGCCGGCGAGGCCTGCCTTGGCCTTCTGCTCGCGCAGGTACTGGTCGATCTCCAGGTCGCTGACGCGCACCTTGGAGTCGACTTCGGCCTCACGCAGCTTCTGGATCACCAGCTGCTTTTTCAGATCGGAGCGGAACTGGGCTTCGGGAATACCTTCGCTGGCCAGGCGGCGGCGCAGCTCGGGCATGGTCATGCTGTTCTGGCGGGCGACCGACTCTTCGGCCTGCTGCACCGCAAAGTTGTCCACCGTGATGTTGCGCTCGGCAGCCATCTGCAGCTGGATCTTCTGGCCGATCAGCATCTCGAGTGCCTGGCGGCGTGCGGCTTCGGCCGGCATGTTGTTGGCCTCGGCCTGGGCGCGCAGGCGTTCGAACTGCTGCTGCACCTCGACATTGGTGACCGGCTCGGAATTGACGACCGCGACGATGAAGTCCGCCGAGCGGGGCGCACTGGCATTGCGCTGCGCAGCAGCAGGTGCGGCTGCCGTGGGCGCGCCCCGGCCGGTGCCGGGGGCACGCATGCCGGCGGATGCGCCGTCACTGCCAGCCTTGATGCCTTGTGCCGCGCCGGCACCAGCCAGCAAGGCCAGGCTGCAGGCCACGCTCAAAGAGAGAATGCGTTGTTTCATGGTCAGGGAATGCTTCAATCGTAATTGCTGAAACGGCTGGGCACTGCGGAGCCGTTGCCGCTGGGCAGGGACTGGTAGCCGGGCACGTTTTCGCGCATGCTGGCCAGCGGGTCAGCGCCCAGCGTGAGTTTGGTCAGGCCAGTGAATTCCATCTGGAACAGCAGCTTGGTGTTGGACTGCACCAGCGAGTTCTGCAAACGCTGGAGCACGATGCGGCTGCTCCAGCAGCATCCGGCGTATTCCACGCCCACCACCGAGTCCACCAGTTTCTTGTCACGCATGCTGTAGTTCAAGCGGCCCACAGTGTACCAGCGGCCTTCACCCTTGGCTTTTTTGCCCTTGGAGCCAAAGATTTCATCGACCGGCCACTGCCAGCCCAGGTCCATCTGCTCGCTGTTCTGTGCCTGGTAGCGGTAGGCCAGCGCCAAGGTCTTGTAGTCGCCCGGCTTGTAGCGCGCCTGCATCGTCGATCGCACCGAGCGGCCGCTGTCGGGATTGAACTGCACCGTGGTGTCGAAACCCCACTTGGGCGTCCAGTTGATGCCGGCGCCCAGCATGATGTCCGACCAGCGCTCGCTGACCGGGCTGGCATTGGGCATGACCACGCGCTGGTCCGAGAAGCGCAGGCGCTGCGCAATGCCAAAGCGCGCCGCCTCGGTGCCGGTTTCGGCATCGAGGAAACGCGTGGTGGCGCCGACGGTCAGCATGTTGTTGTCGGCAATGCGGTCGTAGCCGCTGAACGAGTTCGAGCTGAAGATGGTCGCAAAGCTGAAATCGTAGGGCGCCGTGTCGTAGACCGGGATCATGCTCTGATCGCGGTAGGGCGTGTAGGTGTAGAAGGCGCGCGGCTCCAGCGTCTGGATCAGGTTGCGGCCAAACAGCCGCGTGCTGCGCTCAAAGGTCAGGCCGCTGTCCAGGCTCACGGTGGGCACCGTGATGCTGGCGCTGCTGACGGTGGCCAGGCCCGAGTTGTCAAAGTTGTAGTGCCGGGTGTTGAGCATCAGCTTGGGCGTGATGTAGCCCTGCGGCGCAATGAAGGGGCGGCTCAGCTCGGCCTGCACATAGCCCCGGTCGGCATTGGGCTGGTTGAGCAGGCTGGTGTCGGCACGGAAGCGCGTGGCATCGGCCTCGATCGAGCCTTCCAGACCCAGCGGCAGGTTTTGCGGGGTGTAGCGGTACTGCAGCTGGGGCATGCGGTCATACGGCGGCACGATCGGCGAGAGCGGGTCCTGCAAGGTCTGCCACTTTTGTGCACGCAGCAGCAGGCTGTGGTCGTCACGCGACCAGCTGGCCGACGCTTCGCTGTTGAGCAGGCGCTCGTTGAGCTTGTAGCTGTTGCCCTGGAAGTCGCGCCAATAGTCGGAGTCGCTGACGCGTTTGGCGTTGATGTTCAGGCCCACGCCGCCGATCGGCGTGTCGACGCTGCCGATGTGCTGCCACAGCCAGGACCAGCGGTCGCGGTCGCGCAGGCGGTCGCCGGGCATGTACAGGCCCGCCAGCGTGCCGTAGTAGGTGGGCTCGAGGTAGCGGAACTCGCCGCCCAGCGCAAGGCCGCGTTTGACCATCGCCGTCGGCGTGATCGTCGCGTCGCGGTTGGGGGCGATGTTCCAGTAATAGGGCTGGGCGTAGGTGAAGCCGCTGTCGCTGTCGAGCGACATCGTCGGCGGCAGCAGGCCCGATTTGCGCTTTTCCGACAGGGGAAAGCTCATCTTGGGGATGGGGATGATCGGCACGCCCTTGAATTCGAGCACGCCGTTCTCGGCGACACCGACTTCTTCGAGGTTGTCGATGCTGATTTTTTCAGCACGGATGATCCAGTCCGGCTGCCAGCTGGCTTCATCGTTGCGCTGGCAGGTGGTATAGGTGCCTTCATGCACGACCGAGCGTTCGCGGTCGATGAAATCCACACGCGAGGCCACGCCATAGCCGTTGTTGGGCAGCAGGCGGTAGTTGGCGTCCTTGAAGAAGCCTTCGTTGGAATCGAGCTGCATCTGCAGCTCGGTGCCGTCAAACACGCTGCCTGCACGGTTGATGTGCACATTGCCATCGGCATAGGCGGTATTGCTGGGCTCGTAAAAGCGCAGACGGTCGGCGCGGATCATCGTGTCGGCGCGGCGCAGGCTGGCATTGCCGGTGACGGTGGTCATGTCCGCCGTCTGGCCGGTGAGTTCATCGCCTTCGAGGTAGACCGGCATCTTGCCGCGCTGCTCGGAGCTCAGGTTCTCCTGCAGGCGCGGGCTGGCGCGCAGCACCAGGCCGGCGTCATCGCTGTCAGCGGACGTCTGGGCCAGAACCAGCGCCGGCGAGGCCCAGAGCATGGCCATGCACAAGCCGGCAATGGCGGTCGGAGAAAAGCGGGGTGCGGAGAGGGACAAGGTGCGGGGCGATGGGGGCTTGCCTGCGCGCGCGCGCAGCCCTGCGGCGGCGCCAGCAGGGCGGGGCGAGGCTGGCGCCACATCGGTGAAAGCGTGAATATCCATGGGAAATAGCCACTGGCCTGTGCATCTGCGGTGCATACATGCACACGGATCGGGATCTGGGCCCCAGCCGGGCGGCAGGGCTTTGTAGAATCTGCATTATCCATGAGCCAATCTATTTCCCCCATGTCTGACCCTATTGCTGCACCTTCTGTAGCACCCCAGCCTGACAGCACCGTGCAATCTTTACAGGGCGTTACCCCAGTGGTTTGGGCAGACGCTGCCCGCGCCGCACAGTTTGGCCAGTGGCTTGCTGCGGTATCGGCCAGCCATGGTCTGCGCGCCGAGAGCGTTCGCCTGGCATCGGCGGATGCGAGCTTTCGCCGTTATTTGCGGGTGGACGACCTGCAGGGTGGCACGCGCATCATCATGGATGCGCCGCCGGACAAGGAGAACAGCGAACCTTTTGTGAAGGTGCAGGCCTTGCTGGCCCAGGCAGGGCTCAACGCCCCCGAGGTGCTGGACTGGGATGCCGCCCATGGCTTCATGCTGCTGTCCGATCTGGGCACGCAGACGGTGATCGAGAAGCTGCAGCCGCCCGATTCCCAGGCCGCCTACCAGTGGTACATGCAGGCGGTGGATATTCTGGTCGACTGGCAGAAGGCATCGCGTGAAGGCGTGCTGCCGGTGTATGACGAGGCCATTCTGCGCCGCGAGCTGCAGCTGTTCCCCGATTGGTACATCGCCCAGCACCGCCAGGTGCAGCTGAGCGACAAGCAGCAGGCGGTGCTCAACAACGCCTTTGACGCGATCGTGGCCCAGAACCTGTCGGTGCCTCGGGTGTTCGTGCACCGCGACTTCATGATGCGCAACCTGATGGTGCCGCCCACCGCTGGCGCGCCGCTGGGCGTGCTGGATTTCCAGGATGCCCTCTACGGACCCATCACCTATGACATCGCCAGCCTGATGCGCGATGCCTTCATCAGCTGGGAAGAGGATTTTGTCGTCGACATCACGATCCGCTACTGGGAAAAGGCGCGCAAGGCGGGCCTGCTGGGCGCTGGCAGCCCGTCGGGCTTTGGCGCGGATTTTGGGGACTTCTACCGCGCGGTGGAATGGATGGGCATCCAGCGCCACCTCAAGGTCGCCGGCATCTTTGCCCGCCTGACCCTGCGCGACGGCAAGCCGCGTTACCTGGCCGATGCGCCCCGCTTTCTCCACTACATCCGCGCGACGGCCTCGCGCTACCGCGAGCTGGTGCCGCTGATGCGCCTGGTCCATGAGATTGAAGGCATCGAGGAGCAAGGCGGCTGGATGATGGGCCGGGGCTGAGCCTCTGACCTGACCTACCCGCCCCTGACATCCGTCCACTTTGACCGATCCCCATGCCCCGTTTTTATTGCCCCGTTGAGCTGCGCGCCGGCGCCACCCTGGATCTGCCACCCGAGGCTGCGCGCCATGTGCAGGTGTTTCGCATGCAGCCCGGCGAGCACATCACCTTGTTCAACGGCGAGGCGGGCAGCCCGGCGGGCGAGTACGACGCCAGCATCGTGCAAATGGGCCGCAGCCACGTGACCGTACAGATAGAGGGCCACACGGCCATCGAGCGCGAAGCGGCCCGTGCCGTACACCTGCTCGCCGGCATTACCGCTGGCGAGCGCATGGAATGGCTGGTGGAGAAGGCGACCGAGCTGGGCGTGGCCAGCATCACGCCGCTGGAGGCCGAGCGCTCGGTCACCCGCCTCAAGGGCGACCGCGCCACCAAGCGCCAGGAGCGCTGGCAGGCGATTGCCGCGAGCGCCTGCGAGCAATGTGGCCGCAACCAGGTGCCGCGCATCCATGCGCCGGTGGACCTGGCGCAATGGATCAAGGCCGGGAGCCTGGCCGGTGCGCAGCGCCTGGTGCTGTCGCTGGCCGAGGGCACGCAGCCGCTGGCCCAGGCGGTGCAGCAAGAAGGCAGCCAGCCCCTTGTCTTTCTGTCCGGCCCCGAAGGCGGCCTGTCGCCTGCTGAAGAAGCACTGGCACGCGGCCACGGCTTTGCGCCCGTCACCCTGGGCCCGCGCGTGCTGCGGGCCGAGACAGCGCCGCTGGCGGCTTTGGGTTATCTGGCGGCCCTTTGACCGCAGTCTGGGCGCTGGCCAGGTGCTGATCAAGCGCTGATCGACCGGCGGCCCCGCCACAGGGCTGCCACCCACTCCCCCGTTCCCGTCCACCGCCCTGCACGGCAGCGGTCGCGTTCGCCTGCGCGTCCAGCACCGCACCATGCTGGGGCTTTTTACATTTCAAATTCCCATTAAATGGGAATTGAATTCTCCATTCAATTCCGACCTAGGGTTTGCGCTAGGTATTTATTCAGAGAGCAATTCGACAATTCTGGCATTGATCTTGCAAGATCATCTGTGTCATTAGTCCCGAGGAATGGGAATTGCAAATGGATGCTTCAGAGTTGTTGGTTGGCGAGCGTACGGCAGCGGATGCCCCGGGTTCCGAGGTGTCGGCGGCCGACCGTGTGCTGCAGGTGCTGGCGGTTCTGGCTTGCGCCGGGCGGCCGCTGTCGGCCAACGAGCTGATGCAGGGCACGGGTTTGCCCCGCAGCAGCCTGTACCGGCAGCTCGCGCGCCTCAAGCGCTTTGGCTTTGTGGCCGACAGCGGTGCGCTGTATGCGCCCGGGCCGCTGGGGCTGCAGCTGGCGCGGGGCTTTGATGATGGCTCCCATTTGGTGCATGTGGCCCGCCCTGTACTGGTGCAGCTGTCGCAGCAGACCCAGGAAAGCGCAGGTTTGCTGGTTGCCGCCAATGGCCAGGCCGTGTGCCTGGACATGGTGGAAAGCCCGCTGTCGTTGCGCTGCTCCTTCGACAAGGGCAGCAGCGTGCCGCTGAAGGTCGGGGCGTCTGCCAAATGCGTGCTGGCCTATCTGCCCGCCGTGCAACGCGAAGCGCTGCTGAACCAGCACTACGGCGAAGGCACCCCCGCCCGCGCCGAAGCCGCTGCCGAGCTGCAGGAGCTGCGCACGCAGGGCTACATCACCACGGTGGGCCAGGTCGATGCCGGTGTCTGGGGCTGCAGCGTGCCGGTGTTTGCCAGCGGCCGCCGCGCCGTGGCGGCGCTCAGCCTGATGGCGCCCCACCAGCGTGTGCAGCACCAGCAGGCCCAGCTGGTGCAGGCCACGTTGGCCGCAGCGGCCCGCATCTCCCGCAGTCTGGCTGGATGACATTGAGATTTTTGCTTGGTACTTGAATTGAAAAAGGACTCTCCCATGAACTTCCGCCGCCTGGTCTTGAAGACCTCTTTGATCGCCCTGGCCTGTGGTGCAGGCGCTGCCTTTGCCCAGAACAATGTGCTGCGCGTGGCCACCGATGCCACCTTCCCGCCGATGGAATTTGTCGAAAACGGCAAGAAGACCGGCTTCGACGTCGAACTCGTCGAGGCCGTTGCGGCCAAGATGGGCAAGAAGGTCGAATGGATCGATATCGATTTCAAGGGCCTGGTACCCGGTCTGATCGCCCGCCGCTACGACATGGCCGTCTCGGCCATCTACATCACCGATGAGCGCAAGAAGGTGGTGGACTTCACCCAGCCTTACTACGCCGGTGGCCTGGTGGCGATGGTCAAGGAAGGCAGCCCCATCACCAAGCTGAGCGATCTGGACGGCAAGAAGGTGTCCGTGCAGGTGGGCACCAAGTCCGTGGGTTACCTGACCGAACACTTCCCCAAGGTGCAGCGCGTCGAGGTGGAAAAGAACCAGGAAATGTTCAACCTGGTGGATATCGGCCGCGCCGATGCCGCCGTGACCGGCAAGCCTGCTGCGTTCCAGTACAACCGCACCCGTGGCGGCATGAAGGTGCTGGCCGAGCAGATCACCACCGAGGAATACGGCATGGCCATCCGCAAGGATACGCCCGAGCTGACCGCCGCGGTGAACAAGGCGCTCGAGCAGCTCAAGGCTGATGGCGGCTACAAGGCCATCGTGGACAAGTGGTTCCCCGGCAGCAAGTAACCGGCATGGGTGCCGCAGCGCGCTGCCCGGGCAGCGCGCTGATCTGAGACGACAGGATTGACTATGGATTTGGATTTTTCGCCCGTCTGGGCAGGGTGGCCCGATCTGCTGCGCGGTGCAGCGGTGACGGTGGAGATCACGGCCGCAGCGCTGGTGCTGGGTTGCGTGATGGGTCTGCTGATCGGCATTGGCCGGCTCAACCCCAAGAACAGGATCATCTACAGCATCTGCACAGCCTATGTGGCCGTGATCCGGGGCACGCCGCTCCTGGTGCAGCTGTTCATCCTGTTCTTTGGTCTGCCGCAGTTCAACATCATGCTGCCGGCCTTTGCCTGCGGCGTGCTGGGCCTGGGCATCTACTCGGGCGCCTATGTGTCCGAAGTGGTGCGTGGCGCCATCCAGTCCATCGACCGCGGCCAGATGGAGGCCGCGCGCTCCATCGGCATGTCGTCCGGCCAGGCCATGCTGTCGGTGATCCTGCCCCAGGCCATCGTGCGGATGATTCCGCCGCTGGGCAACGAGTTCATTGCACTGATCAAGAACTCGGCGCTGGTCTCGCTGCTGACCATCCACGATGTGATGCACCAGGGCCAGAAGATCATCAGCGTGTCCTACCGCTCGCTGGAAGTGTATTTGGCGATTGCCGTGATTTATTTTGTGTTGACCGGCGTGACCACCCTGGCACTGCGCCATTTTGAGAAGCGCATGCGCGCTGGAGGCATGGTGCAATGACCGCAGCTCCGTTGAATTCCGAATCCATGATCCGCATCCGTGGCCTGCGCAAGGCCTATGGCACGCATGTCGTGCTCGACGGCATCGACTTCGATGTCAAGCCCAAACAGGTGGTGGTCGTCATCGGCCCCAGCGGCTCGGGCAAGAGCACCTTTCTGCGCTGCTGCAATGGGCTGGAGGCGCCGCAAGGCGGCCGCATCGACATCTGTGGCCGCACGCTGGTGCAGGACGGCCAGATGCTGCCCGAGAAAGCCCTCAACGCACTGCGCGAAGAGGTCGGCATGGTGTTCCAGTCCTTCAACCTGTTCCCGCACCTGTCGGTGCTGGACAACGTGACCCTGGGCCCGCGCAAGCTCCATGGCCTCAGCCGCAAGGATGCCGATGCGCTGGCGCATGACCTGCTGCAAAAGGTGGGCCTGGCCCACAAGGCCGATGCGATGCCCGGCAGCCTCTCGGGCGGGCAAAAGCAGCGCGTGGCGATTGCCCGTGCGTTGGCGATGCGCCCCAAGGTGATGCTGTTTGACGAGCCCACCTCGGCGCTCGACCCCGAGCTGGTGGGCGAGGTGCTGCAGGTGATGAAGATGCTGGCTGCAGAAGGCATGACGATGATGGTGGTGACCCATGAAATGGGCTTTGCCAAGGAAGTGGCCGATGTGGTTGTCGTCATGGATGGCGGCGGCATCATCGAAGCCGGCGATCCGCAGACCATCTTCAGCAACCCGACCAAGGAGCGCACGCGCAGCTTTTTGCAGGCCGTGTTGACCAAGCAATAAACGGGTAGCTATGAGCATGCAATTTTTCAGCAGCAGCGCGCTGCCCGCTACGCCATGGAAGAACGGCGGCGGCACCACCCAGGAGGTGCTGTGCTGGCCCCCTGGCGCGAGTATCGACAGTTTTGTCTGGCGCATCAGCATTGCGCAAATTGCCAGCAGCGGGCCGTTCTCGGCCTTTGCCGGCGTCGACCGCATCATCACCTTGCTGGACGGTGACGGCGTGCATTTGCAAGCAGCCGATGGCAGCGTGGACCACCTGCTGCAGCACTGCCTGCAGCCTTTTGCGTTTTCGGGCGATGTGGCGCTGGACTGCCAGCTGCTGGGCGGCGCCTCGCAGGATCTGAATGTGATGACCCGGCGTGGCCGGGTGCAGGCGCAGGTCACCATCCACCGGGGTGGCAGACTGGCACTGACCAGTGCCCAGGGCATGCTGCTGGCGCGGGCGGGCAGCTGGCGCTTGCCTGCGCAGTCGGCCACCTTGGCGGCCGGTGGCGAAGACGGCCTGTACTGGACCGCTGCGCTGGGCCAGCCCTTGCAGCTGGACGCCAGCAGCGATGAGGCCCTGTTGATCGCCGTCGCGCTGCAGGAGGTAGCTGCCGGTGTCTGATGCGATGAATACCCATAACCAACTGTTTGCCGCCCAGGCCCTGCTGCCCGACGGCTGGGCCCAGAACGTGCTGCTGCGCTGGGATGCGCAGGGGCGTCTGACGTCGGTCGAGCCCGGCGTGGATGCCAGCTGCTGCCACGGTGTGGTGCAGGCTACCGGCCCCGTGCTGCCGGGCATGCCCAATCTGCATTCGCATGCCTTCCAGCGCGGCTTTGCCGGGCTGTCGGAGTTCCGGGGCCAGGCGCAGGACAGCTTTTGGAGCTGGCGCAACCTGATGTACCGCTTTGCGGCCCGGCTGGGCCCCCAGCACCTGGAGGCAATTGCCACCTGGCTGTACATCGAGATGCTCGAAGCGGGCTACACCAGCGTCTGCGAGTTCCACTACCTGCACCACCGCCCCGATGGCCAGGCCTATGCGCCCGACGGCGAGCTGAGCCTGGCGCTGCTGCGGGCGGCGCAGACGGCGGGCATCGGCATCACCTTGCTGCCGGTGCTGTACCAGAACAGCGGTTTTGGCGGCCAGGCGCCCAATGAGGGGCAAAAACGCTTCATCCGAAGCACCGACAACATGCTGCGCCTGCTGGAAACCTTGGCACCGGCCTGCAGCGCCCAAGGCGCAGCGCTGGGCCTGGCACCGCATTCGCTGCGCGCCGTGGCGCCCCAGGCCTTGCAGGAGGCCGTGCAGGGCCTGCATGCGCTGAGCGCCCAGGCACCGGTGCACATCCACATTGCCGAGCAGATGGCCGAGGTCAACGCCTGCGTCGCCTGGAGCGGCCAGCGCCCGGTGGCCTGGCTGCTGGACCATATGCCGGTGGACGCGCGCTGGTGCCTGGTGCATGCAACACACATGGACGAGGCCGAATACGCCGCCGCCGCTGCCTCGCAGGCGGTGGCCGGCCTGTGCCCGCTGACCGAAGCCAACCTGGGCGACGGCATCTTCGACCTGCCGCGCTGGCAGGCCGGCGCGGGTCGCTGGGGCATTGGCTCGGACAGCCATATCGGCGTCAATGCCGCCGAAGAGCTGATGATGCTGGAGTACAGCCAGCGCCTGCAATCGCAGCAGCGCAATGTGGCGGCCAGTGCGCAGCAGCCGCATGTGGGCAGCCATATGCTGCTGGCGGCCGTGCAGGGCGGCGCGCAGGCCAGCGGCCGCGCGGTGGCTGGCCTGGCCGTGGGCCAGCAGGCCGATTGGGTGGTGCTCGATGGCCAGCACCTGGCGCTGGCCGGCTTGCCGGCGGCCGAGCAGCTCGATGCCCATGTGTTTGCCAGCAGCCGCAGCAGTGCGGTGGCCAGTGTCTGGGTGGGCGGCCAGTGCCGCGTGGCTGACGGCCGCCACCCGCTGCACCACAGCGCGCAGCGCGGCTTTGTCGCCGCGCGCACCGAACTTCTTCAGGAGCCATGATCCATGCATTTTGAAACCGACCGCGCCGCCTTCGAGTTCCGCCAAGGCACGGCGCCGCTGCTGATCTCCTTCCCCCATGTGGGCACCTATGTGCCGCCGGCGCTGGCCGAGCGCTTTACGCCCGAGGCGCGCGAGGTGCATGACACCGACTGGCACCTGCCGCTGCTCTACGCCTTTGCGCAGGAGATCGGCGCCTCGACCCTGGTGGCCACGCATTCGCGCCTGGTCGTGGACATGAACCGTCCCCCCGATGGCGCCAGCCTCTACCCCGGCCAGAGCGTGACCGGCCTGTGCCCGGTGGACACCTTTGCCGACACCCCCGTCTACCAAAGCGCCGCGCTGCAGCCCGATGATGCCGAGATTGCCCAGCGCCGTGACCAGGTCTGGAAGCCCTACCACGACCAGCTGGCCGCCGAGCTGGCCCGCATCCAGGCCCAGCATGGCGCTGCGGGCCTGTGGGATGCGCATTCGATCCAGTCGGTACTGCCGCGCTTTTTTGAGGGCAAGCTGCCCGATCTGAACCTGGGCACCAACAAGGGCGCCAGCTGCGGCGAAGGCCTGGGCGAGGCGCTGCTGGCCGAGGCGCGCAAAGGCGAGGCCGACGGCTTCACCAGCGTGCTCAATGGCCGCTTCCAGGGCGGCTACATCACGCGCCACTATGGCCAGCCGGCACAGAACGTGCATGCCATCCAGCTGGAGATGACGCAGAGCAGCTATATGCAGGAGCACATGCCGTTTGACTACCTGCCGGCCGTAGCCGCCAAGGTGCAGCCCCATGTGCGCCGCATGGTGGAGACCTTGCTGGCCTACGTGCAGCAATCGGCACGCTGATCCCGGCGCCTCCAAAAGCGGTATCCAGCGCTTGCCATGCAGGCCCGGGATGCCGCTTTTTTGCTGTACCGGCCCAGCAGGTTTTGCTGCTGGCAGCGCGCGCCTGCCGGGCAAACCGCCCGACAATAGCGGGCTATGACTACCTCTCGCACCGACAACGCGGCAGCCGCTCCTGCGGCGGCTTTCTGGACCGACCTTGAGCAAGCGCTGGGCCCTAACGGCTTTTCGCGCGGCGCAGACGCCATTGCGCAGAAGTACTGGACCGACTGGAGCGGCACGCCTCCGGTGCCGCCGCTGGCGCTGCTGCGCCCGCGCAGCACCGAAGAGGTCAGCGCCTTGCTGCGCATCTGCCATGCCCACCGGGTGCCGGTGGTGCCGCAGGGCGGCCTGACCGGGTTGGCCGGCGCGGCGGTGCCGGTGGCCCATGGCGTGGCGGTGGCGATGGACCGCATGCAGCAGATCGAGGACGTGAATGCGCGCACCGGCCTGATGACCGTGCAGGCCGGGGTGAGCCTGCAGACGGTGCAGGAAGCGGCCGTGGCGGCCGGCTGGGTGTTTGGTGTGGACCTGGGCGCGCGCGGCAGCTGCCAGATTGGCGGCAATGTCTCCACCAACGCAGGGGGCAATGGCGTGCTGCAAAACGGCATGATGCGCGAGCAGGTGCTGGGGCTGGAGGTGGTGCTGGCCGATGGCACGGTGCTGCCGATGCTGCGTCCGATGCTGAAGAACAACACCGGCTACGACCTCAAGCAGTTCTTTATCGGTGCCGAGGGAACCCTGGGCATCATCACCCGCGTGCTGCTGCGCCTGCGGCCCGCTCCGCAGGCCAAGGCCACCTGCATGGTGGCCCTGCCGGGCTTTGACGAGGCGCTGGCGGTGCTGGCGCGCATGCAAGGCCGCTTTGGCAACAGCGTGGCCGCGTTCGAGCTGATGTGGAGCGACTTTGTGCAGACCTCCATGCAGTGGCAAAAGCTCCAGCCCGCGTTTGCCCAGCAGCATCCGCTGCAGGCGCTGATCGATGTGGACGGCAAGGACGAGGCCGCGTTGCGCGCTGCGGTTGAAGAGGCCTTGGGCGAGGCCATGGAGGCCGGCGAGGTGGTGGACGCGGTGATTGCGCAATCGGGCGAGCAGGCCAGGAGCCTGTGGAAGCTGCGTGAGGCGCCGGCCGAGATGACGGCGCACATGCACCCGCCGGTGAACTTCGACGTCAGCCTGCCCCAGGTGGACATTGGCCGCTTTGCCGCTGCCTGCCGCGCTGCCTTTGATGCGCGCTGGCCCGGCCACCACAGCCTGTTCTTTGGCCATGTGGGCGACGGCAACCTGCACGTGACCACCGACAGCCAAACCATCAACGGCGAGGACGAGGCGCTGGAAGCCGTGCTGTACGGCCTGGTGCAGCAGTTCCAGGGCAGTGTCTCTGCCGAGCATGGCATTGGCCTGCACAAGATGCCCTACCTGGGCTTTAGCCGCACCCCGCAGGAGCTGGCCGCCATGCGCGCGATCAAGCAGGCGCTCGATCCGTGGGGGCTGATGAACCCGGGCAAGGTGTTCGCGGCGGACTGAATCCCGCTTTAACCCCTTCCTACAGAACCGGCGCCTGCAGCGATGCATGCGCCGGTTTTCTTTTGGGGGTGGTCCATCGCCCAGGGCACCGATGTAGTGCGATCGGGCTCAAGCCGGCGGCCTGGCCCACACTGCGCATGCCCGCAGGCCCCGTATCCAGGCGCTTTCCCGTCCGATGGCATAGAAACTGCTACCTTTTGAAACAAACCCGCAATGGATGACAACGTACAAAGGGGATGGCATGCAAATGGTGCAGGTGGCTGCGATTGACAAGGCCGATACGGCCTGGCTCTTGGTCTCTACGGTGCTGGTGTTGCTGATGACACTGCCGGGCATTGCGCTCTTCTATGCCGGCCTGGTGCGGCGCAAGAACGTGGTCAATACCATGGTGGCGGTGTTTGCGGTGGCGGCCGTGGTGGCGCTGACCTGGTTTGCGCTGGGCTATTCGCTGGCATTCAGCAAGTCGTCGGCCTGGCTGGGCGGGCTGGAGAGGGCCTGGTTCTCGCCCATGCGCCTGGAGGCGGCGGCCGGCACCGTGTCCGTCAGCCACCTGGCGCCGCACCTGCCCGAATCGCTGTATGCGCTGTTCCAGATGGCGTTTGCCGTCATCACCACCACCTTGATCATTGGCGCCGTGGTCGAGCGCATGCGCTTTTCGGCACTGCTGCTGTTCTCTGCGCTGTGGAGCGTGCTGGTCTATGCGCCGGTGGCCCACTGGGTGTGGGAGAGCGATGGCTGGCTCAACAAGCTGGGCGCGCTGGACTTTGCCGGCGGCGCGGTGGTGCACGTCAATGCGGGGGTGTCAGCGCTCGTCTGCGCGGCCATGCTGGGCCGGCGCCAGGGCTATGGCCGCCAGGCCTTTGAGCCGCACAGCCTGGGCTGGACGGCGATGGGCGCAGCGCTGCTGCTGATTGGCTGGTTTGGCTTCAACGCTGGCTCGGCGCTGTCAGCCGATGGCCGGGCTGCGCTGGCCATGCTGGTGACCATGGTGGCCGCTGCGGCCGGTGCGCTGTCCTGGATGCTGGTCGAGTGGTGGGTGCGCGGCGCCCCCACCTTGCTGGGTGTGCTCTCCGGCCTGATTGGTGGCCTGGTGGCCATCACACCGGCTGCCGGTTTTGTGCAGGTAGGCGGTGCGGTCGCCATTGGCCTGATCGCGGGCGTGGCCTGCTTTTGGGGCGCCACCTGGCTCAAGCGCCGGCTGGGTGTGGATGACTCGCTCGACGTATTTGGTGTGCATGGCGTGGGCGGCATTGCCGGCTCGCTGCTCACCGCCGTGTTTGCCGACCGGGCCATTGCCGGGGTGGATGCCACGGTGCTGAACCAGCTGGTGGCCGTGGCGGCGGTGGCCCTCTACAGCGCGGTGGGCAGCGCCATTTTGCTGACCTTGATCCGTGTGGTTCTGCCTTTGCGGGTGACCGCGCAGCAGGAGCTCGATGGGCTGGATGTCAGCCTGCACCAGGAAAGCCAAAACTGAGTTGCCATGCGCGGTGCCGCGCTGCGCCGCCGCGCCACCGGGTTGCACCGCCTTGGGCGTGCAGCCTGCCCATCAGGTTCTGCCACGGAGGAGCTTGTATGAACGACAGTGAACGCCTGGCCATCGCCGCGCATTTGCATGTGGCGCTGCGCCGCAAGACAGGCCGGGTGACCGATACCGAGTGGATGGCCAGCGATACCGCCTATGGCCAGGCCATGGCCCAGTTTGCGCTGAACCATGCCCGCAGCCACCAGGATGCGGAGCTCGAGCGGCTGGCGCTGCGCTTTGCGGCCAGTCTGCCGGGCGCGCCAGCACCAGCGTCAGCGACCCTGGCAACTGCAGCGGCGGTGCCGGCCGCCGATCCTGCTGCACCGCAGGGTCTGGTGGCTTCTGCCCGGCGCTATGTAGGCGGCTTGCGTTGAAGAGATTGCGAGAGGGAGGGCGGAGAAGCCCGAGAACAGATACAGATAGATTCGGAACAAATGATCCAATAATCTATTGAAAAAATACAAATGATCCTTATACTATGCGTATCGCTGCCGGCGCAGGGCTGGTGACGCATTGTGAAGGAGTGCTCGCATGAGCCATGTCATCCATCGTTCTCTGGCCCATGTGCCTCTTGTCGCAGTGGGCGGCAAAGGCGTGGAATTGTTCGACCAGGCCGGCAAGGCCTACCTGGATGCCAGCGGCGGGGCGGCGGTGTCCTGCCTGGGCCATGCGCACCCGGATGTGCTGGCGGCGATGCACCGCCAGCTCGACCAGCTGGCCTATGCCCACACCAGCTTTTTTACCACCGAGGCGCAAGAGGCGCTGGCCGACCACTTGGTCGCGCATGCACCCGCAGGCATGACCGATGTCTACTTTGTCTCCGGCGGATCCGAGGCGGTGGAAGCGGCGCTGAAAATGGCGCGCCAGTATTTCGTCGAGATCGGCCAGCCCCAGCGCACGCACTTTGTTGCGCGCCGCCAAAGCTACCACGGCAACACCTTGGGTGCCTTGGCTGTCGGCGGCAATGAATGGCGCCGCAAGCAGTTTGCCCCCATCCTGATGGACGTGGGCCGCGTGGCCCCGGCCTATGAGTACCGCGACCGCCTGGACGGCGAGAGCCAGCCCGCCTATGTGGCGCGGTTGCTGGCCGAGATCGATGCCAAGTTCCAGGCGCTGGGCCCGGACAACGTGATCGCCTTTGTGGCCGAGCCGGTGGTGGGCGCAACCCTGGGCGCGGTGGCGGCGCCACCGGGTTACTGGCAAGGACTGCGCGCGCTTTGCGACCGCTATGGCATCTTGCTGATTGCCGATGAAGTGATGTGCGGCATGGGCCGCACCGGTACCCTGCATGCAGTGGAGCAGGAGGGCATCAGCCCCGACCTGATGACCATTGCCAAGGGCCTGGGGGGCGGCTACCAGCCGATTGGCGCGGTGCTGGCACAGCGCAAGATCGTCGAAGCCATGCGCAGCGGCAGTGGCATGTTCCAGCATGGCCATACCTACATCGGCCATGCGATGGCGGCGGCGGCCGCACTGGCGGTGCAGCAGGTGATCCAGCGCGACCAGTTGCTGCCCCAGGTACTGGCACGCGGCGCCTACCTGCAAAAACAGCTGCATGCCCGCTTTGATGCGCACCCGCATGTCGGCGACATCCGGGGCCGGGGCCTGTTCTGGGGCGTGGAGCTGGTGCAGGACCGCAGCAGCAAGGCCACGTTTGACCCGGCGTTCAAGCTGCATGCCAAGGTCAAGGCCCAGGCCATGGCCCATGGCTTGCTGTGCTACCCCATGGGTGGCACGATTGACGGTCTGCATGGCGACCATGTGCTGCTGGCACCGCCCTTCATCATCAGCGAAGCCGAGCTGGACCAGGTGGTCGAGCGCCTGGGCGATGCCATTGACACCGTGCTTGCCACGCAAGCCATTGCTGCCTGAACCCCTTGCATTTCTCGATCGGAAAGACCTGCCCATGACGCCCTCCCAGGACCGCATGCCGCCCTTGCCCCCGGAGGCCTGGAGCGAAGAACAGCGCCGCTATGCCCAGCCCATCATTGATGGCCCGCGCGGCGCACTGATATCGCCCTTTGTGCCCTTGCTGCGCAGCCCCGAGCTGATGGACCACACCCAGCGCCTGGGCGAGTACCTGCGCTACCGCAGCGCCCTCGGTGTGCGCCTGACGGAGCTGGCGATCCTGGTGACTGCCCGCCAGTGGACGCAGCAGGTGGAGTGGGCCATCCATGCGCCGATTGCGCTGCGCGAAGGGGTGAGCCAGGCGACCGTGGACGCCGTGGCCCAAGGCCGCCGCCCCGATGCGATGCCGGAGGACGAAGCGGTTGTGCATGACTTCTGCATCGAGCTGCACCAGCAGCGCCAAGTGAGCGACGCCACCTGGGCGCGGGCCCAGCAGCGGTTTGGTGACAAGGGCGTGATGGATCTGATCGGCATCAATGGCTACTACAGCCTGCTGTCGATGGTGATGAATGCCGCGCGCACCACGGTGCCGGCATCTACGTCGCAGCCGCTGGCGCCTTTGGGCTGATCGCTGCGGCATCGCCGACAATCGGGCGATGCGTTTTTCTTCCCCCGACCAGCCCCGCTGGTCTCTTGAACCCCTGACCGCGCAGCACCTCGATGGGCTGATGCAGGTGCAGCTGGCTTGCTATGGCGCGGACTTCATGGAGAGCGCCGCGCTGTATGCCGAGCGCTTGGCCAGCCCTGGGCAGTGCTCGCTGGTGATCGTGCAGGGCCGTGAAGTGCTGGCCTATCTGGCCGCCTACCGGTCCGTGCTGGGCAAGGTGACGCCGCTGCATGGCGGCTTTGCCTGTGCCTCCCCCGCCGATACCTTGTACCTGCATGACATGGCCGTGGCCCCTGCGCACGCGGGCGAAGGCCTGGCCTCTGCGCTGCTGCAGGCCATGCTGCAACAGGCGCAGGGCGATGGGCTGCGCTACTCGGCCTTGGTCTCTGTGATGGGCTCGCAGCCCTATTGGCAGCGCAAGGGCTATGCGCCGCTGCTGCCCTGGTCGGCCCAAGAGCGGGATGCGCTGTACAGCTATGGCGACGATGCGCAGTACATGGCGCAAACATTGGGCTGAGAACGATCATCGGGCACAAAAAAGGCCAGCGCTGGGCTGGCCTGGGCGGCTTGCTGCGCGACCCGTTTACTGGTGGATGTTGCCGTTGATGGCATGCACGCGCACTTCCACCTCGGTGTTGGCCGCATTGATGATCTTGACGTCATAGGTCAGCACGCCCAGGTGGTCGTCCAGGTCCACCTCGATGGCCTTGCCGGGGGTGTGCTTCAAGGCAGTGGCGATGGCGTCGCTGATGCTAATCTTGGCAGCGGCCAGGCGGTCGGTGTCCTTTTTCTCGGCGGCGCCGTCGTCCTTGTTTTCCAGCACCTGGGCGGCGTCCAGCGCGCTGAACTTGAGCTTGATCTCACGGCCTTGGGCGTTGATGCCGCTGACTTCGTAGATGGGCTGCTTTTTCTTGGTGTCGATCTCGGCTTGCAAGACCTGGAGGCCATGCTGGCTCTGTGCGCTTTGGATGGCCTGCGTCAGATCGAAACGGGCCGCTTGCACAGCGGCGATCTTTTCTGCAGTGCTGGCAAAGGCGCTGCCGCTCAGCGACGCCAGCGCGAGCGTCAAGGCCAGGGCGGTGGTGGACAGGGTGCGTTGCATGGTCAATCCTTTCAAGCTGGAATTCATTAACGATAGTATGTATTAATAATATTAATAGATTTTTAAAGGCAATAGCTTGCGCATTGTCAGTGTTTGTCAAGGCTGTTGGAGTAGGTGGTGGCCCTGCACCACCGTAGGCCAAGACTGCCATGCCGGGCGCCAGAAGCGGCAGCCCGCTAAAATGCGGCCTTTGTCGCTTTTTTCCCCCTCCACTCCCATGGTCAACAATCAGAATATGGCGAATGCGATCCGCGCACTCGCAATGGATGCCGTTCAACAAGCCAATTCGGGCCATCCCGGCGCCCCCATGGGCATGGCCGATATGGCAGTGGCCTTGTGGAGCAAGCACCTCAAGCACAACCCGCTCAACCCCCAGTGGATCAACCGCGACCGCTTCATTCTGTCGAACGGCCACGGCTCCATGCTGATCTATGCGCTGCTGCACCTGACCGGCTACGACCTGCCGATCAGCGAGCTGAAGAACTTCCGCCAGCTGCACAGCAAGACCCCCGGCCACCCCGAAGTGGACATCACCCCCGGCATCGAGACGACCACCGGCCCGCTGGGCCAGGGCATCACCAATGCGGTGGGCTTTGCGCTGGCAGAAAAGCTGCTGGCGGCTGAATTCAACCGCCCCGGCCACGATGTGGTGGACCACCACACCTATGTGTTCCTGGGCGATGGCTGCCTGATGGAAGGCATCAGCCACGAAGCCTGCGCGCTGGCTGGCGCCTGGAAGCTGAACAAGCTGATCGCGCTGTACGACGACAACGGCATCTCGATCGACGGCAAGGTGCAGCCCTGGTTTGTGGACAACAGCGCCCAGCGTTTCGAAGCCTACGGCTGGAACGTGATCGGCCCGATCGACGGCCACGACCCCAAGGCCGTGAGCGATGCGATTGCCAAGGCCAAGAAGGTTGCAGACAAGCCGACTTTCATCATCTGCAAGACCTCCATCGGCAAGGGCAGCCCCAACCGCCAGGACACCAGCAAGGCCCACGGCGAGCCGCTGGGTGCCGAAGAAATCGGCCTGACCCGCGCGGCGCTCGGCTGGAGCTCGGCACCGTTCGAGATCCCTGCCGATGTCTACGAAGCCTGGGACCACAAGACCTTTGGCGCCAAGGCCGAATCCACCTGGGATGCGCAGTTTGCCGAATACGCGAAGGCCTTCCCCGAGCTGGCCGCTGAGCTGAAGCGCCGCATGGCCGGTGACCTGCCCAAGCAGTTTGCCCAGGTCGCCGTGGAAGCCGTGGCCCAGGCCCACACCAAGGGCGAGACCGTGGCCAGCCGCAAGGCCAGCCAGCTGGCGCTGGAAGACTTCACCGCTGCGCTGCCAGAGCTGCTGGGCGGCTCGGCCGACCTGACCGGCTCCAACCTGACCAACACCAAGTCGACCCCCGCCTTCCGCGTGGACGACAGCGGCGCTGTGGTCAAGACCGAAGACGGCAAGATCGGCCGCCACATCAACTACGGTGTGCGCGAGTTCGGCATGGCCGCGATCATGAACGGCGTGGCGCTGCATGGCGGCTTCATCCCCTACGGCGGCACCTTCCTGACCTTCAGCGACTACAGCCGCAATGCCATCCGCATGGCTGCGCTGATGAAGCGCCGCGTGGTGCATGTGTTCACCCATGACTCCATCGGTCTGGGCGAAGACGGCCCCACCCACCAGTCGATCGAGCATGCAGCCAGCCTGCGCCTGATCCCCAACCTGGATGTGTGGCGCCCTGCCGATACCGCCGAGACCGCCGTGGCCTGGAGCGTGGCACTGAGCAACCGCAACAAGCCTACGGCGCTGCTGCTGTCGCGCCAGAACCTGCCTTACGCGCCCAAGAATGGTGATGCCATCGGCAACATCAGCCGTGGTGCCTATGTGCTGTCCGAGCCATCGGACATCGGCCTGAACAAGAAGGCGCAAGCGGTGATCATCGCCACCGGCTCTGAAGTGCAGCTGGCGCTGAAGGCCCAGCGTCTGCTGGCCGAGCGCAAGATTGCCGTGCGCGTGGTCTCCATGCCCAGCACGACCACGTTCGACCGCGAAGACGTGGCCTACAAGCGCAGCGTGCTGCCCGCTGGCCTGCCGCGCGTGGCCGTCGAGATGGGTGTGACCGACTTCTGGTGGAAGTATGGCTGCGCTGCGGTCGTGGGTATCGATACCTTTGGCGAATCGGCCCCCGCCGGCGTGCTGTTCGAGCACTTTGGCTTTACCGCCGACAACGTGGCCAACACGGTGCAAGTGGCGCTGCAAAAGGCTTAAACGCGCACTGCCTCAGCAACCCATAACGCAGGGAGGCGGGCCGCAGGGCCTGCACCCTGCGTTTTTTCATGGGCGCCTGTGAGGTGGGTGGGTGGGTGCCGGTGACGGGACAGCGCCTATCGGGGCAGACCCTCGCCGTCATGGCGGTGCGATTGCGTGGGCTCGGAGGCCACATCGAACGCGATAAAGGCCAGCACCAGCTGCACGCCCAGGATGATGGGCAGCGCGCTGACCATGACGGTACCGGCCGTGGTGGCGACGTTGGAGACGATGGACTGCACCCAGTGGAACAGGCCAAACACGGTGCCCCAGCTGATCAGCGCCAGGCCCAGCGGCAGCTCCAGCGAGGCCACCGACATGCCGCGCAGATAGTAGTTGTAGAAAATGCGCTTGCAGAAATTGCGCAGGTGACCGGTCATGAATTCGGTCAGCACCTTGTGGATCTTGAGGTTGCTGACCTCGTCCTCGTAGCGCGAATCGATAGGGATGTCCAGGACCACTGCGCGCACCGTGTTCAGCCGGAACAGCATGTCGGTCTCGAAAAAATAGCGCTGGCTGATCTTGTGCAGCGGCAACTGTGCGGCCGTGCTGGCGGCAATGGCGGTAAAGCCATTGGTGGGGTCAAAGCTGCTCCAGTAGCCGGTGGAGAACTTGGTCATGAACGACAGCACCGCATTGCCAAAGATGCGGATGCGCGGCATGCGGGTGATCTTTTCCAGGTTGAAAAACCGGTTGCCCTTGGTGTAGTCGGCGCGGCCACTGGCAATGGGGGCCACAAAACGCGGCACCAGGGTGGGGTCCATCTGCCCGTCGCCATCGATCTTGACGAGCACGCCATAGCCGTCGGCAATCGCTGCGCGGTAGCCCGCCATCACCGCGCCGCCCACGCCCAGGTTGACCTCGTTGAACAGCACGCGCACGCGGGGGTCCTGGCAGTGTTCCTGCACAAAGCGGCCGCTGCCGTCGGGGCAGCAGTCGTCGACGATGTAGATGCCATCGACCTCGGGGCCAATCTCGGCAATCACCGCCAGGATGTGGCGCGTCACCTTGTAGCAGGGAATGATGACTGCCGTGCGCAGGCTGGAGGGCGAAGAGGGGTGCGACAGACTCATGGCGTTTGTGAGGCGGCCCACCATCTGGGGCGGTGTTGCTGCAGGCTATGGATGACGGTGGCGGGAGGCCCCCGTGCTGCCCAGGATTGTTGCACAGCCTGAGTCAGGGGCTGCCCACGGCTGCTGCGCGCCGGCAGTCACGCCGGCGATAGCTGGCCGGGGGCGGGCAATGGCCCACTATTCCATGGCCCAGCCAGTGTTCTCTACAATACGCGGCAAAATCAGACCGCCCCGCCCCTGCACCGCCATCCTGGGTGCCCGGGGCCGCGGGCTTGCGGGTCTGGCCAGTCCGGTAAAGCGGCGCTTGCGGCAGCAAGCGTGACCCAGGCCGGAGGGCATGCGGCATTTCATTACTTGGAGATCACTATGGCAATCAAGGTAGGCATCAACGGCTTTGGCCGTATCGGCCGCAATGTGCTGCGCTCTGCGGTGCAGAATTTTTCCGATATCGAGATCGTTGCGATCAACGACCTGCTCGAGCCTGACTACCTGGCCTACATGCTGCAGTACGACAGCGTGCACGGCCGCTTCCAGGGCACGATTGCTGTCGAAGGCAACACCTTGATCGTCAACGGCAAGAAGATCCGCCTGACGCAAGAGCGCGACCCTGCCAACCTGAAGTGGAACGAAGTCGGCGCCGACGTGGTGATCGAGTCCACCGGCCTGTTCCTGACCAAGGAAACGGCACAAAAGCACATCGATGCGGGCGCCAAGAAGGTGATTCTGTCGGCCCCATCGAAGGACGACACCCCCATGTTCGTGTTTGGCGTGAACTGCAAGACCTATGCCGGTCAAGCCATCATCTCCAACGCATCCTGCACCACCAACTGCCTGGCACCTGTGGCCAAGGTGCTGAACGACAAGTGGGGCATCAAGCGCGGCCTGATGACCACGGTGCACGCAGCGACTGCGACGCAAAAGACCGTGGACGGCCCGTCGAACAAGGACTGGCGCGGCGGCCGTGGCATTCTGGAAAACATCATCCCCTCGAGCACCGGCGCTGCCAAGGCCGTGGGCGTGGTGATCCCTGAGCTGAACAAGAAGCTGACCGGCATGTCCTTCCGCGTGCCCACCTCGGATGTGTCCGTGGTCGACCTGACCGTGGAGCTGAACAGCGAAGCGACCTACGAAGAGATCTGCGCCGAGATGAAGGCCCAGTCGCAAGGCGCGCTCAAGGGCGTGCTGGGTTACACCGAAGACAAGGTGGTGGCCACCGACTTCCGTGGCGAGACCTGCACCTCGGTGTTCGACGCCGAAGCCGGTATTGCGCTGGACAAGACCTTTGTGAAGGTCGTCTCCTGGTACGACAACGAGTGGGGCTATTCGAACAAGTGCCTGGAGATGGTGCGCGTCGTTACCTCCAAGTAAGCGCCTGGCGCGCTCTGTGCCCGGGTTTAGGCCCGGAGCATAAGACACACAAAACCAGCACTGGCAACGGTGCTGGTTTTTTTGTGCCCGTTTGCAACCGCGGTTTGGCAGAAAAGCCTATATTGCCGTATCGAACCAAGGAGATATAGCGATATGGCGCAGCAGGCACAAGCCCAGGCACAGAGCACAACCAGCAACTACCGCGTGGATCTGCACAACCCCCAAGGCCATGCATGGCATGGCGATGAGCCGCAGGCCGTTGGCGGCGGTGATACGGCGCCCAGCCCCATGCAGCTGCTGCTGTCGGCCCTGGGTGCCTGCACGACGATCACGGTGCAGATGTACGCACAGCGCAAGGCCTGGCCATTGACCGGCGTGAAGGTGGAACTGGCGCTGAATCCCGATGGCGGCGCCGCTTCGGGCAACGACATCGTGCGCAGCATTCACCTGGAAGGTGATTTGAGCGAGG
Organism: uncultured Comamonas sp.; assembly: GCF_964277875.1. Lineage (NCBI taxonomy): Bacteria > Pseudomonadati > Pseudomonadota > Betaproteobacteria > Burkholderiales > Comamonadaceae > Comamonas > uncultured Comamonas sp. The sequence goes on from NZ_CAXYJV010000020.1 coordinate 128,534, forward strand.
AGCAGCGCAGCCGGCTCAAGCAGATTGCAGAAGCCTGCCCGGTGCACAAATTGCTGGTGGGGGAGGTGAGGGTGGTCACGACGCTGGCTTGAGCATGCCAATGCATGCGCGGGCGGGCCGGACACCCGGAATAAAGCACGCCCTTGCAGGCATGCGGGGAACGCACTTCACAGTGCCATGACAGCCGTCAACCGTTGAAACGGCGCATGGCTCCAACAGGAGGCATGGCGGCGTGTCAACAGCGTCAAGGCGGTTTACTGCACCACAATGTTGCGGTGGTCCACGTGGTAGTCAAAGTCCGGCTTGGCCAGCGAGACGGTCACGGGTTGGCCTTCGATGGTCCAGGACAGCACAAAGCTGGCAATGGCCGTCGAGACATCCACTTCCATGGGGGTGGGAATGGTTTCCAGCTGACCGTCTCCGATACGGTGCTGAACAATGCCTACCACGCGAGCCTTGAAGTTCTCGGGGTAGTTGTGGGAGTGTTGAGTCGTCATTGGTTGTCTCCTTTCCATGAGGGGGCACCGAATTCCAGCTTTGCAGCCGGGGCTGCAAAGCCGCAATGATGAAAACCGCCAGCACGACCTGGCAAATCTGAGAGTTGCACCGGCTGCCAGAGCGAATCTCTGAGAGCCTGTCGTCGCGCCACGCAATCTTGGCGCTAACACGTTGAATGTGGCAGCCATGCCCTCTCTGGTCACAACTGCCTCACCACTTGTTTGTACCATACTGCCAAGGCAATCATGTGTAGGCGTGTTTCGGCGGAATCTGCGCGAGCCGGCAGCAGGCGCTGATCAAGGAGATGGAAGATGGATAACAAGGCATTGCGGCACTACCCTGGACGGGTGGCCGATGTAGGTGGTGTTACGGTGTTGCGTGCACTGCCGCAGCGCGGGCGGCGCATGGTGGGCGCCTGGTGTTTTCTGGACCACGCGGGCCCTTCGCACTTTGAGAGCGGGCCCGGCATGCAGGTGGGGCCGCACCCGCACACCTGTCTGCAGACCTTCACCTGGATGATCGAGGGCGAGATCCTGCACCGCGACAGTCTGGGCAGCGAGCAGCCGATTCGCCCCGGCCAGGTCAACCTGATGACCGCTGGCAAGGGCATTGCGCATTCGGAAGAGAGCCTGGGCAAGCCGGACTTTCATGCGGTGCAGCTGTGGATTGCGCTGCCCAAGGACCAGCGCTTTATGCCGCCGCGCTTCCAGCATTACCCGCAGTTGCCCCGGCTGCAGCAGCAGGGCATCCAGATGACGGTGCTGGCCGGTGACTGGCTGGGCCAGCAGGCGCCGACGGAGGTGCACAGCCCGCTGGTGGCCGTCGATATGGAGGCGGCGCAGGCCACGAGCGCTACCCTGGCACTGCGGCCCGATTTTGAGTATGCGGTGCTCTGCCTGTACGGCGATCTGCAGGTCAATGGCGAGCCGGCCCCCGGCAATGAGCTGGTCTACCTGCCCGATGGTCAGACGAGCCTGGATCTGCAATGCGGCGCCGGCAGCCGCTGCATTCTGCTGGGCGGCACGCCCTATGAAGGCGGCGTGATGATCTGGTGGAACTTTGTCGGCCAGAGCCAGGAAGAGATCGAAGGCTTTTTGCGCGACTGGCAGAACGGCGAAGGCTTCGGGGCACCCGTCGCCTCGCCCTTGCCAGCGCTGGTGCCCCCCTCGCTGGAGGGCGTGCATTTGCGCAGCCCGGGCGAGGCACCTGCCAAGCAGCGTTAGGCGTTGGCCATGCGGCGGTGCAAGGTAAAGGGCGGCAGGCTGGCCAGCAGCCGCTGGCCATAGCCGGTACGCACCAGGCGCTTGTCGTAGCAGTAGACATGGGCCTGGTCCACCTCGGTGCGGATCGCGCGGCCCACCCACTGGGCCAGGCGGATGGCGGTGGCGGGCACCACGATCTCGCTGAACGGATCGCGGCCCGAGTTCTTCAGCCACTCGGCGCGGGCCTCGTCGACGGGGTCATCGGGCGGCGCAAACGGCAGCTTGGTGATGAACAGCGATTCACACAGCGCGCCGGGCAGGTCCAGCCCCTCGCCAAAGCTTTGCATGCCAAAGATGATGCTGGGCAGGCCGGCGGCCACGCGCTCGCGGTGCTGGTGCAGCAGCTGGCTGCGCGGCAAGGTGTTTTGCACCAGCACGTGCTGGCGCATCGCGGTGGGCAGCGCATCAACCGCCAGGCGCATCTGCTCGCGCGAGGTGAACAGCACCAGGCCGCCCGATTGCACCTGGGCCAGGTCTTCGAGCAGCGCATCCACCATCTCGCTGGTGAACTGCTGGGGCGTGCGCGGGTCGGCCTGGGTCTCGGTGACGACCAGACTGCCTTGCTCGGCGTAGTTGAAGGGGCTGGCGACTTCCAGGGTGGAGACGGCCGTATCGTTGTACAGGCCCGATTCGCGCAAGAAGAAATCGAACTGGCCGCCGCTGGTGAGCGTGGCCGACGTGAGCACCGCGCCGCGCACCTGGCTCCAGAGATGGTGGCGCAACGTGGAGCCGGGGATCACCGGGCTGGCATAGGCCTTGATGGCGACAAAATCGCCCACGACGTCCAAGGTGAACCACTTGGCCGCCGGCACACTGCCCTGGGGCGCATCCTGCAGCAGCAGCTGGGTGGTGTCGTGCACGGCTTCCAGGCGCGGGGCCAGGCTGCCTACCTGGGCATACAGGGTGGACAGGCGCTTGGCCTCATCGGGCCGGTCGCGCATCTGCGAGCGCAAGGCCTTGGAGATGGCCTGCAGCACATCCAGGAAGGCGCTGGCGTGGTGCGCGGCCTGGGCCAGCGGCTCGACCAGCGCAGGGGGCAATTCGCCACGCGGCAGGCGCACGCGGGCAGGGCCCCGGCCGCCCGATTGCAGCTGCTGGCGCATGCCTTCGCCGTACTCGTCCATCAGCAGCCTTGCGCAATCCTGCAAATGCTGGCGCAGTTGGGCGGAATGGCGCGGGATGTCGGCAATCTCGCTGACCTCCACCAACCCGCCTACGCGCTGCGCGCGGCTGGCGAGCTTGTCGATCCAGGTGAGCTGGCTCAGGTTCATCTCGCAGGCGAACTGCGACAGCGCGGTGCCGGGCAGGTGGTGGGCCTCGTCGAGGATCAGCAGGCAGTTGTCCAGCTCGGGCAGCAGGCGTGCGCCCAAGGTGGACAGCAGCAGATCATGGTTGGCCACCAGCACCTGGGCCTGGACCAGGTCCTTGCGCTTTTCGTAATAGGTGCAGCTGCCAAACACCGGGCAGTGCTTGCCGGTGCAGGAACTGCCTTCGGCAGCGACCGGGCTCCAGACCTCGGGCTCGGGCGGGGTGTCCAGGCTGTCGCGGTCGCCATCCCAGCCCCGCGTGGTCAGCGCATCGGCCATGCTGGTGTAGAACTGCAGGCGCGCGGCATTCTCTTGCGGGCTGCGTTGCGATTGGCGTGCCTGCGCGGCTTCTTCAGGAAAGAAATCGTCGTCGATGGGCTCGCCGCCGTCCGTGCCATCGCCCTGGGCCACACTGGCCAGGCGCTCCAGCTTGAGCTTGCAGACATAGCGGCCCCGGCCCTTGGCCAGCGCGTATTTGAAAGACTGGTCCATCTGCTGGGCCAGTGCCGGCAAATCCTTGTTCACCAGCTGCTCCTGCAGCGCCACGGTGGCTGTCGAGATCAGCACCCGGGTGCCGCGCTCCAGCGCCATCGCAATCGCTGGCACCGCATAGGCCAGCGATTTGCCGACCCCCGTGCCGGCCTGGATCACCGCAATGGCGCGTTGCGGCTCCTCGTCTTCTTCGAGCTTACCCAGCTGCGCTGCAGCAAAGGTCTCCGCTACTTTTTCGGCCATCAGCCGCTGGCCGGGGCGCGAGCGAAAGCCGCCCTCGGCATTGACCATGCGATCGAAGGCGGAAACAGCGTTGCGGGCCCATTCGGAATTAGACATAGGCGGCAAGTGTGGCATGGATTGGCCGTGGCGGCGGGTACTGGGGTTTTATGCGGTAGTCACCGAAACCCAGGTGGCAGTCAGGGGGAAGGTGGAGGTGTTTGTCCACTGTGCAAAGGGCTTGTAGTGACATTTGGCAGCAATCCGTTGCGGCCATGCACAGTAGAATCATGCGGCTGTTCAAATAAGCTATTTGAACGGGGTAAAAGAATTTTCTGTTTCTGGCAGTAAACACGCCGCAAAGGGACATGCTTCGCTTTGGCCTTATCTTGGCCTCATGCCATGTCCCTGTGAATCAAGGTTGGAATGGCCAATTATCAAATTACAACCACAGTCCTGGGCGTGCTTTTTGCCGCTGTGATTCTGTTTCTGATCCGGGGTGACAGGCTGTATTTGCGCCTGGGCCTTTTCTGGATGGCCGTCGCGCTGCTGGCCGTGCTGCTCGGCGTGTGGCCGCGCATGCTCGACCACTTTGCCGATGGCCTGGGCATCCGTTATTCACCGACCTTGCTGCTGGTCTGCGCCGTTGGCGTCTTGTTCATCAAGGCGTTGCATGCGGACATGGTCAACACCCGCATCGAGCGGCAGGTGCGGCGCCTCAACCAAAGTTTGGCGCTGCTGCAGCTGAAGAACCAGCAGGTTTCCAACGACAAGCGCTAAAGCGCCGCTGCAACTCCTTATTTATCGAGATTGATTCGAATGCCAAAACTAACGCCCGTCATTCTGTGTGGTGGCAGTGGAACCCGCCTGTGGCCTTTGTCGCGCGAGCACTATCCCAAGCAATTTTTGAGCTTGCAGGACGATGGCCAGTCCATGCTGCAGAACACGGCGGTGCGCCTGCATGGCGTACACCCCAGCATCGCGCAAACCAGCCCCGTGCTGGTCTGCAATGCGGACCACCGTTTTTTGGCCGCGCAGCAACTGCAGGAACAAGGCATTGCCGATGCCAAGCTGGTGTTGGAGCCCGCGGGTAGGAATACAGCGCCTGCGCTGACCTTGGCTGCCTTGGCGGCCGAAGCCGATGCGGTATTGCTGGCGATGCCCGCCGACCATGTGATGACGCGCCCCGAGCAATTGCACCGTGCTGTGGAAGCGGCCTGGCCGCTGGCCAGCGAAGGCGCGATGGTCACCTTTGGCATTGTGGCCGACCGCCCCGAGACGGGCTATGGCTATATCCAAAAGGGCGCTGCCGATGGCCACGGCGCCTTTGCGATCGAGAGCTTCGCAGAAAAACCTTCGCTGGAGGTCGCTGAGCAGTATCTGCGCAGCGGCCAGTACCTGTGGAACAGTGGTTTGTTCATGGTGCGTGCCGACCAGTGGCTCAAGGCCATGGCCGCCCTGCAGCCAGCGATGCTGCAAGCCTGTGAGCAGGCCATGGCGCAGAGCAGCCGCGATATGGACTTTATCCGCCCCCATGGCGAGCTGTTTGGCGCCTGCCCCGCAGATTCCATCGACTACGCAGTGATGGAGAAGTTGCCGGTTCGCCCTGAGTTGGGCGTACCCGCACGCGTGGTACCGCTCGATGCCGGCTGGTCTGATCTGGGTGCCTGGGATGCGCTCTGGGACGTGCTGCCACGTGACGGACAAGGCAATGCCGGCACTGGCGAAACCCTGGCCATTGATACCAGAAACAGCCTGCTGTTCTCGGAAAGCCGCCTGATCGCAGCGGTAGGCCTGGACAACGTGGTGGTGGTGGAGACGGCCGATGCGGTGCTTGTTGCCGATAAATCGCGCACCCAGGATGTGAAGAAAGTGGTGGCCCAGCTCAAGGCCCAGAACCGCAGCATGGCCTCAGCCCACCGCAAGGTGCACCGCCCATGGGGTTGGTACGACAGCATCGACAGCGGCAGCCGCTTCCAGGTCAAGCGCATCGTCGTCAATCCGGGTGCACAGCTGAGCCTGCAGATGCACCACCACCGTGCCGAGCACTGGATTGTGGTCAAGGGAACAGCCGAAGTAACGAACGGGGATCAGATCTTCCTGCTCGGTGAAAACGAATCCACGTTTATTCCGCTGGGCCATGTCCACCGCCTGGCCAACCCTGGCAAGGTGCCGCTGGAGATTATCGAGGTGCAGTCGGGCAGCTATCTGGGTGAGGACGACATCGTGCGTTTTGAAGACACCTACGGACGCGCGCCAGACACTGTGAGTGGCAAATGAGTTTGCCGGGTTTCACGATGATGCGCTCGTTGTGGGCGTACCGGGGCTTTGTTTGGAGCAGCGTGATGCGCGAGTTCCATGGCAAGTACCGCGAGTCACTGTTTGGCGCGTTCTGGGCAGTGGCCAATCCCTTGGCCATGATCCTGATCTACACCTTGGTGATGGGCCAACTGATGCGTCCGACCTTGCCTGGTTATGAAAAGACGCCTTTTGCATTCCCCATCTATCTGTGTGCGGGGATGATCACTTGGAATTTCTTTTCTGAGGTGGTGTCGCGTCTGAATGGTGTGTTCATCGACAACGGGAATCTGATCAAGAAATCGAATTTCCCACGCATTTGTTTGCCGATCATTGTCGTGCTGTCGGCCTTCCTCAACTTTGCCATTGTGATGGCGGTTTATTTGATTTTCTTGGCACTCATTGGTTATTGGCCTGGAATGCCATTGTTGGCTATTTTTCCATTGCTGCTCTTGCAGGTAGCGTTTGCGATGGGCTTGGGTGTATTGCTGGGGACGTTGAATGTTTTTTTTCGTGACGTCGGGCAGCTGACGGGCGTTGTACTGCAGTTCTGGTTTTGGCTCACGCCCATTGTTTACACCATGGGTGCTTTGCCAGAAAAAATAAGAAATATTTTTGCGCTGAACCCTTTAACTGCGCTGATTCAATCGTACCAGCAGATTTTTCTGACACACCAGTGGCCTGCAGCCCGGCCACTATGGCCTTTGGCGGTGGCTAGCATCATCCTATTGATGATGGCCGCCCGGTTTTTTTCGATGCGGGTCGGAGAAATGGTGGATGAGTTATGACAAATGCTTTGACCGTAAGCCACATTGGCAAGGCCTATAAGCATTACCCTAATAAATGGCTGCGCATTTGGGAGTGGTTGACGGGTAGGGTCACGCACGAAAAAACCTGGGTTCTGAAGGATATCGATTTCACCGTGAAGCCTGGTGAGGCCGTGGGCATCATCGGTGTCAATGGCGCCGGTAAAAGCACCTTGCTCAAGATCATCACCGGCACCACACAGCCTACGGCAGGCGGTGTGCAAAGGGGTGGGCGCGTAGCAGCCTTGCTGGAATTGGGCATGGGGTTCCACCCCGATTTTACCGGCCGGCAAAATGTATATATGGCAGGCCAATTGCTCGGACTTAGCGTGTCCGAGATCAGTGAGCGCATAGCCAGCATTGAGGAATTTGCTGAAATTGGCGAGTACATAGATCGCCCTGTGCGTCTGTATTCAAGCGGAATGCAGATGCGGCTGGCGTTCAGCGTGGCAACGGCCATAAGGCCCGATCTGTTGATCGTGGACGAAGCGCTTTCGGTGGGTGATGCCTATTTCCAGCACAAAAGCTTTGACCGAATTCGGCAGTTCAGAGAGCAAGGCACGTCGTTGTTGATCGTGTCGCACGACCGCAGTGCCATCCAGAGTCTGTGCGACCGCGCCATTCTGCTGGAAAAAGGCTTGGTGCGCCTGGATGGCAAGCCAGAAGAAGTGATGGACTACTACAACGCGCTGATTGCCGAGCGCGAGAACTCATCGATAGACGTCAAAGTGCTTGGCGATGGCCGGGTCCAAACTGTGTCCGGCTCTGGAGAGGTGCGTGTCACCACGCTGCAGTTGCTCAACGCTGCAGGAGAGTCGCTGGAAGTGGTGAATGTGGGTGAGTCCGTCACCCTGATCGCAGAGATTGAGTGCTACGAAGATATCCCCGACCTGGTATTTGGTTATCTGATCAAGGACCGCCTGGGTCAGGAGATCTTCGGCACCAATACCTACCATATGCGTCATGAGATCAAGCAGGTACGAAAAGGCGAAAAAATTGAATTGCGCATTTCCTTTCCTGCAAACTTTGGTGCAGGCTCGTATTCGGTATCTACTGCGCTCCATGTGGCAGACACCCATCTTGGAACGAACTATGAATGGCGTGATTTGGCGTTGATGTTCAATGTCATCAATGTCAATCGGGATTCTTTTATAGGCAGCAATTGGCTCCCTCCCAAATTGGAATGCAAGCGATGAATTTGTCGGGATTTTATCGGGCGTTTGAGGAGCGGTTTTATGCTCCACGCAGTGTCATTAAGACATTGCGGATGCAGTACCTGCCCTATATTTCGGAGTTGGCGAAGATCTATCCGGGTGCAGCAACCTTTGACCTGGGTTGCGGGCGTGGAGAGTGGCTTGAACTCATGCAGGCACAAGGCTTCAAGCCCTTTGGTGTTGATTTGGATGCAGGTATGTTGAGCGCATGCCAAGAGCTGGGGCTATCTGTCGCCAAGGGCGATGCGATCACGTACCTGCAAAGTTTGGAGGATCAATCCCAAGCTGTCATATCTGCTTTCCATGTGGTCGAACATATAGAGTTTGAGCAGCTGCAAACGCTGGTGTTTGAGGCTTTACGTGTTCTGAAACCGGGCGGTCTTTTGATTATGGAGACACCCAATCCAGAGAACATCGAAGTCGCGACAAGAAATTTCTATCTGGATCCGACGCACCAACGACCTGTGACGCCTATGTTGCTGGGCTTCTTGCCTGAATTTCATGGTTTCGCGCGTGTTGCAACCGTGCGCCTACAAGAAAAATCTGACATCCACACACGAGAAGATATCAAGCTTACGGATGTGCTGACAGCTGTGAGCCCAGATTACGCAGTGGTAGCCCAAAAATCTGCGTCTGCCGAAATTTTAAATCTCTTCTCTGAGGTCTTTTCCAAGCGCAGAGGCGTTGATCTGCACAATCTCGCGAATCGTTTTGATCATCGGTTGGATGATTTCATGTCGGCGCACCATGAGACTAGGAAAGCTGTAGATCATTTGCGCGCAGACACCGTAAATGCAGATCATCAGCTACGCGCAGAAATCAACCGTGCTGAGCACCAACTGCGCAAGGAGATTGATGCCATTCGCAGTGAAATAGGAAATCTAAATCGAAACCTAGCTGCAGCTTTACAAGAAAATGCAGATCTGCGTAGGAGCATTTCTTGGCGTATCACTGCGCCCCTGCGAGGGGCAGTCAGTTTCTTAAGATCGCCAGGCTCGTACACTATGGCAAAGGTGTTGCAGTACCCAGAGCTCAGCGACAAGATCAATAGAGTCATCCTGAAATTTCCTGGATTGCATCAAAGGCTGCGCAGCGCAGCAATTCAAAATGGATGGTCGCCGGAAGTACATTGGTCCGAGGAAAAGACGGACGCACCCGCATCCATTGCTGATATTTCTCCCCGTGCCCAGGCCATCCATGCCAGCTTGGTTCAAGAGATTGCAAAGTTAAAGAGCTGACATGCGAATTTTGATTGATCTTCAGGGCGCTCAGTCCGCCAGTCGCCACCGAGGTATTGGACGCTCGACATTGGCCCACGCGCTTGCCATGGCGCGCAACAAGGGCACCCATGAAGTGTTCATTTTGCTTAATGGCATGCTGCAAGAGTCCATCCGTCCGATTCGTGACTTATTTGCACCATGGCTGCCAGCATCGCATATCCGGGTGTGGCAAGCCATCGCACCCGTTGATGCCAGCGAAGATGCCAACGGAACCCGCAGAGCCATCGCCCAGTTGCTGCGGGACGACGTGATCCGCGAGATCCAGCCCGACGTGCTGCATGTGGGGAGCCTGTTTGATGGCTTCGGAGATGATGCCGTGCCCGATATTTGGCCGCGCAGCCACTCCGCCTTTGTCGCCGTCACATTCCACGATGCCATCCCGCTGATTCATCGTGAAATCTATCTCTCACCCAATCCCGCTTACGAACAGTATTACCTGCGACAAGCTGGCCAGCTGCAGCACGCGGATTTGATTGTGTCTGTGTCAGCATCGGCGCGAGATGAAGCTGTCCAGCACTTCGCCATTCCTAGCGAGCGAGCCGTCAATATTTCTTCTTCTGTGGACGATGTTTTTCGCCCTGTGAGTTACTCCAAGGCCCAAACGCAAAGCTTGGAAAAGCGGTTGAAGATTGAAAAAAAATACATTCTGTACACAGGCGCAACCGACGAGCGCAAAAACCACCGTGGTCTGATTGAAGCGTTCGCGTTGCTGCCAAAGGAACTCCGCAGCGCTTACCAGTTGGTGCTTGGCGGCGGTCTTCCAGATGAACATCGTCAGCAGCTCGAAGCACATATTCAGGCCTGCAATCTGGGCTCAGACGAGGTCGTCATTACCGGTCGCCTCAGTGACGATGACCTGGTGCAGCTATACAACCAATGTGCGCTGTATGTCTTCCCCTCATGGCACGAAGGCTTTGGGCTGCCGGCATTGGAGGCGATGGCCTGCGGCGCGCCGACGCTGGGAGCCAACACCACCAGCGTGCCGGAAGTGATTGGTTGGGAACGCGCGATGTTTGATCCGCACCAGCCTGAGGCAATTGCGCAAAAGATGGCAGCAGCGCTGACTGACACTGACTTTTACCAGGCACTGAAAACCCACGCTTTGACCCAGGCAGCGAGCTTTTCCTGGGACAAATCGGCCAAAACGGCATGGACGGCCTTTGAAAGTCTGGCTGGGTCTTCACCGGTAAGTAGCGCAGGTAATTCGACCTCCTCACAACTGTTACCAGCCGTGGCACAGCTGCTCGCGCAGCCTGATGCGAGCGTTGACCTGTTTGCGCTGTCGCAAGCAGTGGCGAGCAACCAGCAAAATGCGCAGCCGCAGTTACTGGTGGATGTTTCAGAGTTGATCGTCAAAGATGCCAGAACGGGCATCCAGCGGGTGGTGCGCAGCATCCTTCATGAATGGCTCAGCAATCCGCCTGCAGGCTATGAGGTGCGCGCTGTTTATGCAACGGATAAGAAGCTGGGGTACTGCTACGCGGATCGCTTCGTCCAGCAGTTCAGAGGCCAGCTGCAAGATGCACAGGATGCGGTGATCGACTATGGCGTTGGAGATATCTTCATCGCACTGGACATGCAGCCACAAGTGCAGGTGTTCCAAGCGCCGTTTTACCAGCGGATGCGTGATAACGGCGTGGCCATACATTTCTTGGTTCATGACCTGTTGCCGATTACCATGCCGCAGTACTTCCCAGACGGCGCCGCCGCGAACCATGCCCAATGGCTGCGCGTAGCAGCTCGTGGTGATGGAATAGTCTGCGTGTCACAAGCCACTGCAGGTTCGTTGAAAGCTTGGCTTCAGACATCCGCGTCTGCTGCGACCCCTCGGGTCAGACACTTCCATTTGGGGGCAGACATACAAAGCTCTGTCCCATCTACAGGCAGACCTGCAAATTCCAGCACCACGCTTACGCAGTTGTCTGCAAGGATCACTTTTCTCATGGTGGGAACCCTTGAGCCGCGTAAAGGCCATGAGCAGGGTCTGGATGCCGTTGAAGAACTGTGGAGAGTGGGCCACGATATAAATTTAGTGATAGTTGGCAAGCAAGGTTGGGATGTGGACGTTCTTGCCAAGCGTTTGCAGGAGCACCCTCAGCGAGGCAAAAGGCTGTTTTGGTTGGAAGGCATCAGCGATGAATTCCTGGATGAGGTGTATAAACGCGCAGACTGCCTTATTGCTGCATCCTTTGGCGAAGGATTCGGACTACCACTGATTGAAGCCGCTCAGCGACAGCTGCCTATAGTTGCCAGAGATATACCAGTGTTCCGCGAAGTAGCGGGTGAGCATGCACATTATTTCGATGGGAAGCAAACCGATGCGTTGAAGCAAGCACTGCTGACATGGCTCGAACTGAATTCAAAGGGTCTGGCACCACAATCCAAGAATATGCCATGGCTGACTTGGAAGCAAAGCTCAGAAAATCTCTTTGAAGCGATAAATCTGTCCTGATAGACAGATCTTGCGGCTACATAATTATTCCAATAAAGATAGAGTTCTAGCTTGAATAAAAATTATTACCGAGCTGATATAGATGGTTTGCGAGCAATCGCGATCGTCTCAGTATTAATATTTCATGCATTTCCTGGAATTTTGCATTCGGGATTCATTGGCGTTGATGTATTTTTTGTCATATCTGGATATTTAATATCAGGAATTCTGTATAAAAGCATAGGTCAAGGCAGTTTTTCGTTTATTGATTTTTATCAACGGCGTATCAATAGAATATTTCCAGCACTTTTGGCGGTGCTGATTTTTTCGATGTGCGTTGGTTGGTTTGGGTTGCTCCAGCATGAATATGCGCAACTGGGCAAGCATGTTGCGAGCGGCTCCGCATTTTTATCAAACTTCATACTTTGGAGCGAAATTAATTACTTCGATAACGCGTCTGAGACTAAGCCCTTGCTCCATTTATGGAGTTTGGCTATCGAAGAACAATTTTACTTGTTGTGGCCGCCTCTCCTGTTGCTTATTTTTAAAGTTAATAAGAAATATATTTTTCCTGTTATTTTAATCATTGCGATTGTCTCATTCGCTTATTGCATTAGCTTGGCTAAGGTTGACCTGAGTGCGGCTTTCTACAATCCTGCTGCGCGGGCATGGGAGTTGCTATGCGGCGCCTTGCTTGCATGGTACACGTACAGCCGCAATCAAATGCCAAGTGTGCAAAGATCGAATATTTTTGCCTTTTTAGGTCTTTGCCTACTGGTGGTTGGATTTCTGGTAATTGAGAAAAACAACTTCCCCGGATGGAAAACCATATTTCCAGTGTTCGGAACTGTGATGCTTATTGCCGCAGGACCTCAGTCTTGGATAAATGGAAAACTGCTTTCTAGTAAGCCAGTTGTATTCATAGGTTTAATCAGCTATCCTCTGTATCTATGGCACTGGCCATTATTGGTGTTTCCAAAGGTAGTCGGTGGCCTACAACCTAGTTATTTGTGGCAAACAGTATTGCTATTGATTTCATTTGTGCTGGCTTTTCTCACCTATCGTTGTATAGAGAAACCACTACGGAGTATAGAGAGCAAGAGCAAATCGATTATTCTTTTGGTCGCTGTCATTCTGGTTGGTACTGCAGGATATGTTATCTACCGAAATGACGGCGTTGCATCGAGAAAATATGCCAATTTGCAGAATTTCAGAGGAGACCTTGGTCATACGAAATTCCATGAGTATGTTGCCAACGACTACTTCCCCTGCACTGACCCACAAATCGAGAAGAAGGCAGACAGATGGGAGAGCTTTGTTCGATGCGCACAATCAAAGCCCGGTCCGGACATTGATGTAGTCTTGCTCGGGGATAGTCATGCAGAACATCTATTCATTGGCGTAGCAAGTGCATTGGATAATAAAAATGTGACCTTCTTGACAAAGGGAGAGATGCCTTTTCTTTCAAATCCTGAGGCAAAATACCTTATAGAGTATGCGGCAGGTTTGAAAAGTGCATCTACTGTGATCATCTCTGCGCGTTGGCGCGGACGAATAGACTTACTCAAGCCAGGCGTTGATTTCGAAAAAGAACTTGATGCAACTGTTGATTTTCTTATCAAAAATAATAAAAAAGTAGTTATTGCACTGGATACACCAAGTTTTCCATTCGAACCCAGTGTTTGTAAAGGTGATCGCTGGATAAATTGGGCACAAGGTGACTGCTCCATGCCTGCCGCACCTTATCAAGCTGAACTAAACTCCTATAAGGGGTTTATTCAGAGTATAGCAGCTCGCCATGGTGCAACTGTGGTTGACCTCAGCGGCGCATTTTGCGATGGTAAGGTATGTCACATGACGGGAGAAGGTGAAATTTTCTATAGGGATTTTCATCACCTTAATATAAACGGTTCTGCAAAAGCAGGTAAATTTTTAGTAGATAAATACAAACAATTTTAAATAGAGGTGGTATATGCGTTTACTTGATTGGGCGCTGCTCGTCGTAGGGGTCTTTTTAAGTTCACTAGGTGGCATTTTTTTAAAACTCGGCGCTATACATGTTGACCACAGTGGCAGTGCCGCCACGGCAATCATGCAAGCCTTGATGCAGTGGCGTTTGTATTTCGGAGCATTTTGCTACTTTATCCCTGTTGTCATTTGGATCTATATGCTGAAGCGTGTAGATATCACATTCCTGCAACCCCTGTTCGCATTGGTCTATGTAACGACACCCTTGTTGGCCATGCCAATGCTCAATGAAGCTGTGCCTCTGGCCCGTTGGGTCGGAATTGCCGTGATCTTGGTTGGCATCGTTCTTGTGGCCCGTACCTGATAAAACTACTGAAAGTAAATCGTGAGCAATTACTATGAAACCCGGTACACGCCTGATCCAGGTCGGACTAAAGTGTGGTGTGCTATTGTCGACTACATCAGTAAGAAATACTTGAAGGAGCCAAATGCTGCTTTGGATTTGGGATGTGGATATGGCGATTTTATTAACAACCTGAAGTGTCCCAATAAATTTGCAGTTGACCTGAATCCAGATGCTGCTAATTATCTTGCCCCTGGTATTAAATTCATCAACAGCACGGCAGATAAACTTGAGGCTGTTGAGAGCGGCTCACTTGATCTTATTTTTAGCAGTAATCTGCTGGAACACCTTGATGACAATGAGCTTGAACGGGCGGCGAAAGAGTTCCATCGTGTTCTCAAGGTGGGTGGGCTGATGATTACTATGCAGCCTAACTATTACTATGCGTATCGGGAGTATTTCGATGACTATACGCATAAAAAAGTATTCAGCCACCAGTCCTTGCAAGACTTCTTCTCGGCCAATGGTTTTAAAACCAATGCCATGGAAAAGAAATTCGTGCCGTTTTCGTTGAAGTCTCGACTGCCGAAAACATATATGCTGACCAAATTGTATTTGGATTTTCCGTTACGACCGATGGCTAAGCAAATGCTCGGCGTATTCCGAAAGGTGTAAAAATGAAGCGCGAAAAACTTGCGCTTTACGGCGTGGTGCTTATTATTATAGGCCTTGTCATGTATGCGGGTGGGGTGCTGCTCGCCATTCCTCGGCGATTGATATTTCCGGATAATGTCGGGCTTCATTTGTTCAATGAAAGTCTGGTGTGGTATTCTGGCTTTCCCATACTCCTGGGTCTCGTGTTGATCTTGGTGGATTTATTTGTACTTTATCCTAAAAAGCGGGTAAATGATTATATTAAAAATGATCCAATCAATAATCATAAGGTGACCGTCGTATTGACGGCCTACAATGATGAATTGAGCATCGGGGAAGCTGTCAAAGATTTTTTGTCACATCCACTGACTGCTAGAGTCATTGTTATTAGTAACAATAGCAAAGATAATACGCTTGGAGCGGCTATCGATGCAGGTGCTATTGCCTACAATGAAACATTGCAGGGGTATGGTGCGTGCGTCTATCGCGCCTTGAGCGAAGGCGCAAAATTTCAAGATACAGAGTTGGTCGTGCTGTGCGAGGGTGATATGACTTTCCGCGCATACGACATAGATAAGTTGCTCGCATATATGCCCCACGCAGACATCGTTGTGGGAACCCGGACTGTTGAGCAGCTGAGAGCAAAAGATACCCAGTTGAGTACCTTTATGTTCTACGGAAACCTGTTTGTCGGCAAACTTCTGGAAATCAAGCACCTTGGAAAAGCGACGTTGACCGATGTGGGTACGACTTATAAACTGTGTCGGACCACTGCGCTTGCTGAGCTGTTGCCTAAGCTTGATCCAAAGGTAAATCTTGAATTCAATCCATACTTCATTGATAACGCTTTAACAGATGATTTGCGATTGATTGAAGTGCCGATAACTTTCCATAAACGCATCGGAGAGAGCAAAGGCGGTAATATCGATAATCTGGTAGCTTTGAAGCTAGGTTTGAAGATGATCAAGGGTATAGTGTTCGGCTGGAAGGTGAAATGATAAAAAATTTATTTCGCCAGCATGGAGGGTGGCTGACCGGGCTCATTTTAGGTCTGGTCGCCTTTTTATTGGTTATCCCTGTTAATATTGTTGATCCTGCCAATATTGGTTGGCTAGGCATTCATGAGGACACACGTACTTATTTTTTAGGTTGGGATTTCTTTAGAAGATCACCTTGGCAGTATCCAATCAGTGCCAATCCCTATTATGGAATGGATATTGCGGGTAGTATTTTCATGACGGATACTATTCCGTTGCTTGCCATTCCTTTAAAGGCGTTCGATGCAGTTCTACCAACCATATTCCAATACCATGGAATATGGCTGCTGGGATGTTTTTTGCTGCAGGGGGTACTGGGCTGGAGATTGGCATCACTTGTTACCAATGTCTTTTGGATCCGAGGCTGTGTGACGGTGCTGTTTCTATTTCAGCTGCCATTCTTAAGCCGGGCATTGGGCCATCTTCCGTTGATGGCACATTTTCTTATTTTGGCTGCTTTGCTTATATGTATTCGTAAGCATGAGCGATTCCAAGCATTCTGGTTGATCATCATTGCTTGTGCAGCTTGTATCAATGCCTATATTTTGTTGATGCTGCTAGCATTGTGGTTCTCCGACCTGTTGCGCAGAGGATTTCAGAACAGTACCCCACGTAAAAAGCTTTTTCTCGAGTCCATCTTTGTCTTGGGTACCGCCGTATTTTTCTGCTGGCAGGTGGGATATTTTAGCGTTGGTGGGGGCGTCAGTGCGGCAGGAAACCCTTACGGCTTATATCGATTCAATCTGATATCACCTATTGACCCCAATGGCTGGTCGCGCCTCATCAAAGACTTTCCAGGCGGTCCAGGTGATGGTGAAGGCTTTGCGTACCTTGGTCTTGGATATATTTTTCTGATATTGGCTGCAGGTTTTTCTGTCGCTTTTGGTGGCTTGAAATGGCGTGAACTGCCGGGAAATCGATTTTTAGTAGCTGTTCTTCTGCTTCTAACCATTTATGCCATAACCAATAATATTGGCTTTTCTTCCTATTCCTTTGTAATTCCGCTACCGGAATTTTTGTCGAAATTCACCTCTGTGTTTCGTGCTGCAGGGCGGCTGGTGTGGCCTGCCTTGTATTTCTTATTGTTTGTCGTGTGTTTCGTCGTTGGTGCTCGTTACAGCAGGAAATCTGGCATCGCCATTTTTTCGATTGCGGCATTACTCCAGATTTTTGATACCAGCGCCGGCTGGCTGCCTGTGAAAGCGCAAGTGGCTAGTGCGCAGTCTAGCGGTTGGAATTTAGGATTGAAGGATTCCTTTTGGGAAACTGCTGGGCGCCGCTATCAAGCTGTCCGGCGTTTGCCTGCTGGTAACGTTACACCGGAGTGGTCGGTTTTTGGCGCCTATGCCAATTCTTATCATATGAAAACAGATTCAATATATCTGGCTCGTGTTAATTATGATAGGTTGAATGAACTCAATAATTCAAATCTTGAAATGATTGATAGTGGAAGCTATCACAAGGATACTTTGTATATTGTTTCTAACCAAATTCTTCCTCGGGTCTTGAAAAGTATTAAACCTAATGAGGATTTCATAGGTGCAGTGGATGATTATGTTGTCATTGCCCCTGGTTGGAAGCGAGACGGACTTCCTGTGACCCATGAAATCAGTGCTGATAGTTTTGTAAAGCCTGTAGTGCGCGGAGCAGAATATCAGATGACTAGTTTGAAATCCGAAGGAATAAGAACTTTGTTCGACGGCTGGGACCGAGAGATTGGGGAAGGCGGCGTATGGTCGAGCGGGGGACGGTCGCTGCTGGAGTTTCCTCTAGGTTCTGCAGATTTCAATGCCATTGAAATCACAGGAACACCGTTAGTCTCGGCTGTTCGTCCAGTATTGCAATTTCAACTAAGCGTCAATGGTGCTGCTGCTCGAGATATTGCGCTAGATGGCCATAGTCCTGCATTTACGCTGCAGCTTACGCCGTTTGAAAAAGCCGCAATCGCTCGTGATAGGTTAGTAGGAATTACGTTTTCTTATAAAGACCCTACTAGTCCTAAAGCCATCGGTATCAATGGAGACGAGCGTATTATTTCATTCGCGGTTAAGCAAGTGAGGTTTGAATAATGTCTAACGGGAACCAAAAAAAAGCCATTATCACAGGAATCACAGGTCAAGACGGAGCTTATCTGGCTGAATTGCTTTTGAATAAGGGATATACCGTTTATGCGACCTTCCGCCGCACCAGCTCGGTCAATTTCTGGCGCATTGAAGAGCTGGGTATCCAGAACCATCCGAACCTGCATCTCGTCGAGTACGACTTGACGGATCTGTCGTCCAGCATCCGCCTGCTGCAGACCACAGAAGCCACCGAGGTGTACAACCTGGCGGCACAGAGCTTTGTCGGTGTGTCGTTCGAGCAACCAGTGACCACGGCAGAAATCACCGGTCTGGGGGCCGTGAACCTGCTGGAAGCGATTCGCATTGTCAATCCCAAGGTGCGCTTCTACCAAGCGAGCACCTCTGAGATGTTTGGCAAGGTGCAAGCGGTGCCGCAGAAGGAAGACACGCCCTTCTACCCGCGCAGCCCCTATGGCGTCGCCAAGCTGTATGCACACTGGATGACGGTGAACTACCGCGAGAGCTACGGGATCTTTGGCGCCAGCGGCATTCTGTTCAACCACGAAAGCCCATTGCGCGGTCGCGAGTTCGTCACGCGCAAGATCACCGACAGCGTTGCCAAGATCAAGTTGGGCAAGCAGGGTGTGATGGAGCTGGGCAATATTGATGTCCGGCGCGATTGGGGTTTTGCCAAGGAATATGTGGAAGGCATGTGGCGCATGCTGCAGGCCGATGAGCCCGACACCTTTGTGTTGGCCACCAACCGCACCGAGACCGTGCGCGACTTTGTGCGCATGGCCTTCAAGGGCGCTGGCATGGATGTGGATTTCGAAGGCAAGGCAGAGGATGAGACCGCCATTGACACTGCCACCGGCAAGACGGTGATGCGCGTCAATCCCAAGTTCTACCGGCCAGCTGAGGTGGAACTGCTGATTGGCGACCCCGCCAAGGCCAAGTCCAAGCTGGGCTGGGAGCCGCATACCTCCCTGGAGCAGCTCTGCCAGATGATGGTCGAGGCCGATTTGCGCCGCAACCAAGCCGGGTTCTCGTTCTGATGAACATCGCTGCCAATGCCGTGGGCGCAGCTGCGCAAAAACGGGTGCTGCTGACAGGTGCGCAAGGTTTTACCGGTCAGCATCTGGTGCCCTTGCTGCGCGCTGCTGGCTGGGATGTCTGGTCGCTGGATCAGTCCGTCCCCAATGACGCTGGGCTGGTTCCAGCAGCGCAGTGCTTGCAGGCGGATTTACTGGATGAAGCAGCGCTGCAAAGCGCCATTCACCAGATCATGCCGCAGGCAGTGGTGCATTTGGCGGCAATTGCTTTTGTAGGCCACGGCTCGGCGGATGATTTCTACCGCGTCAATGTGGTGGGGACGCGCCACCTGCTGCAGGCCCTGAGTACCTTGCCCGTCAAGCCGCAGTGCGTGTTGCTGGCCAGCAGTGCCAATATCTATGGCAACAGCCATGAAGGCGCCTTGCCTGAGAGCACTACCGCCAACCCTGCCAATGACTACGCCGTGAGCAAGCTCGCGATGGAATACATGGCGCGGCTGTGGCTGCCACAGCTGCCGGTGGTGCTGGTGCGGCCGTTCAACTACACGGGCCTCGGCCAGTCGCCGCAGTTTCTGATCCCCAAGATCGTGGACCATGCGCTGCGCAAGGCCGACGTGATCGAGCTGGGCAACCTGGATGTGGACCGCGATTTTTCTGATGTGCGCGATGTGGCCGCTGCCTATGTTCGGTTGCTGGATAGCGCGGCGCAGGGCACGGCAGTGGGCGGGGTGTTCAATGTCGGCTCGGGCCGCACCTGGTCGCTGCGCGATGTGTTGGCGCAGGTGCAGCAGATCAGCGGTCACACCATGGAGGTACGGGTGAATCCGGCCTTTGTACGTGCCAACGAGGTGCGCATCCTGCGCGCCGACACCACAGCGCTGGAGCAGGCCATCGGTGAGTGGCGCAGCTACCAACTGGAAGACACCCTGCGCTGGATGCTGCAGGCTTGAAGGATCGTTATGGGTTTAGACATCATCTTGGGCGCTGATGCGCTCCATGCGCCGTTGACCGGCATTGGGCGCTACAGCTATGAGCTGGCCAGCCAGCTGCGCCAGCACCCTGATGTAGACCGTTTGCGCTACTTCTCACATGGCCATTGGGTGGCAGATCCGTTGGCGGCGCTCGGTGGACAGAGTCCAAGTCCCACCGTCCCGGCGCCTGGTGTGCAAACCACCCCCAACACTGCGCCCACCTTGTTCACGCGTCTGCGTAGCACCTTATCGGCCAACCGCGCAGCAGTGCGGGTGTACCAATCGCTGATGCCTGCCATTTCGCGTTGGCGAGTACGCGGGGAAGGGCAGGCCATTTTTCACTCGCCCAATTACCTGGTTCCGCCTTTCCCGGGCCGCACGGTCAATACCGTGCATGACCTCTCGCATGTGTTCTACCCCGAGTTTCACCCGCAGGCGCGGGTGGAATTCATGAACATGGCCTTTGGCAGCAGCCTCAAGCACACCGAGCATGTGATCACCGATACGGAAACGGTGCGCCAGGAATTCATCCAGCACTTTGGCTGGTCGGCGGACAAGGTCACAGCCATTGGCCTGGGCATGGATGCCGCCTACCATCCGCGCAGCGATGCCGAACTGGCCCCTGTGCTGGCCAAGCATGGCCTGCAGCCGCGCAGCTACGCGCTGTATGTGGGCACCATCGAGCCACGCAAGAATATCGGCCGCTTGCTGCAGGCCTACGCGCAGCTGGACCCAGCCTTGCGCAAGGCTTGCCCGCTGGTGCTGGCAGGCGGCAAGGGCTGGAAATCCGAAGACATACACCGCCGCATGGAGCAGGCGGCCAACGAGGGCTGGCTGCACTACCTGTCCTATGTCGACCAGGCCGACCTGCCCATGCTCTATGCGGGCGCGCGCCTGTTCGCCTACCCTTCGCTCTATGAAGGCTTTGGCCTGCCGATCGTGGAGGCCATGGCCAGCGGCACGCCGGTGCTGACCTCGGACGCCTCCTGTATGCCCGAGGTGGCGGGCGGCGCAGCGGCGCTGGTCAACCCGCTGGACGTGGACGACATTCTGCGCGGTCTGCAACGCCATCTTGGAGACGAGGCATGGCTGCGCGATGCCAGTGCCAAGGGCTTGGAGCGGGCGGCCAACTACTCCTGGCAGCGCTGCGCAGCGGAGACCCTGGCGGTTTACAAGGCGCTGTAAGGCTGCATGGGTCTTCGCGCTTGTGGGTGCCTGTTAGATCTTGCTGTCGGGCCAATCCACAAACGAATGCCGCCACCCCGTCCACACCGCGGGCCCCTGCGCCATCTCTGCATCACTCAGCAGGCAGCTGTCCAGCTGCGCGCGCAGCGCCCGCTCGTCCATGTCCATGCCGATCAATACCAGCTCCTGGCGGGCATCGCCTACGCGGTCGTCCCAGGCTTGGCGTATCAAGGCCAGCGCCTCTGCGTCCTGCGGCCAGCGCTCTTCGGGCACGGCGGCCCACCAGTAGCCGGCGGCGCTGTGGCGCGCCACCGCACCGGCTTGTGACCACTGGCCGGCCAACGTCGGGTGGCTGGCCAGCCAGAAAAAGCCTTTGGAGCGCACCACCCCCGGCCATTCCTGGTTGATCAGCGCAAAAAAGCGCTGAGGGTGGAAGGGGCGGCGGGCGCGGTAGACAAAGCTGCCAATGCCATAGGCCTCCGTCTCGGACTGGTGGCTGCCGCGCAGCTCCTGCAGCCAGCCGGGGGCCTGGGACGCCTGCTCAAAATCGAACAGGCCCGTTTGCAGCACCTTGTGCAGCGGCACCTGGCCAAACACGGCCAGTTCAATGCGGGCGCGGCGGTTCAGGCCCCGCAAGATGCCCATCAGCTGCGCGCGCTCTGCGTCAGACACCAGGTCGGCCTTGTTGAGCACGATCACATCGCAGAACTCGATCTGCTCGACCAGCAGGTCGACCACGGTGCGCTGGTCCTCCTCCCCCAGCGATTGGCCGCGTGCCCGCAGATGGTCGCGCGAGCTGTAGTCGCGCAGAAAGTTGAAGGCATCGACCACGGCGACCATGGTGTCCAACTGCGCCACATCGCCCAGGCTGCGGCCGTCCTCGCCGGCAAAGGTAAAGGTCTCGGCGACGGGTAGGGGCTCGGAGATGCCGGTGGATTCGATCACCAGCTGATCAAAGCGGCCTTCGCTGGCCAGGCGGCTGACTTCCAGCAGCAGGTCCTCGCGCAGGGTGCAGCAGATGCAGCCATTGCTCATCTCCACCAGCTTCTCGTCGGTGCGCGACAGCTCAGCCCCGCCCTGGCGCACCAGGGCGGCATCGATATTGACCTCGGACATGTCATTGACGATGACCGCCACGCGCCGGCCTTCGCGGTTGTTCAGGATGTGATTGAGGAGGGTGGTTTTACCGGCACCCAGGAATCCCGAGAGCACGGTGACGGGGAGTTTGGCTGGGCGTGTCGTTGCCAGTGGGTAGGAGAGGGTGGTGGAAGTCATCGTGGAATGCGGGGTTGGCGCTGGCTCGGGCGGCTGGCTGCATGCCCAGGTCAGCGCTGGGTGGTACCTGTGTTGACGATTCGATATGTTATAACATAACACATCCAAGCTGATTTTTCTCAAGCGTTCACTGGGAACCGGGGTTGGCAGCTGTTGAGATGTGGAAAGGACAGCGATGATTCCCCGAACCTACGCGCAGTGGCGACACTGCATCACCGTCGAATGCGGCATCCCCTTGAGCGCCGACTTCATCGCGCAGCGGCTGGCGGTCTGGCGCAATGCGGAGTTGGAGGAGACGCAGCGCTTCAGGCGCCTGTACGGCGATGCGCATTGGCAGGCGGTGCAGCGCTGGTTGCTGCAAGCCGCCCAAGAGCAGGAGCGCGCAGCTGCGGAGCCCCCGCTGGCAGCGTCCGCACAGCAGAGCGGCTAAACTCGGGCCTCTGCCTTTGTTGTCACCATGTCCACAGCCGCCAAAACGCCCCCGCCCGAGTTGACCAAGCACCAAGCGCTGGTGCTGCAAGCGCTAGCGCGTGAGGCCAATCCAGCCAGTGCCTATGCCTTGCTGGACCAGCTGCGTGACGAGGGCCTGCGTGCGCCCCAGCAGGTCTACCGCGCACTGGACAAGCTGATCGAATACGGCCTGGTGCACCGGGTGGAAAGCCTCAACTCTTTTGTGGTCTGCGCACATACCCATGCCGAAGGCCATGACCATGGCCTCGTGGTGTTCGCCATCTGCGATAGCTGCGGCCAGGTCGATGAGTTCCTGGAGCCTGCGGTGGAGCGGCGCCTCAAGACCTGGTCCAAGGCCAACGGCTTCCGGCCCAGCAGCACCCATGTCGAGATGCATGGCACCTGCAGCCGCTGCGCTGCTGCGCCCGCTGCCTAGCGCGCCGGATCGCTGTTTCTCTCCCGTTCCTGTACCGCGTTTCTTCCCGCACCGCTTGGCCGCCGTGGTCAGGCAGAGCCGCGCTTTTTCGTCAGTCTCGTGTTTTGATGTTATAACATCACATTTTTGAAATGTGCCAGGTGTTTAGCCGGTGCCGCCCAGCGTAATCTGGGTGCGCGGCACCTGCGAATGGGCGAGCTATGGGATCAATACACACAACCAGGCGCCGCAGCGCCTTGCAGGCCTCGGCGCTGGCGCGTTGCCTGCTGGCACTGGGCCTGAGCGCGCTGCTATGGGGCGTGGTGGCATGGGCGGTACAACAGCCGTGATGCAGTCCGTTCCCCCTTTGCCAGTGCCGGGCTGCAGCGTGGACTTTGAACTCTCCAACCTGGGCCTAGGCTATGGCGGCAGGCTGGCACTGCGCGGTGTCAGCGGGCAGTTTGCGGCCGGATCGATGACGGCCATCGTCGGCCCCAACGGGGGCGGTAAATCGACCCTGCTCAAGGGCTTGCTGGGGCAGCTTGCGCCGATGCAAGGGTCGCTGCGCTGCCGCTATTCGCGTGCGGCACTGGGCTATCTGGCGCAGGCCTGCGAGGTGGAGCGTGACTTCCCCATCAGCGTGGAAGACTTCGTCAGCCTGGGCCTGTGGGCGCAAACCGGCGCGCTGGGGGTAGTCAGTGATGCGCAGCGTGCGCAGATCGGTGCAGCGCTGGCAACGGTAGGTCTGCAGGGCTGGCAGCCGCGCTGGATTGCCGAGCTCTCGGGCGGGCAGTTTCAGCGCATGCGCTTTGCCCGGCTCTGGGTACAGAACCCGCCGGTGATCTTGCTGGACGAGCCATTTACCGGCGTTGATGAGCCCTCCGTCGATGTGCTGCTGCAGCTGTTGCAGCAGTGGCATGCGCGGGGCAGAACGGTGCTGGCGGTGCTGCATGACCGCGAGATGGTGCAGCGGTATTTCCCGCAGGCATTGGCACTGGCGGGGACGCAGCTGGCCTGGGGCGACACCGGCGATGTGTTGCCGGGCCTGGCAGCGCGCGCTGCCGCCAGGAGGCGGGCATGATGGCCGAGCTGTTGTGGCAGCCCTTTGTGGACTATGCCTTCATGCGCCGCGCGCTGGCCGGCTGCCTGGCCTTGAGTGCAGGCGCTGCGCCCTTGGGCACCATCTTGCTGCTGCGCCGCATGAGCCTGGTGGGCGACGCGATGTCACATGCCATCTTGCCGGGCGCGGCCCTGGGCTATTTGCTGTTTGGCCTGTCCTTGCCGGCGATGACGATTGGCGGCCTGGCCGCGGGCCTGGTCGTGGCCATGCTCTCAGGTGTGGTGACCCGTTACACCGCCTTGCGCGAGGACGCAAGCTTTGCCGGCTTCTACCTGATCTCGCTGGCGCTGGGCGTGTTGCTGGTCTCGCTGCGCGGCTCCAATGTGGATCTGCTGCATGTGCTGTTCGGCTCGGTGCTGGCGCTGGACGATCCCACCCTGTACCTGACCGCCACCATCGCCACCCTGTCGATGCTGGGCCTGGCGCTGATGTACCGGCCCTTGCTGATGGAATGCCTGGACCCCGGCTTTTTGCGCCTGCAGGGACGCATGGGTAGCATCAGCCATGCGCTGTTCATGCTCTTGCTCGTGCTCAACCTGGTGGGGGGCTTCCATTCGCTGGGTACCTTGATGGCGGTGGCCCTGGTGGTGCTGCCCGCCGCCAGTGCGCGGTTCTGGCTGCGCGGTGTGGGCCTGCAGATGGCGCTGTCCACCGGTATCGCGATGGCTGGCAGCGTGCTGGGCCTGCTGCTGTCCTACCACGCGGGCATTGCGGCATCGGCCGCCATCACCTTGAGCCTTGGTGGCCTGTACCTGTTGTCCTTGTGCCTGGGCCGGCTGGGCAGCGTGCGCGCGCAGCGCCAAAGGCCGGGCAACGATTTTGTGTCTGAACCAATGGGAGTATCCGAATGAGCAACTTTTACCTGAACCGCCGCGCGATGCTGGGGCTGGCGCTGACCAGCGCCCTGCCGGCCAGCGCCGTCTGGGCTGCGGGCCAGCCGCTGCCCGTCGTGGCCAGCTTTTCCATCTTGCAGGATCTGACGCGTCAGGTGGGCGGTGACTTGGTGACCGTCTCTGCGCTCGTCGGCCCTGATGGCGATGCCCATGTGTTTGAGCCCACACCGCAGCAGGCGCGCCAGCTGCAGCAGGCCAAAGTGCTGGTGGCCAATGGCCTGGATTTTGAAGGCTGGTTGCCGCGCCTCAAAAAGGCCGCAGGCTTCCAAGGCCAGGAGATCATCGCATCGCAGGGCATTGCGGTACGTGCCTTGCCCAAGGGCCAAGGACACGATCACAAACAGGACCACGGGCATGACCATGGCGCTGACAAGGCGGGGCATGACCACGATCACGCCCATGGGCACGGCCACCACCATGGCCCCAACGACCCCCATGCCTGGCAGGACGTGAAAAACACCATCGTCTATGTGCGCAATATCGCCAAAGGCCTGGCCACGGCAGACCCGGCCAACGCAGCCCGCTACGACCAGCAGGCCACCCAGTACATTGCCCGCCTGACTGCGCTGGATGCCAGCCTGCGCCAGCGCTTTGCCGCCGTGCCCGCAGCGCGGCGCACCGTCGTCAGCACCCACGATGCCTTTGGCTACTTTGCCCAGGCCTATGGCTTGCGCTTTGTGCCGGTGCGCGGCCTGTCGACCGAATCCGAGCCCTCGGCCCGCGACATGGCGGCGCTGGTCAAGCAGGTGCGCGAAGAGCGCATCGGCGCCATTTTCCTGGAGAACATCTCCGACCCGCGCCTGCTCGAGCAGCTGTCGCGCGAGACGGGTGCTGTCATCGGTGGCCGCCTCTACTCCGATGCGCTGTCGCCTGCAGGTGGCCCGGCTGCCACCTATGTGGACATGGTCGAGACCAACGCTGCCACCTTGCTCAAGGCCTTGCAAGCGGGCTGACCAACGCTGGTTGTAGAGCACGCTGCCTGCCCCTGCGCCAACGCAGGCAGCGTGGATGCTGCACCCCGCTTCTCAGCGGCTGCGCCAAAGCCGACCGGCTGCGTTACCTGCTCGCTTTGCACCGGCGGTCCTTTGCACTGCCGCTGTGGTCGGGGGCTGTCCTCGTGGTCTTCCACCGCAGCGCATCTGTAAGCTTGATCTTTCTCAAGATGCACATTTGCAACGGCATTTTGGATTTTGTGAGCAGATACATGAAATTGAATGTATCAACATTGCGGCGCGACGCCACGCAAAGCCGGGCTACGGGCTGGGCGCGGCCCCCTCCCGCGGTTAACGCCAGCGTCTGATGATTTGTTGCCTGCGCTGCTATCAAAACTTCCTTGCTTGCAGATGTCGGTGTGGCCAAGCGCCGAGTCGCTGCCCCCGCGACTTTGCGCTGATCTTCAGGGTAGTTATTGAATATTGGTATATCTATTGACGTAAGTTATTGGTAAGAAACTACCGGGCATCCCCTATGATGCGACCTTGTTAGAAATAATATGAATTTCTAAATATCAATAAATTCTATTGATGATTGGGTCGGTGGCTGCTTATCTCCATGCCTCAATGCGATCTCTTCATCCAATGGACTAGAGGATCGCAGCGCCACGCGCAAGCGGGTGAGGGAGGTTGTCATCATGGTGTTTCAAGCAGCAGGCCAATGGCTGCCGGCTCAACCTGCAAGCCGCCGTGCCGTGCGTCTGGCAATCGCGCCCGCGCGGCGCGGCTTCACGCTGATCGAGGTCATGATTGTGGTCGCCATTGTGGCGATTCTGTCGGCGATTGCCCTGCCCAGTTACAGCGAGTACATCAAGCGTGGCCAGATTACGGATGGGCTGACGCCACTGGCCGATTTGGGCGCCAAGCTGGAGCAGCATTTTCAGGACAAGCGCAAATATGACGGTGCCTGTGTGGATGGCTCTATCGCGCCAGAGCCTGCCGCCACCGCACGCTTTAGATACGACTGCGACCTGGCTGCCACCACCTTCACCATTTCGGCTATAGGGCTGGGTAGCATGTCCGGCTTTGTGTTCACCTTGGATGAAAAAGGCCAGCGCCGTACCACTGACACCCCTTCGGGCTGGACCAAAGGCACCGATTGCTGGTCGACCAACAAGGCAGGGCGCTGCTGATGCATACAAAACGCACCCTTCGCGGTTTTACCTTGGTCGAGCTGATGGTCGGGCTGGCCATCACGGTCTTTTTGCTGCTGCTGGTTATTCCGTCGGCTAGCGTCTACATCGTCGATTCCAGAATCCGCGCGGCCGCACAGGCCTACTACGATGGTGCCCAGTTGGCGCGAGCCGAGGCGCTGCGCCGCAACGCCTATGTGGCCCTTGGCATGACGGACAGCAACCTGGGATGGAAGGTCACCGTTGGTGACACGCAAATCGCCAGCAAGGCAGTGGAAAGCGCAGCGAACCTGACCGTCCAGGCAGAACAGGAAACCGTCACCTTTGACAGCGTGGGCCGAACCCCCACGGGTAACGCTGTGACCTTCAAGCCCACCAATGCGACATGTCTGGCAGACAGCGGTACCCAGCGCTGCCTGCGCGTGGTTATCTCGCAGGGTGGCCAGGTGCGCATGTGCGACCCGGCGATCGGTGAAGAGGGGGACAACCGCAAATGCTGAGTCCATCCCATCGCATGCCTGCCCCGGCGCGCACATCCAGACCGGGCCAGCGCGGCATGATGCTGATCGAATCGTTGGTCGCCATCATGATCATCGTGCTTGGCATCCTGGGCATTGCCGGCCTGACGGCCCGCTCCGTGACCTGGTCAGGCCAGGCACAGTACCGCACCGAGGCAGGGATATTTGCCGCGCAGATTGTGCAGGCCATCTCGCTCAAGGTGGATCGCAGTTCGCCTGAGACCTTGGCCGCATCGTTGCAGGCATTGCAGCACCAGCCCAGCGGCAGTGCACAGCAATGCAGCTTCAGCGGCAGTGCAACCAGCAATAGCGAGCTGGCCCAGCTGCTGTCGGCCGCCCGCGGCGCGGAAGCAAACGTGCATGGTCTGCCCGGCGCTACGCAGGCGGGTCAGCAGATACTCGTCAACACCACGGGCGACCTCAATCAGGTCACCGTGGCGCTGTGCTGGCAGGCCCCGCATGACGAGGCCCTGCGCAGCTACCAGATTCAGGCCTATGTGCACTAGGCACGCCTACATGGACATGGCGCATAGGCCATGCTTCAAGCAGATTCGGCTTGCAGGCGGGCGCACTCCGCAGCGCCCGCCACAAGCAGGTTTTTCTATCGTCGAAATCCTGGTGGGTCTGGCCATAGGCTTAGCCAGCATGCTCGCCATCTACCAGCTGTATGGCGTGTCGGAGAGTCAGCGCCGCACCGTCTCGTCTGCCAGCGATGCCCAAAGCGCTGGCGCATTGGCACTGTTTAGCATCGAGCGCGATATCCGCTCAGCAGGCCTGGGCTTTGCGACCATGGAGCCTCGGCATTTTGGCTGCGATGTGCAGGGGCATGCCAATGGCCGCGCTTTCACGTTCCCGCTGGTGCCCGTGCGCATCACCGCCACCGGCGGTACACAGCTGTGGGTGCTCACCGGCTCGTCAGCGAACATGGTGACAGGATCGCGCTACGAAGCCAGTGCCAACGGCGTCTTCAGCATGGAGAAATCCAATGCCGGCTTGCATGCCGGCGATGTGGCCGTGGGTACCTCAGACACCAATACCCAAGAGTGCCTGCTGATGGAAATCACCGCTGGCGCCCGCTCCACGGTGGCATCGGATTCGGGCAGCGTCCCCTATCCCGACAAGCGCGTGAGCCAGGGTGCCGGAAGCTATAGCAACTTCTATACCGGAACGAGCGCAACCCCTCGTTTTAACGGCGGCAGCCGCCGCAACATGCTCGATGGCGGCACCACCAGCCTGGGCGAAGGGGCGCTCTACAACCTGGGCCCTGAGCCGCAGTTGCACGTCTGGAGCCTGCAGGGCAATGAGCTGGTTTATTACAACCAATTGAACGAGACCAGCGAGAGCAGTGTTGCCGTCGCACACGATGTGCTCAGCTTTCAGGCGGAGTATGGCTATGACCTGGACGGGGACGGCCAGATTGACAGTGCGCAGGAATGGACAGCCACCTTCAGCGACGGCTGGACTTGGGACAAAGTGCTTGCCGTGCGCATAGCCATCTTGGTGCGCAGCTCGCAGTTTGAGCGTGAAGAGGTTACCGCAGAGCCACCGCGCTGGGCCAATGGCAGCAAGCAGTTCTGGACCAACGACGATGCGCCTGGCGCGAGCTGGAAGCACTACCGCTACCGCGTCTACGAAAGCGTGATCCCGCTGCGCAACACCCTGTGGGGGCAACTAGCACCATGACGATCCGATACCGCCAACCATTTCCCGCCACGCGTCCACACAGCGCACGCGGCGTCGTGCTGCTGGTCGCACTGGTCGTGCTTTTGGTAATGACGCTCACCAGCCTGGCGCTGGTGCGTACCACCACGACGGGCTCTTCCATCGCGGGCAGCCTGGCACTCAAACAAACAGCCACTACCGGTGCCGACCTGGGCCTGGAGCATGGGCTGGCACAACTCGATCAGCTGTCGCAAAACGGCGCGGCGCTGGACGGTGACAACGCCGGCGCAGGCTACTTTGCCAGCTTCGATCCCAGGGTCGCGGCCAAGGAGCTGCTATGGGATGCCAGTGGCAAACAAGCCACCGCCGATGACGGCTTGGGCAATGAAGTGCGCTACATGATTCATCGCCTGTGCAGCGCAGCGGGCCCACTGAATGCCGCAGGCCAATCGTGCGTGGCACCCGAAGGCACGGGCTGCCCCGGCCCATCCGACAGCCCTGGCAGCGTAGTGCCCTGCAATGACCGGCCCATGTACCGCATCAGCGCGCGTGCAGTGGGCCCGCGCGCCACCGTGAGCTATGTGCAGATGACCGTGTATTGATGACGGCAGCGCGCAGGCGCGCCCCCTGGCATGCCCCTTACTCCCGGGCAGCAGCCAACGACGAGAACCAAGGAGAGGGAAATGCTTCAAAAATTCAAACCCCCGCTGCGGTGGCCCCGGGCCGCAAGCCTGTGGGCCATGCTCGCTGCAGCCACCATAGTGGCTGGCTTGTTTGCCAGTAACGCCGCCGCCGACTCCACATCCAGCGATGCGGTCGATATTGCCGATATCCCGCTGGGCATTCTGGGCGACCAGACCAAGCCCAATGTGATGCTGCTGCTCGACACCTCGGATTCGATGAAATGGAGCCACATGCCCGATGGCTGGGAGCGGCGTGAAACCAAGTACTTCCCGGTGGGCTACAAAAGCGCGCTGTGCAACGCGCTTTACTACAACCCCGATACCAGCTACCCGCTGCCCAAGCAGGCCGATGGCACCACCGACATGCCCGTGCCCACTTTCTCCGCAGCTTGGAAGGACGGCTACGACCAGTCGCAGGGCGTCGTCAATCTCGCCACCTCATTTCAGGCATACGACGCTAATACGCGCAGCCGTGACCTCTACGTCGATCCACCGCAGCGTGCCTATCACTTCGTTTGGACGCCTCGCGACAGCCGCTTCCCCACCGTGCCCAGCTGGGAACGCGAAGAAACCTGTACCTGGCCCGCAGAGCCCAAACTGTTTGACGATGACGGCAGCGTGCAAGTCAGCGACTTGGTCAACATGTTTGTCAGCGGGGTGCCCAATGGTCGTGTGACGGGGCGCTGGTCGCGCGTGAGGATCACGGCGGCACAAGAGCGCAACTTTGCCATCTGGTACAGCTACTACCGCACGCGCATCAACATGGCCAAGTCCTCCGTCAGCCTGGCCTTTGGCACGCTGAACGACAACTTCCGCATCGGCTTCATGACGGTGGCCAAGCCCGGCTCGGGCGCGCACAGCCACTTCCTGCCGGTGAAGGATTTCTGGGGCACTGACAAGCAGACCTGGTTCCAGACCATCCAGAGCGCCAAAACGGGCGGCACCTCGCCCACGCGCGAGGCCCTGGCCCGCGTGGGCCGCTACTACGCCGGCAAAAGCGACAGCATCAACGACACGATGCTGCCCTTTGTCGACCCCGTCATCTCCGCCTGCCAGCGCCACTACACCATCGTCACCACCGACGGCTACTGGAACACTGGGCAAGAGACCAAGGGCAGAGGCCCGGTGCAGATCGATGGTGTAACCCTGGTCGGTCAGCAAGATGGGCCGCCTTTGGGGCTGACGCCGCCAGAGGGCTTGATTCCGCGTCCTATTTACGATGGTTCGGTCAGTGGTTACCGGTTGGAGCATGATGCACAAGTCAATTACGGGCTGGACGAGTGCACCCTCGGCTGGAGAGTGACCGTGCCCGGTGGCGGCACTAAGACTGAGACGACCTATAAGAAGATCATCAAAAAGGATGTAATGCGGCGCAGCTGGTATACCGCAGATCTACATTGGTGGCAGCGAACAAACACGCAGACGATGCGCATCTCGCACAAGGCGCGATCCTCTGACGGTGGTGAGTTTTCAAATAGCGAAAGACAGTACTGGCATAGCCAGGGCACGCACACACAGACCAAACATCTGTACCAGCAGCTTGTAACCTGGAATTACATCAATAAAACTAAATACCGCTACAAGCGGGTTACCACATGGAATACGGAGACCCAGACCCCCTGGGCACGGGCGGTGGCAAGCCAAACGCGGGAAAAGCGCTACTTTTACTGGTACCGTAACCCAGCGGTGGGTGAGGTGGAACTCAAGACCACTGACAAAGCAGTGTGCGAAGCCTTTGCCAGCGGCTGCCAAGTCGAACCGCCGGGAGGCGACAGTTGGAAGGTGGTGGAAGCCTGCTCTCCAGGAGCTGCTGGCGATTACAAGGTGGAATGCGACGGTCCCACCGAGCGTGATGTGAGCGCCTCAACGTATTGCAGCCGCAATGGCCAATTTGTACCAGGCGTTGGCACTATCACCTGCCAAGGTGTGGCTGTGCCGCCGTACAGTGGACCGGTGCTGGCCTGCAACAGTCTGCATCCCCAGCTAGCGGCCGACATTGTTGCCTCTGGCGGCAGCACGTCAATGGTGGAGTTCAGCAACTGTGATCGCAGCCATCGCGAAGAGAGCTATGTGCCTCAAGATCAGTGCGTCAATGCAGCTGCCACGCAGGACAATGGGTTTCGCAGCACCATCTGCACTCGTGAAGCTGCTAACGGTGCCGATGGCGAGACCGACAACAGTTGCCAGATCACCAGTGCGCCGGTATGGGATCCTGACAGCAGTACTTACACGGAGTGCCGACAGCGGAGCGGTTCGGAAATGGTAGCAATGTGCGAGCCCGGTAATCTGCCCGATCAGCCAGGCCGACTGAACGCAGCTTGCGAAAGCAGAGGTCGTCCTGCCAGCAGCTCGACGGTGGCCCCCAGCGCCTGTGCAGCAGGCATCGAGGGAGAATACGCAGTGGAATGCACCAATGTCCAGAGCAGCTGGAGCGGACCCATATCGCCAGAAAAAAGAATCTGCCGCACAAATTTTGGGCTCGACTTTGATTTGAGTTGCGAAGTGCGGTATACCCCGTGGCGTGAAGTGCAATCGTGTACGTCTGCGGTACCTACACCTCTGAACGGCTGGGTAGGCACCGAATGCAGTAACGCGCCCGTAAGGCCGCCTGGGCCTGGAATCTGCAAACCCGCACCCGGCAAAGAAGGTATTCAGCCACCAGCGCCTACACCCGCAAATCCCGCCGCTTGTGCGCCTCAAGAAGCCACACCAGAAAACGGTTGCATTTATAGCACTTGTGAGAGGAGAGAAACTTACGAGGATGTAGCTTCATGCTCTCCGCAGAGCGCCAGTGCTCCTAACTGGATCGCGAGCAGTTGCCAACCGAGACAGCAGCGCCAGCGACCAAGGCCCGATTGCCAAGGACCAGTAGAGGAATACAAGGCAGTCGGGAACTGTCAGCCGCGAAGCATCGATGCATCCATAGGCTATGGAACCTGCGCTGCCATCGTTGCGAATGAACCAGGAGCAGGACGGCCGGTTGCAGAAAACAGTTGGCAAACCACCACCTGTGAGAGCATCGACGAAAGCACACCGGAAGGGGTGATCTATCTGCAATCAAAGGCGGAGTTTGCGGCATGCGTGGCGGGCACTACGGACGGCGTGGAAACCCAGTGCGTTCAGGATGGACCCCACACCATCGATGTACCCCAAGGCGAGCTGTGCGTGCCCGGCTACAACCCAACCACCCACAAAGTGACCGACTGCAGTGGGGTAGGGGTTGGCTCTACAACCATTGAGCCGACCAAGCCCGACCACTGCCCTCCAGAGACCTGCGAAGAGGCCAAAGGTAGCAAGAAGGTCTTCAACGGCGATTACCGGACCAACCGTATAACGCTGACAGGCACGGCAGAAACTGGTCGTATCTTGGTCAGGCCGCCAGGGGAAGTGCCGTTCAATGGCGACCTGGAATCGCCTGCGATCTGCTACCCGCATGAACCTGCGCCGCAACTGCCGCCCGCCGGAAGGCCCCAGCCCGGCACAGCCCCCTGGGCCGCGCTGCCAGCAACGCACACCCGCTGCGGCAGCCTGCCTTGCAATGAGGACCACCTGAACCCGGCCACCGGCGGCAGCAGCAACTCGCTGGCCGATGTGGCGCAGTACTACTACGCCACCGATCTGCGCCCCGGCGGCGAGAGCGATACGCCACGCGGCTGGCCCAACCAGGTGCGGCCGGTGGGCACAGGGGCGGAGGACGACAAGGCCACCTGGCAGCACATGAGCACCTATGTGATCGGCATGGGGGTATCGGGCACGTTGAAGTACCACAAGGACTACAAGACTGGCGCGGGCGACTTTGCCGATCTGCGCAGCGGCCTCAAAACCTGGCCCATCTGGCCGCGTGAAGGGGCCAATGAGGAGAGCCCGGAATCCATTGATGACTTCTGGCACACGGCCGTCAATGGCCGGGGCCTGTATTTCAGCGCCAATGATCCATCAGCCATCCAGTCCGGCCTGGCAGAGGTGTTTGCCGATATCCGCGCGGCGCTGGGCTCTGGCGGCAGCGTGGGCGTGACCTCGCCGATCACCGAAGCGGGCAACAACTTTGCCTATGCCGCCACCTACCGCACCGGCCGCTGGTCGGGCGATCTGCAGGCTTTCGAGATTGGCCTGAGCTCCGGCAAACGCACGCAAATCGAAGGCTGGTCGGCCAAGGATGCGCTGGACAGGCGCGACCTGGCCACCGACAACCGCCGCATTCTGTTCATGAACGGGGGCAGGCTGGCCGAATTTACCTACGCCAACCTGGGCAGCCTGCGCAGCCATTTCGAAGCGTCCGCCATCAGCACCCGCCTGGCCCAGTACGCGCAGATGAACGATGCGCAAAAGGAGGCCGCCCAAGGCGCCAATCTGGTGAACTACCTGCGCGGTGACCGCAGCCTGGAAGACTTTGCGCTGGGCGATGTGCGCAAGCTTTACCGCCCGCGTGAAAGCCGCCTGGGCGACATCATTAGCTCGCAACCGCTGTACGTGGGCAAGCCCACGCGCCGCTACCGCGATGCCGGCTATGCCGCCTACCGCCTGAGCCAGCAAAACCGCAGGCCCATGGTGTATGTGGGCGGCAATGACGGCATGCTGCATGCCTTCCATGCCGAAACCGATCTGCGCAAGACAGAAACCATTGGCGGCCGAACGGTACCCGTGGCCGCGCGCGAAGCCTGGGCCTTTGTGCCCACCGCCGTGATGCCCGAGATGGCGCGCCTGGCCAGTGTGGACTACGACAGTGCCCACCGCTACTTTGTCGATGGCTCGCCCGTCGTGGCCGATATCCACGACGGCAGCGCCTGGAAGACCATCCTTGTCGGCGGCTTCAACAAGGGGGGCAAAGGCTACTACGCGCTCGACATCACCAACCCGCTGCAACCCCAGCCGCTGTGGGAAGCCAGCCTGCCCGAGATGGGCCTGAGCTTTGGCCGGCCTATGGTCTCCAAACACCCCAATGGCACCTGGGCGGTGTTCCTCACCTCGGGCTACAACAATGCCGACGGCAAGAACCATGTGTTTGTGCTCAATGCCAGCACCGGCGCGACCATCGCGCAAATGACCACCCCCAGCGGCACCGGCCTGCGTGAGATCAACAACTACTTGCGCGACCCTGCCGGCGACAACACCACCCGTTTGCTCTACGGCGGCGATCTCGACGGCAATGTCTGGCGTTTCCAGTGGGATGTGGCCGCGAGCCGGTTCCAGGTGCAGCGCGTGGTACAGCTGGCCGAGGATACCAAGCCCCAACCCATCACCACCCGCATAGAGCTGGTGCAAGGCGGCACACAACTGCCGCGCATTCTGGTCGCCACTGGCCGCTTGTTCGGGTCTGGTGATATGACGGATAAAAGCAAGCAGTCCATCTACGGCTTTGATGACAAGCCGGAAGGCTATGCCATCAGCGCAGCCTCATTCCGGGCGGATCTCAAAGAATCCATATTGGAAGAATACAGGGATACCGAGGGCAAACTTGTGCGCAGACTGCGCTGCGCAAGCCGCGACCATGCCGTCTGCAATGACCGCCGCAAAGGCTGGTATGTCGATCTGCCCATCGATCGGGAACGGGTGAACGTCAATATGCTGTTGGCCGGCACCACCTTGGTAGTAGCCAGCAATGTGCCATCCGACGAGCCTTGCCTGGCCGGTGGCTATGGCTGGCTCAACTACCTCAACTTTGAGACGGGGTTGGCGGTGAATGGCAACCCGGAAGGCGGCCCCGCTGGCGAGCAGGTACCCGATACGATGATCGTCGGCAATGCACTGACGGCTAACCGGGATGGCACCGTGACCAGCCACATCCAGACCGGTGTCGTAGGAACGCCGATTGATATCGTCATCCCCGTGGCGACCCCCAAGCCACAGGGCAAACGCATCAGCTGGCGCGAGGCGGTGACCAACTAAGCACTGAGCCGCTCACACGCAAAGTCAAAGGCCACCACAGCTATTGATCTGTGGTGGCCTTTTTTACCGTGCAGCGTACGGTGGGCGCTGTGGCTGGTCAGGCGTTCGGGGATGGGGCCCAGCACTCACCGGGGCTCCGCCCCTGGCGCCGCCGCCGGCAAACCGGTGCCCAGCTGCAGTACCGCCGTCACCATTGTCCCGGCAGGGCTCGATTGCACGCTGAAGCTGGCGCCCAGGCGCTGGGCGCGGGCGGCCATGCTGCGCATGCCCACCGATTGCCCGGCGCGCTGCACCGCCTGCACATCAAAGCCCACGCCATCGTCCTCGACCCGCACCAGCAGCTGGTTGGGCTTGGGCTGTGAATACTCCACCCGCACCTTGCTGGCATGGCTGTGCTTGATGACGTTGGACAGCGCCTCTTCCACCAGCCGGGTCAGCAGCAGGCACTGCAGCGCATTGGGGCGCTTGCCTTCTTCGACCGTGCCCTGCCACTGCGCGGCAATGCTCCAGTGCGTTTGCACGCCAATCTCATCGAGGATGCGGGTGATGCGGTGGCGCAGCGGTGCGGCCCATTGCACGGGCGTATCGGGGACCGATGCGCCGGCGCTGGAGCCATAGTCGATCAGCTGGTTGAGGTCATCGCGCATGCCTTTGAGCAGGGACAGCACGCGTGCCGTGCTGATGGTGTCGGGCGACTGCTCCACCAAGGCCATGCTGCGCACCAGGGCACCGCCCAGGCCGTCGTGCAGGTCATGGGCCAGGGCCATGCGCTCTTGCAGCTTGGCGTTCTCCAACGCCTGCAGATGCTCGCGCTGCAGGGCCTGGGCCAGCTCGCTGCGGGCCGATTCCACGCCCACCTTCAGCTCGCGGTTGAAGCGCCGCACCTCGTGCATCTGCCGTACCAGCTGGCCACCCAGCAGCAGCATCAGCAGGCCGATCACCAGCACGCCGCTGAGCGCCGCCCAGTCGCGCGCCACCTGCCAGCGGTCCAATACCGAATAGAGGTTGTTCAGCGCCACCAAGGTCAGCAGCAGCCAGATGCAGGCGAGCAGGATATGCGCCAGATTGCGCGGCCGTTTGCGCGGAAACCAGGCATGGACCTGGAACTGCAGCCCATTGACCAGAAACACCGCCGTCGCGCCCTGCCACACCAGGCTGAAGCCCTGGCGTGCGTGCTCGGGCTGTACCAGGCAGGTAATGGCAGCGCCGATGAAGGCCAGCAGCCACAAAAAGCGCTCCACCCAGGGCAGCTTCTGCCCGCCAAAGCGGAATGTGAAAATGCACACGCTCAGCACATAGCCGAGCAACGCAATAAGGCTGAAGCGGCTGCGGGTCAGCGAATCGGGCCAGGGCCACTGGGTGCCCGCCAGGTAGGTGCTCAGGTACAGCATCCAGCACAGGGCCATCAGCGCAAACCAGCCATAGGTGCGGGCCTTGCGCTGCAGCAGCCAGATGCTGAAAAACAGCACACCCGCCATCGCACAGAGCACGGCATTGACAAAGTAGACCGTGCGCTGGCGCCATTGCTTGCCCGCTTGTACATCGGCTACATCCTGCGGCGTGCCCAGGCGCAGCTGGCCCAGACCGGGGCTCAGCGCCCGGTGGCCGACCGCGTAAACATAGATGGTATTGGTGCCTGGCTGCAGCGTCGATTCCGGCAGCAGCCACCAGCGCGGAACATTCCAGCTGCGCGACAGCGGCTCGACCAGCGAGGCATCGCTCCACAGCAGGTCATGGTTCACATAGACCGCTCCCGCCACGCTGATGCCATCGATGCCCAGCGCAACCGCCGTCGGTGCCACCGCAGACTCGGCATCGAGCACCTGTGGTGGGCCATCACAGGCGCGTTCCCAGGCAATGCGGTACCAGACGGCGCCATCGTGCGTGGGCCAGCGGCTGGTCCACAGATCGGGCAGCGTGACCGGCTCCCAGCCATCGGCCGGGGCGGGCAGGGCGGGGTTGAGCGTGCTGGCGCGGGCGGCATCGGTCTGCAGAATCCGCACGCTGCAGCTGGCCACGTTGCTGGTGCCCGATGGCGGGTGTTGGGCCATGGCCGGCCCTGCCCACAGCCAAAACCACAGTGCGAGCAGATACGCCCCGGCTTGCAGCAGCCGGGGAAGGGGGGTCCAGCGCCGGCTCACTCAATCATTCCCCGGGCACGCGCTTCGCGCACGGCCATCATGCGCGACGAGACCGCGAGCTTGCGGTAAATGCGCTTGACATGGCTCTCCACGGTGTGGCGCGACAGATGCACTTCGTTGGCGATTTCCCGGTTGCTCATGCCATCGGCGACCAGGCGCAAAATCTCGGCCTCACGGGGTGTCAGGCCCACGTCCAGCTCGCCACTGTGGGCTGCGGGGGTGGCGCTGCCGGCCGGCTTGGGCGCACGCATGGGCAGCAGCTGCAAGATGCGCCGCGCGATGAAAGGGTCTATCGGTGCACCACCGCGCAGTACGCTGCGGATGGACAGCATCACCTCAAAATCATCGCGCTGCTTGAGCACATAGCCGGTGGCCCCGGCGCGCAGCGCGCTCAGGATCAGCTCTTCGGAGCTCCAGGCCGACACCACCAGAATGCCCAGGCCCGGGTCTTCGGCCCGCAGCTCTTCGATCAGCGACTGGCCATTGCCATCAGGCAGGCGCAGATCCACCAAGGCCAGGCCCACCGGCTCTTCGGCCACCACGGCACGGGCTTCGGCCAAGGTGCCGGTAAAAATCAGCGCATCGTCCTCATAGCCCAGCTGCCTGAGCACCTGGCGCAAGCGTTGCTGCAAAAGCGGCTCGTCCTCCACGACCAACACCGGGACCGGCAAAAGGGCATCTTCAACAAGCAACGAGGGTTCAAGCATGGGCAACCAGACAAACGCGGGGGTGGACCCCCGCGATGGTATGCGAGTGGACAAAAAATGCCATCCCTGAAACTGGGGAATTTGTCGGGAATGGTGTTGTAACGGCGCTGCGTTGTTTTGGCGTCTATCTCGCGGTGGTAGCCCGGAGACCGATAAAGGCCTGTGTTCCATAAATGGGGGCTGCGCCCTCTGAGGAAATGCGGGCGTGGCATCCCAACATGCCCCAAAAATACCCGCGGGTTATGGGTGTAAGAAATAAATAAGTTAAGAAACCATAAGTAACTATAGTGCTTTTTAAAAACAGTGATAGTTGAAAACAAAGGTTTCAAGCGAGAATCTCGCCCATTTCTATAATCAAGCGATCGGGTGGGGTATGACAGGTCAGCAGGCGCCGCAGCGACAAAAAACAAAGCTGCAACGAAAAATAATTCAAGTAAGCAGTTTTTGGTTAGGTGTATGGTTTTTGCTAGTGGCCGGCATGGCCGCCGCACAGGCGGCCAGTTTCACTGTGGAACGGGTAAGCCTTTTTCTCAGCGATGGAGCCGCTACCGAAGAAATACGCCAGATTCCGGCTGAAAGCCTGGCGCCGCTTCAAAATGGCTTGACCCTCGTCAATACCGAGAAGTCCAGCTTTGGCAAGGACGGGGTGCAGTGGAAGTGGTTACTTCGCAATAACTCCGCATTGCCGCTGGAAAATGTCCGTATTACCGGCTTTGTGGATATAGACCAGGATGCCGCCCAAAATACCTTCTTCAACGAAGCGGTGGTGGCCCCGTCGCTGACAGCGCCTGCCGGCCATATCGCTGCAGACCGCTGGGAAGCGGGGGAGATGGGTTATTGGAATGGCTCCCTGCTCGCGCGTGCGGCAACCGGCGATCTCAGTAACAGTACCTTGCCGAATGCCGGCGGTGAGGATATGGCCATTGCGATGTCCGCAGTACCAGGGGCCATCGCACCCGGGCAGGATGTCCGTGTCTGGCTGGTGGTCGGCGACGAAGAAAATGCCGGTGCCACGCAAAATGACCTGGCATCGGCGCGCAGGCATTTTGCCCAGTTTTATCTGTTCAAAGGTGCCGCTCCCGATACCCGGGCGCAGGTGGATTACGCGGTCACGCAGACAGTGGCACAGGCCCACTACCAGGTGGGCGAGCGGGTGCAGTACCGCCTGGTGGTCAGCAACGCCGGTCTGGCTGCCGGCACGGGCGTGACGCTGAGCAGCGCCGTGCCCGCGTCGCTGGCCGATGTGCAGTGGTCGTGCAGTGCCCAGGGACTGGCCACCTGCGATGCGAGCCCTCGCACAGACCACCAGCTGCGGGTCGATGCCCAGGTGCCTGCGGGCACGGGCAACCAGGTGGTGGTCACGGTCACCGGCACAGCGACCGTAGACGGCGTGTTGACGCACCGCGCCAGGGTGGCGCCCACGCACACCGATACGGTGGACACCGATGCAGCCAATAACGACAGCCTGGTGCAGGTCAGCGTCGGCTCGGCAGGCGCTGCGCAGGCCGATCTGGCCGTATCCAAGACCACCAGTACGCCCCATGTGTTGCCTGGTGGCCCAGTGGCCTTCCAGCTGGTGGCGGTCAACCATGGCCCGGCAGCAGTCACCGCTGCGCAACTGGAAGACCTGGTGCCCTCGGGCGTGGAAGCGGTGCGCTGGACCTGCAGCGCCCGGGGCGGCGCTGTATGCGGCGCAGCATCTGGCCAGGGCAGCGATGTCCGCGTGCGCGCCGAAATGCCGGTGGGCGCCTCCATCACCATCGATGTGACCGGCGTGATGGCGCAGGCGGATGGCCCGCTGGTCAACACCGTGACCTTGGCTTCAGAGCTGCCCGATCCGGTGCTGTCGAACAACCGTGCCTCGGCCTCCATCAATGCACCTGCCGGTGCGCTCAAGGCCATTCCTGCGATGGGATGGCTGGCGCTGAGCGTGCTGTCGGTCAGTACCCTGGTGTTGGGCGCCCTGTGGCTGCAGCGTAGAGACGCGCTGCGCAGCCGGCGCGGCTGGACCCTGGCCTTGCTGCTGGTGCTGGGCCTGGGTGCGGGCGGCGATTCGCACGCGATCTTTGTCAATGGCGATTTTGAAAGCCAGACCCTGACAGGCTGGACCAAGCGCTTTGGCCTGAACCCGGGCTTGACCGGTGCGCCTCCGTTCCAGGTGGGTGATGTGCGCTTCAATGGCGGAGGTGTTGAAAAAGTCACCGTGGTGGACGGCCGTTTTGACCCGCGCGCACCGCAACTGGTGCTGCCGCGCCAGGGCAACTTCTCGGCCAAGGTCAATGACGATGACAACGGCGCCCACATCAACGAGATCAGCCAAAAGGGCGTGATCGCCGAAACCGACCGTGACCCGGGCGACGGCAAGCTGCATGTGCGCTTCAGCTACGCAGCAGTGTTGGAGGACCCGGGGCACGAGCCGACCGGCCAGCCCTATTTCTTTGTCGAGATCAAAGATTTGGCCAAGGGCGAGACGCTGTACTACGACTTTGCCTTTGCCAACCAACCGGGTCGCGTGTTCTACACCACGATCTACAACGGTAGCAAGTGGGTGTCCACACCCTTCATTGATGTCGACCTGGAGGTGCCAGACAGCAGCTTGGGCAATGAACTGCAGATCCGCGTGGTGGGCGCCGACTGCGCCCACAGTGGCCACGGCGGCTATGTCTATGTCGATGCCTTTGGCTCGGTCAGCATTCCGCCGCAAGGTGCCTGCGTTAATGACCTGCAACTGCGCGCCAAACCTGGCAATGTGCAGCTCACCTGGGCCGATACCGGGGCGGCCAGCTATGCGGTTTACCGGGCTGACAAGCTAGACGGCCCTTATGTCCGCCTGGGCACCACGCAATCGCGCCACGCCACCTGGCTTGACCGCACGGTGCAGCCGCAAAAGACCTACTACTACAGCATCCGGGCGCTCGATGTGGATGGCCACGCGCTGTGCAGCTCTGGCGAGGTAGCGACCTATGTACCAGCGCATTGGAGCGTGGGCGATCCGATGAACCGCCCGCCTATCTTCACCAGCCAGCCCGTGCTGGGCGGGGATGTGCGCCAGCTGTATGAATACCAGGCCACCGCCATCGATGCCGATGGTGACCCGCTCAGCTACCAGCTGATGTATGCGCCCGTGGGCATGACCGTGGATGCCGCTACCGGCAAGATCAGCTGGCAGCCCGGTCTGATGGGGGATTTCCGCGTCAACCTGCAGGTGAGCGATGGCAAGGGGCTGCTGGCCAGCCAGGCCTTCTCCATCCATGTGGTGGATGGCAACCTGCCGCCGCAGATCACCAGCCAGTTCCCGGCCAAGGTGCCAGCGGGTGTGAGCATTTCCCACCAGGTCACCGCCACAGATCCCGAGAAAGGTCCGTTGCAATACACCTTGGGCAGCCAGGCAGACGGGATCAGCATCAATGCCTCTGGCGGTATCTATTGGACCAACCCCCAGCCAGGCACCTATCCGCTGGTGATCCAGGTGACTGACCAATATGGCGCCCGCGATGTGCAACGCGTGGTGGTGTCGGTGCAGGCGTTCCCGGAATTCACCAGCCTTCCCGTGTTGACGGCCACCGTCGCCCAGCCCTATAGCTACCAGGCCTTGGCCAGCGACCGCGATGGTGACCCGGTCATCTACAGCGTGCTCAGCGGCCCGGCGGGCCTGGTGATCAACGCCAGCAGCGGCGCCGTGACCTGGCCATCGCCGGTGGCGGGCACAGCAGCGGTGGTGCTGGCCGCCACCGATCCGGATGGCAACCAGGGCAAGCAGAGCTTCAGCATCCGCGTGACGGCATCGCCCAACCGGGCACCGGTGTTTACCGCCACGCCGGTGACCTATGTAGCCTACCCCAACACCTATGGCTACACCGCCTCGGCCAGTGACGCCGATGGCGACAACCTGGTGTGGACGCTGTTGCAGGCACCAGCGGACATGGCGATCAACGCGCGCAATGGCGCGATCGCCTGGAAATTTGCCAGCAACACCGCCGGCAAGTTTGCCGTGCGCGTGCTGGTGGACGACCAGCGCGGTGGCCAGACCGAGCAGGCGTTTGAAGTCCAGGTGCCCGTGTATGGCAATGGCGCACCCACCATCACCAGCCGCCCACCCAGCCAGGTGCGCGCTGGCGCCATCTATAGCTACTCGGTCAGTGCGACTGACCCAGAGGGCGAAACGCTCAGCTACCGCCTGGCGTCCGGGCCCGCCGCCGCTGCCTGGGCTGGCAACCAGCTGAGCTGGGCCACCAGCGCGGCCGATGTGGGCGTGCATGCGATGCTGATCGAGGTGGCCGATACCGCCGGCAATGTCGCGCAGCAAAACTGGCAGCTTGAAGTGCTGCCCGCCAGCAGCAACCAGCCGCCGGTGATCAGCTCCACCCCCAAGGTGACGGCCGTTGCCGGCGGGGTGTATGAGTACCAGGTCGTGGCCACCGACCGCGATGGTGACCCGCTCAGCTACCAGTTGCTGACCGGCCCCGCAGGCATGACGCTCTCTGTCACCGGCAAGCTCGAATGGCCCGTGCCAGCCGGCTTCGCTGGCAGCGAGACGGTGGAGATCCAGGTGGCCGATGGCCGGGGCGGCGAAGTGACCCAGGCCTATGCGATTGGCGTGGGCATCACCGCCAACCGGCCGCCGC
The DNA here is from genome assembly GCF_964277875.1 of uncultured Comamonas sp. Classification (NCBI taxonomy): domain Bacteria; kingdom Pseudomonadati; phylum Pseudomonadota; class Betaproteobacteria; order Burkholderiales; family Comamonadaceae; genus Comamonas; species uncultured Comamonas sp. Next base: position 172,114 of record NZ_CAXYJV010000020.1, read on the forward strand.
TGATCAATTCCACACCGGTTGCTACCGGCACGGCCGGTGCAGCCTACCTGTACCAGATTCTGGCCAGTGACCCGGATGGCGATGCGCTGACCTACAGCGTCTCCACCAGCGAGCCCGGTATCTCCGTTGATGCGCAGACGGGCCGGGTCTCCTGGGCCGTACCGGCAGGCGCGAGCGGCCAGGCGCAACTGACCGTGTTGGTGACAGATGGCAAGGGCGGCACCGCATCGCAGACCTATGCGATTGGTGTGGGCCAGCCCGGCAACCGCCCACCCCGGGTGACCACGCAGCCAGGCACCAGTGGTGTCTCCGGTGCGAGCTATACCTATGCGCTCAAGGCCGTGGATGCCGACGGTGACACCTTGGCCTATGCGTTGACGGAGTTCCCGCAGGGCATGGTGATCGACAGCAGCACCGGAGCTGTCCAGTGGAGCATTCCGGCCAATGTGGCAGGGCTGGCGCCCGTGATGGTGGAGGTGACGGACGGCAAGGGCGGCATCGCCACCCAGGGCTACGCCATCTCGGTCTCGGGCGCGTCCAACCGCGCACCGGCTTTCAGCTCTACCCCAGTCACCTCGGCCACCGCAGGTACGGCTTACGCCTACACCGCGCGGGCGAACGATCCGGATGGCGATGCCATCAGCTATACGCTGGACGCGGCCCCTGCTGGTATGGCCATCAACGCCACATCGGGCGCCATCAGCTGGACACCTACGTTGGCGCAAGGCGGCACCCATGCGGTTGCGGTGCGCGCCACCGATGCCAAGGGGGCCTATGCCACGCAAAGCTTCGGCATCTACGTGCAGTTGCCCAACAACAACCCGCCGCAGATCAGCAGCAAGCCCACCTTGCGCTGGGCGCCGGGCGTGCCCTACCAATACCAGGTCACGGCCACCGACCCTGAAAACGATCCACTGACCTATGCCCTGGACAAGGCCCCTGCCGGCATGGCGATGGCGGCCGGCACGGGCCTGCTGACCTGGAACAGCCCGGTACTGGGCAGCCATGCGGTGGAGATCAAGGTGCAGGACACCCGGGGCGCCTATGTGGTGCAAAGCTACACCTTGCAGATTGCAGCCAACCGCGAGCCGGTCATCACCAGCGCGCCCGTGCCCTCTGCGGCCATCGCTACGCCTTATGCCTACCAGGTGGTGGCCACGGACCCGGACGGCGACTTCCTTACCTACCGGGTGAGCGGCGCACCGGCCAGCTTGACGATGTCGGCCACAGGCCTGATCTCTGGCACGCCGACGGCGCAAGGCACGCATGCGATCACGGTGACGGTGTCGGACGGCCAGGCCTCCGTCACCCAGAGCTGGACCTTGCGTGTGACCGAGCCCGCAGCGGGCGGACCGCTGGAGGCCGGCGTGACGCCATCGCCCAAGTACCTCAACCTGGGTGAATCGACGACCCTGCAGGTGTTTGCGCAGGGCGGCACTGCGCCCTATACCGTCAGCAGCCTGACCGTGAACGGCCGCGCTGTTACGGTGGATGCCGCCTACCAGGCTGTCTTCACGCCCACAGCGATGGGCAAGCACAACCTGCGCCTGACCTTGCGCGATGCCAAGGGCAGCAGCGTGACCGTGGACGACTGGTTTGGCGTCAAGGACCCCAGCGATGTGCTGGCGCCGTTGGCCGCCATCACTGCACCGGGCAGCTCGGACGACATCACGGTGACCGATGTGTCCGAGCCCACAGCCATTATCGGCACGGCCTCCGATGCCAACCTGGCCGAGTACCTGCTGATGATCTCGCCGGCCGGGCAGAACCAGTGGAGCAAGCTAGGCGGCGGAACTGCCAGCGTCACGGCGGCCAAGCTGGGCGACCTGAACCCCCAGACCCTGGCCAACGGTTTGTATGACCTGGGTTTGATCGTGCGCGATGTCTCCGGCAACGAGACCAGCGCCAAGGTGACGGTGGCCATCAGCGGTGAGCAAAAGGTGGCGCCGCTGCAGCTGACCTTTACCGACATGGCCTTTGAGATCGAAGGCCTGCCGCTGACGGTTCGCCGCAGCTATGACTCGCTCAAGCGCGCGCAGCGCATGGACTTTGGCTACGGCTGGTCGGTGGACTACCAGGACGTCTGGTTGCAGACCAACGGTGTGCTGGGCCGCTCCTGGGTCATGCAGGAGACGGGCTCGGGCTTCAACCGCAAAATCTGCGTGCGCCCCCAAGGCTCCCGCGTGGCATCGGTGCGTATGCCCGATGGCAGGCTTGAGCAGTTCGACCTGCGGGCCAGCCCGGAGTGCGTGAGCGTGCTGCAGTGGGCGTCCAACCCCAGCGTCAGCCTCGCTTTCAGCGCCAAGGCCAGCAACAAGAGCGGCAGCAAACTCGAAGCGCTGGGCTACAGCGATCTGCGCCTGGCCGGTGGTGACCTGTTCGACCTGGGCACGACGGAGACCTTCAACCCCACGCAGTACAAGCTCACCACCCTGGATGGCATCGAGTACATCCTGAACAAGGACTTCGGCATCCAGCAGATCAAGGACCGCAATGGCAATAGCCTGCAGTTCACGCGCAGCGGTATCAGCCACTCCGGCGGCTGGGCACTGGCCTTTACCCGCGATGCCCAAGGCAAGATCAGCAAGATCACCGGCCCCGGCGGCCAGGTGCTGAACTATGGCTACGATGCGGCCGACAACCTGATCTCGGTGGTTGACCAGAGCAATGCGGTTTCCGACTTCCGTTACGAGAACCCCAAGGTAGCGCATGGCCTGACCAGCTACACCGATCCGCTGGGCCGGCTGGCGCTGAAGACTACTTATGACGACGCCGGGCGCGTACTCAGCCAGACCGATGCCGCCGGCAAGGCCGTGACGGTGAGCACCGACAACACGGCCAACAAGCAGACCATCAAGGACCGCAACGGCAACACCACCGTGTATGACTTTGATGACCGGGGCAACATCACCCGCGTGCTGGATGCCGCAGGCGGCATCACCCAGTACGCCTATGACGCCCATGACAACGAGATCGAGGTGATTGACGCGCTGGGCCGCAAGACCACGCGCAGCTACGACGCCTACGGCAATGTCACCAGCGAAACCGATCCTGCCGGCCGCGTGACCCAAACGGCTTTCAATGCGCAAGGCCATGTCACCACCATCACCGATGCGGCTGGCAACATCACCACCAATGGCTACAACGCCAGCGGTGATCTGACAGCCATCACCGATGCCGCCGGCAAGGCCTTTGGCATGGGCTACAGCCCCACGGGCAGCCTGAGCAGCATGACCGACAAAGCCGGCAATGTCACCCGCTACACCTATGCCAAGATCAATGGCACCACGCTCAAGCAGACCGAGACCGCTCCGGACGGTACGGTGACCACCTACGCGTATGACAGCGCAGGCAACGTCACCTCCACCACGCGCGCCATCGTCACCCAGCCGGGCCAGCCTGCCACCACGGTGGTAGAAAAGACCAGCTACGACACCAAGGGCAATGTCACCAGCCGCACCAACGCGGTGGGCGATACCACCACCTACCTCTACGATGCGGCCGGCCAGCTGGTGCAAGAGACCGACAGCCAGGGCCGCAAGACGGCGCATGAGTACAGCCTGCGCGGTGAAAAGTCCAAGACCACCTACCCCGATGGCAGGGTAGAGAGCTGGGCCTATGACAACAACGGCAACGAAACCCAGAGCTGCACCGGCAGCCTGTGCACGCGCACAGCCTACGATGCGTTAGACCGTGCCACCAAGGTCACCGACCCGATGGGCTTTGCCGTCGAGAGCGTGTACGACGCAGCAGGCCAGCTCAGCTCCAGCAAGGATGCACGCGGCAACAGCACGGCGTTTGAATACGACCTGGCCGGCCGTGAAACCAAGCAGACCAATGCTGCTGGCATCGAGGTGACGCGCGAGTACGACCTGGCGGGCAACCTGGTCAAGACCACCGATGGCTTGGGCCGGGCGACGGTCCACGCCTACAACAGCACCCAAAAGCGCACCAGCACCACCTTGGCCCATGGTGCGGTAACGCAGTTTGCGTATGACGCCAATGGCGTGCTGCTGAGCGAGACCAACCCGCTGGGCCATGCCTACCAGTTTGGCCACGATCCGCTGGGCGCCCTCAAGACCGTGACCGACCCACTGGGCAAGGTGACCGGCTACACCTGGAATGGCAGCAACCAGCTGCTGACGCAGACCGACGCCAACGGCCATACCACCCGCTATGGCTATGACAGCGCTGGCCGTCGTGTGGCCCGCACCCTGCCAGGCGGCAAGAGCGAAGGCCTGGTCTACGACAGCGAAGGCCGTCTGGTGAGCCGTACCGACTTTGACGGCAGCCAGACCATCTACAGCTATGACGTGGGCGGCAAGCTCAGCAAAGTTACGCGCAGCGATGGCCGCAGCCTGAGCCAAGGCTATGACAGCTTCGGCCGCATGAATAGCCAGACCGATACGGCCTATGGCAACCTGGGTCTGACCCTGGACGGCAACGACCGCGTCACCCGCGAGGTCTGGAGCCACAACAGCCTGGGCACCAGCTTCAGTGCGACCGTGGACTACGCCTGGGACGCCAACAGCAACCGCACCCAGGTCAGCACCTCGGGCCAGGCCATCAAGGCCAGCTACAACATGCTCAATCAGCTGGAAACCCTGACCCACCCCGATGGCAGCACCACCCGTTTTGCCTACGACAACGCCGGCAACCGGGTGCAGGTGATGCGGGCGGACGGCAGCACTACCGACTACCAGTACAACCTGGCCAACCAACTCACCGCTGTGCTGCACAAAAAGGCGGACGGTGCAGACATTGCCAGCTTTGTCTACACGCTCAATGCCGCAGGCCAGCGCATCCAGGTGGCTGAGCGCATGGTGGGGGTAGGCAGCCCGGCAGCGACGGTGGAGCGCTCGGTGCACTACCAGTACGATGCCGCAGGCAAGCTGCTGCAGGAGCGCGTGGCACAAACCGCCCCTGCGGTGTTCGACTCGACCATCGACTACGTCTACGACGACGTAGGCAACCGCAGCCGCCGCACTGTCAGCCACAACGGCCAGGTCACTACCTACCAGTACGACAGCCATGACCGTCTCACGCAAAGTGTGGACAGCCTTACCGGCACCACCAGCTACCAGTGGGACGAGCGCGGCAACCTGGTGCAAAAGGCATCACCCGCCGATACCACCACCTATGCCTGGACGGTGGACAACCGCCTGGCCAAGGTCAGCACCGGCGCCAAAACGGTTGAGTATGGTTATGACAGCAGCGGCCGCCGTATCAAGCGCCTGGTCAAAGAGGGCGCCACCACCACCGAGACCCACTACAAAGTGGACCACCAGCGCGGCTACAGCGAGATCCTGGTGGAGAGCACCAAGGTCAACAGTGGCGCCTGGGTTGATACCGTGCATGTGCACACCCCTGATGGCCTGGGCGAGTTGATCGCCAGCACCTCGGCTGGCGCGCAAACCCAGCTGTTCAGCGATGGTCTGGGCAGCGTGCGTGTGGCCCAAACCGCTGCCACCAGCCATGTCTTCAGCTACGACGCATTCGGCATTGCGCTGGGCGCCACCGAAGGCATGCCCACCAATGCGGCCGATGCCGCTGCCACCAGCCACCGCTACACCGGCGAATATGCCGACAGCCATACGGGCTTGCTGCACCTCCGTGCGCGTGACTACGATCCGCAGGTTGGCCGGTTTATCTCGATGGATGAGCATCCGGGGGCGAATCGCATTCCGCTGACTTTGAACAAGTACCTGTATGGGAATGCGGACCCGGTCAATACGGTGGATCCGAGTGGGAACATCTTTATATCCATGGCAATGCCCAATTTCGGACATTTGTTGCGCGCAACTTCCGCTGGTACAAGAGCACTCGGGATTTTGGACAAGCTAGACCATGCACTGACCTTGCTGCAGTTGGTACATGCCTACCAACAGGTATGGAGTGTTTTCCAAGGCCCAGAGTGGCAAAATTCCATGAAGGATGCAAAAAATCAAAAGGGTTTCGTCAATGCCATGGCAGATTTTGACTCCGCAGTTGCAGAATTGGCGGGAAAATCTGCCGGAATATTCTCGAAAAAAGGGGTTGTTTCCGCTATAGGTGAATTTATTAAAGGCCCTAAAAATGCGTTGCTGATTTATGGGCCGACCCCCGAAATAACGGGTAAAGTTTCTCCGTTTCCGTTTAAACAGGTTAAGGTGGGCACGTTGTCTCTCAGTAAATCGCATCGAGACATATATGTTGAGTTAGGTGTTAGATCGGGGCAAGGGGGCCGCATGCTTGGCGCCGGTCATCGGTGGAGCCGCGAAGGGAACTTGCAATGGTTCCGACAGGATTGGCACAGCACTGTGGGCCATAACTCCCAAAGTTTATGCTTTCCTCCTGCAGGAGGGGCATATCATTATCACTGTGCAAAATAGGTATACCATGAATAAAAATGCACTTATTTTTGATAAATTGACAGCCGATGAGATGAATATATTGCTGTCAGAGTTGCATGGAGAATTTCCTCATTTCAGTTTGATTTCGAAGCACCAAGATGACTGGCAGTCGTGTTTTAAAGAGGCAATGGAAAATATTGCTTCATATGAAGCAGACTACGATCCGCCTAGATTTTTGAGGAAGAACTGGCCGACAACCGGGCTAGTTTGGGAATTGGCCAATTTCCCACACATGGGTGTGTGCTCTTTTGACGTGCTGACCAAAGTGAACTCGTCCTTCTTGTGGTTGATTTCTTTTTGGTATTGCTGGGATATTAATTTTATTGCTTACTCTTGCCCAGATTGCTCAAAAGACGTAGCGAGAATATTTCATGCGCTTGCAATAGATACGTTGGATCTTGATTTGGAGATCAAAACCTTAAATTCCCATGGCTCAATATTTACTACATTTAAGGATATGGATGTGGTTGGTGAGGCATTGGAATTTTACTTGACGGGAGATATGGGAGGCGATGATCCATTTCGCCCCATTCTTTTCTGTAAGCAGAGTGAGGTAGTAGAGCGACTTAAAAATCATCCCGTCTTTGTAGGAAGGTGCGACTACTACAGTCGTGAAGAATATTTGAAAGATCCGGTTTTGAACCCGCTGAGCCTGCAGTCGCCGCCTGGAGTGTGATAAATGCTATCTCTAAGTGACGAGGGATTTCACCAATACGAAGTTTATTATTTAATGAACTTTGTTTTGATTAAGCCCGAATCACAGCTAGCGCATTTCTACGTTAAGAGGATTATGCCTGTCTGTGCAGGGTCGCACTTTCAAGCCGTCGATCTGGATCATGATTTCAACTCGAACATCACAAGTCCTTTGTATCAGCTTTTTGTGTCTTGTTTTCTGAATTCACAAAAAATAATGCCGTTACTGGAAGATATGTTTGGGGGTGGTGACATATATCATGAGATGAATAATGAACGAGAGAATCTGTTTGACGAGAAAATGTCAAATAGGTTTTTTGAAAATCTTGAATTTAATACATCCTTGGATGGGTTTGAAAATGGAGCGTGCTGGCAAGAATTGAGAAAGAGATCCAGGTTATTTTTAAAAAAATACAGCCTCTTGGATGATTTTGACTTTCCCAATCCTATGAAATTCTCTGAATTTTTATATCCAGATGATTTTGAGAAATATGATTCGGCCCCGCGTTGGTCTTCGTGTGGGCAGTTTATTTCGTTGGAGGATTGGACGCAAATGAAAAATATTACGATGGCTGCCTATAAAGACGCGGAAACTTAGTCTTATCTTGCGCGTTAATACATCAAGATGTGACGTCTACAGAAAATTATGAACAGGCGGCGGGGGGCTAATCAGCCCAGCCCCACGTTGAAAAGAAATGCAACGGTTCTTCTGTGAGGCTCCCCAAGAGGAAGCCGCAGGCCCACATGCCTGCTGTACCCTAGGGACTCTTCGCAAAACTCTAGGCCGTGGTCTGAACGCGGACGCGGGCGATCCGCTGCGCTGTCTTCCTTGTCCACAGCTACGGCTCGACTGCAAAAGACCCGTTGCGTCGTATCCCGATCCGCGTCGATCCCGCTTAGAGAGGGTTTTGCAGAGCATGCCAATGCATGCTTTCCTCCGAGCACGCTACGCGCCAGCAACCAAGACAAGTTCTTGCTGCTAGCGATGCCGGTTCCATTCACACCCAGTCAACCTGAAAACCGCAGGACGATCTCGTCCATTTGCGGCGTCTTGGTATGCGACTGAGGCGGCCATTCCTAAAAGAACCCAGGCGTGTTCCCTCCGAAGCCATTTGTGCTCTGATTAGTTCATATTGGTATGACCAATATGAACATTGGTGCACTAGATTGTCAAATTACGGGTTTACCCTGGCAATAAAATCCGCTAATTCCCCAATAATCGCCCAACTTTGCCGCAGATTGGCGATTTCATGGCTTATTGGTAATACCAATTTAGACCAAAGGTCCAACCATCGGCACAGCAAACAAGCCATTCACCAGGCTAGGCCAAGCACAGGGCAACCCTAGCAGCCCGATAGCCCCATACCCCTGGTGAACAGCCCAAGAACAAGGCGCGCCATGCGCCCGTCCTATAACTTCGAGACATCGCCATGCAAACTCTCTGGCAGCAAAACTACGACCCGGCTGGCAACATTTGGGTGTCGGCCCTGGTGGCATTGATTCCGATCCTGTTTTTCTTTTTAGCGCTGACCAAGCTGCGGCTCAAGGGCTACCAGGCAGGCACCATCACGGTGGTGCTGGCCCTGGCGGTGGCGTTGTTGTTCTACCGCATGCCCGTCAGCACGGCGCTGGCCTCGGCGGTCTATGGCTTCTTCTACGGTTTGTGGCCCATTGCCTGGATCATTGTGGCGGCCGTCTTTCTGTACAAGATCTCCGTCAAGACGGGGCAGTTCGATGTGATCCGCTCGTCGATCCTGTCGGTCACGCCGGACCAGCGCCTGCAGCTCATCCTGGTGGGCTTTTGCTTTGGCGCGTTTTTGGAAGGTGCTGCAGGCTTTGGCGCGCCGGTCGCGATCACGGCGGCCTTGCTCGTCGGTCTGGGCTTCAAGCCGCTGTATGCCGCAGGGCTGTGTCTGATCGCCAATACCGCCCCGGTGGCCTTTGGCGCGATGGGTATTCCGATCATCGTCGCTGGCCAGGTCTCGGGCGTGGATGCATTTGCGATTGGCCAGATGGCGGGCCGCCAGCTGCCGTTCATGACCGTGCTCGTGCTGTTCTGGCTGATGGCCATCATGGATGGCTGGCGAGGGGTGAAGGAGACCTGGCCTGCGGTGCTGGTCGGCGGCGGCTCGTTTGCGATCGTGCAGTTTCTGACCGCCAACTACATTGGCCCCGAGCTGCCTGATATCACCTCGGCCATCGTGTCCTTGATCGCGCTGACCCTGTTCCTCAAGGTCTGGCAGCCCAAGCGCATTTTCCGTTTTACGCTGGAGGCGGGTGAGCAAGCTGCTACGGCCGTGCCCGCAGCACCGGTGCCCTCGGGTGCACCACTGACGGCCCTGGCCGTCATCAAGGCCTGGTCGCCCTTCATCATCCTGACTGCGATGGTCACCGTCTGGAGCATCAAGCCCTTCAAGGCGCTGTTTGCCGCAGGCGGCCCGCTGGCGTCCACCGTCATCAATATTCCGGTGCCGTTCCTGCACAACCTGGTCGAGAAGACGCCACCCGTCGTGGCCACTGCCACCTCTTATGGCGCTGTCTACACCTTCAACTGGCTGCTGGCCACCGGCACCGCCATCCTGATTGCGGCGCTGATCACCATTGCCTTCACCCGCCTGTCGCCGTCCAAGGCAGTGGCGACCTTGGGTGAGACCTTCAAGGAACTGGCTGTGCCGATCTACTCCATCGGCATGGTGCTGGCCTTTGCCTTTGTCGCCAACTACTCGGGCCTGTCGGCCACCTTGGCGCTGGCCCTGGCGCACACGGGCCAGGCCTTCACTTACTTCTCGCCCTTCCTGGGCTGGATTGGCGTGTTCCTGACCGGGTCTGACACCTCTGCCAATGCGCTGTTTGCTGCGCTGCAAGCCACCACCGCGCAGCAGCTGGGCCTGCCCCAGGTGCTGACCGTTGCTGCCAACACCACCGGCGGCGTCACCGGCAAGATGATCTCGCCCCAGTCTATCGCCATTGCCTGCGCTGCTGTGGGCCTGGCGGGGCGTGAGTCTGACCTGTTCCGCTTCACCGTCAAGCACAGCCTGGTCTTCGCCGTCATCATCGGTTTGATGACTACGCTGCAGGCCTACGTGTTTCCGTGGATGATTCCAGGTCATTGAGAGTCGCTAACCCAGCCCTTGATACGTCGTTGCCAAGCCTTGTCGTACTAAAGTACTGCCTGCGGCTTGGCGCCTCGTCTCAATCGCAAACCTACGGTTTGCTGGGCTGCTTTAGCGACTCTAGGCAACCAACACCTGAAAGCTCACCCCATGCGCCTCGCTGACCATGTCGTCGAAAAACTGCTTGCCCTGGTGCAGGCCCGCGGGCTGCAGCCGGGCCAGCGCCTGCCGGCCGAGCGGCAGCTGGCGCTGGAGCTGGGGGTGTCGCGCACGTCAGTGCGCGAAGCGCTGCAAAAGCTCATCAGCCAGGGGGTGCTGTCGGCCCGGCGCGGCGATGGCACCTATGTGCAGACGGTGCCATCGGCCGATTGGCTGCAGGAGGCCATGGGCCCGCTGGCCGGCCTGATCGAGTCGGACCCCAACTACCGCTATGACGTGCTGGAGACCCGCCATGCGCTGGAGAGCAGCACCGCCTGGCTGGCTGCGCAGCGCGCCACCGCGCAAGACAAGGAGCGCATCCAGCGCTGCTTTGACGTGATGATCGACCACCAGCAAAGCGGCCATGCCGAGCTGGCCGCGCGCGCCGATGCGCAGTTCCACCTGGCGATTGCCGAGGCCTCGCACAACCTGGTGCTGGTGCAGGTCATGCAAAGCCTGTTCACCGTCGTGCTCTCCACCGTGGAGCGCAACCGCCACGACATGTTCCGCCTGAGCGCCCCCGTCACCCTGCAGCAGCTCACCGTGCAGCACCAAAGCCTGATGCAGGCGATTCTGGAGGGCGACCCGCAGCGCGCCCGCGCCTGTATTGGCGAGCACCTGGAGCATGTGCGCCACACCATCCAGCAAATGGACGAAGAGCGCGCGCGCCGCGAGCGCTCGATGCGCCTGCCCGCCGAGCTGATGCCCAGCCTGCCCGCTGCGCGATAGCCTGCGCTGCGCCAAACCACTGCCCGAGACAACAGCCGAGACAAACACCCAGCCCTGAGAGAGCCAGCATGATCATCTCTTCCGCATCCGATTACCGCGCCGCCGCGCAAAAGCGCCTGCCGCCGTTTCTGTTCCACTACATCGATGGCGGCGCCTATGCCGAGCAAACGCTCAAGCGCAATGTTGCCGACTATGCCGATGTGGCCCTGCGCCAGCGCGTGCTCAAGGACATGAGCCAGCTCGACACCAGCACCGAGCTGTTTGGCGAAAAGCTCTCCATCCCCGCCATCCTCGCGCCCGTCGGCCTGCTGGGCATGTTTGCGCGCCGGGGCGAGGTGCAGGCCTCGCGCGCCGCCGCCGCCCATGGCATTCCCTTCACCCTGTCCACCGTCTCGGTCTGCCCGATTGAAGAGGTGGCACCCGGCCTGGGCCGGCCGATGTGGTTCCAGCTCTATGTGCTCAAGGACCGGGGCTTTATGAAGAATGCGCTGGAGCGCGCGCAGGCCGCTGGCTGCTCCACCCTGGTGTTCACGGTCGACATGCCCGTGCCCGGCGCACGCTACCGCGATGCGCATTCTGGCATGAGCGGCCCCAACGCCGCGATGCGCCGCTACTGGCAGTCGGTCACGCACCCGGCCTGGTCCTGGGATGTGGGGCTGAATGGCCGCCCGCATGACCTGGGCAATATCTCCGCCTACCGGGGCAGCCCCACGGGCCTGGCCGACTACATCGGCTGGCTGGGCAGCAATTTTGATCCATCGATCTCCTGGAAGGACCTGGAATGGATCCGTGACTTCTGGAAGGGCCCGATGGTCATCAAGGGCATCCTCGATCCGGAAGATGCCAAGGATGCTGTGCGCTTTGGCGCCGATGGCATTGTGGTCAGCAACCATGGCGGCCGCCAGCTCGATGGCGTGCTGTCATCGGCGCGCGCGCTGCCGGCCATCGCCGATGCGGTCAAGGGCCAGATCAAGATCCTGGCGGACTCGGGCATCCGCAACGGCCTCGATATCGTGCGTGCCATCGCGCTGGGCGCCGATGCCACCTTGCTCGGCCGCGCCTTTATCTATGCGCTGGCCACTTCGGGCCAGGCCGGCGTCAAGCACCTGCTGGAGCTGATGGAAAAGGAAATGCGCGTCGCGATGACCCTGACCAGCGTGGCCAAGGTGGCCGACATCAACGGCGATCTGCTGGTGCGCCCCTGAACCCCGTCACCGTCCAGACCCCATGACCGCCGCTACCGCCACCACCACCCCCGTCTCGCGCGATGCACTGCTCGCCCAGCTGCGTGCCGCCGTGGGCCCTGCCCATGTGCTGACCGGCGACCAGGCCACGCGCCGCTTTCGCAAAGGCCACCGCACCGGGGAAGGCCCGGTGCTGGCGGTGGTGCGCCCTGGCAGCCTTTGGGAGCAGTGGCAGGTGCTGGAGGCGGCCGTGGCCGCAGACCGCATCGTCATCATGCAGGCGGCTAACACCGGCTTGACAGGCGGATCGACGCCCGACGGCAGCGGCTATGACCGCGAGATCGTGCTGATCAACACCTTGCGCATCACCGGGGTGCAGGTGATTGCCGGCGGTGCCCAGGTCGTCTGCCTGCCCGGGGCGACGTTGGACAAGTTGGAGCAGGTGCTGGCGCCCCTGGGGCGCGAGCCGCATTCGGTCATCGGCTCGTCCTGCATCGGTGCCTCGGTGCTGGGCGGTATCTGCAACAACTCCGGCGGTGCCCTGGTGCGACGCGGCCCGGCCTATACCGAGCTGGCGCTCTACGCCCAGGTGCAGGCCGATGGCCGGCTGGTGCTGGTCAACCACCTGGGCATTGCGCTGGGCGCCACGCCGCAAGAGATCCTGACCCGGCTGCAAAGCGGCGACTACCGCGAGGCCGACATTGCGCACGATGCGCAGCGCGCCGCATCCGACCCGCGCTATGCCGCCGCCGTGCGCGATGTAGACCAGGACTCGCCCGCGCGCTTCAATGCCGATCCCTCGCGCCTGTTCGAGGCCTCGGGCTCGGCCGGCAAGCTCTGCCTGTTTGCGGTGCGGCTCGACACCTTTCCCAAGGTGCCCAGCACCGTCTTCTACATCGGCAGCAATGCGGCCGATGACCTGACCACCGTGCGCCGCCATCTGCTCACCGCCTTGCCGGAGCTGCCCATTGCCGGCGAGTACATCCACCGCACCGCCTACGACATTGGCGAGAAATACGGCAAGGACACCTTCTTGCTGATCGACCGCTTTGGCACGGCCCGCGTGCCGGCCGCCTTTGCGCTCAAAAGCCGGGTCGATGGCTTTTTTGAACGGCTGGGCCTGCGCGGCGCCAGCGACCGCATCATCCAGGCCTTGACCAACCTGCTGCCCAGCCACTTGCCGCCGCGCATGCGCCAGTGGCGCGAGCGCTATGCGCACCACCTGCTGCTGCGCGTGTCCACCGACACGGCCGATGCCACGCGCGCGTTCCTTACGGAGCATTTCAGCGGCAGCGCCAGCGGCGGCTGGTTTGAGTGTGATGCGGACGAGGGCCGCAAGGCGTTTTTGCACCGCTTTGCGATTGCGGGTGCTGCCATTCGCTACCGCGAAGTGCACCGCGCCGAGGTGGAAGACATCGTGGCGCTCGATGTGGCGCTGCGCCGCAATGACCGCGACTGGGTGGAGCAGCTACCGGCCGACGTCGAGGCCGACATGGTGCACAAGCTCTACTACGGCCATTTCTTCTGCCATGTGTTCCACCAGGATTACATCGTCAAAAAAGGCGTCGATCCGCTGGCGATGGAGCACCGCATGTGGGCGCTGCTCGATGCGCGCCGGGCCGAGTACCCGGCAGAACATAACGTGGGCCACCTCTATGTGGCCAAGCCTGCGCTGGCTGATTTTTATCGGGAACTGGATCCCAGCAACAGCTTCAACCCCGGCATTGGCCACACGGCCCGGGGCAAGAACTGGGAGGCTTGCTGTGATCGGCGAACACGCTGGCCTCAGGGTTATGCGGACTAGGGCTTGAGCCCGTCCATCGTTGTGGCGTTGGCTGGCGGGTAGGCTGGCGGTATCGGAAGGTGCTGGAGGGCGCTGATAAGCGCACATTGCTGGGGTCGGCTTCGTGGGGTGCTGGCACCGCCGGGCACGCTCACAGCTCGTCGCAGAGCATGTCCCAGAAGGTCTGCACCAGCAGCGGCGTATCGGCACGCCGGCCATGCTTCATCAGGCAGATCTTTCTGGCCAGGTGCGGGCGGCTCACCGGCAGGTAGCACAGCTGCGGGTCCTGGTGCGCCTGCCGGCTCATGCTGGAGATCACGCCCACCTTCAGATCGCTGTGCACCACGGCATACAGCGACTCGATCGACGACAGGTTCTGCGGGCCGTTGATCTCCACCCCTTGCTCCTTGAGCGCCGAGGCCACCATGTCGTAGGTATTGCCCCGGCGCAGCACCACCAGTGACTGGTCTTTCAGGTCCTTCCAGTACAGCTTGGGCAGGCGGGCGAGCGGGTGCCGCTGCGATACCACCACCATCATCTCGTCGGTCGTGATCAGGCGCGAATCGATGTGCAGCGGCGTGTCGAAGTGCAGGCCGATGGCGATGTCGGCATCTCCTTGCGTGATCGACTCGGCCAAGGTGTCGCTGTGCATGTCATCGAGCTCGAACTGCACCTGCGGGTGGCGCTGCTGAAAGCGCCCCATGCGCGGTGCGATCCACTGCGAGGCCGATGGAATGCAGTGCACGCGAATCAGCTGGCTTTGGCGCTGCAGGCGCTGGTGCATGTCTTCCATGCCCTGGTCAAAGGTGGCGATCATCCAGCTGACCTGGGCGCGTACCGATTCGCCGGCAGGCGTCAGCCGCACGCGCCGCATGCTGCGGTCAAACAACGTGGCCCCGAGGGTGATTTCCAGCTCGCGGATCGCGGACGAGAAAGCCGGTTGGCTCATGTCCAGCGCCTGTGCGGCCTGGGTAAAAGTAGGGTGCTCGGCAGCTTGCTTGAAACAGCTCAGCTGCCGCAGGGTGGGGATGGGTGCCGATCTCTGCGGCTGAAATACGTGCGTCATGATGAATTCATTTTTTCAAATAGCGTTAAATCATCCAATTGTAAATTCCTATGTCATGCAGTTTTTACTAAAAAGTAAGGAATTGAAGAGAATTCACCGTTCCTGTGAGGCCCGTAGCGCAATGCTGCAGCGCGAAACGGGTACTGACTTGTCGCCTGGAAAGCCTTTGTGGATGGGGTTTTCACCGGTTTACAACAGCTTAGGAGGCGCTGATTCGGGTGCGGTTCCGCAGCGGCATAGGGCGCAAGCGCCCAAAGGCATAACATTTGTTAAATTAATTAACTATTATTATTGATAGGTGTGATATATCATTCGTTCTGCTTTTTTGGGGTGGTCACGCCCCCCGCGCAGGCGGCCGGCAACCTGGTGCAGGTGCCTGGCAAAGAACGGGCGTTTGGCAAGGGGCGTGTGCACTCAAGCGCTGCGCCCGGCGGCTAGGCTGCCGCCTCACCTGGGGGTTGCAGGCACCCGGGATGCCGGCGCCCCAGGGCCGCCGTTGCAGGCAACAGCGCGCCTGGTCAACCCGGTGCCTGTATGCCCCGGCCGCCGCCGCGCGCGGGGCCTGCGTTGCCGCTTCCTTCCCTCCGCATGCCCATGGCTGCATCGCTCACTGGCGATAAGGCGCAGGCCCGTCTGCCCCCGCAGTGTCCGGTGCTGCAGCGGCGTTGGACACGACACTTTTTTCTATATGAGCTCTGTGATGAAATTTTCAGCAATTGATTGGAACCAGGCCCCCGCCAACGCACGCTGGTGGGCAATGGACGGTGACGGCCATGCCTATTGGTACTGCACCCCGCAGATCGCGTCAGCGACGACGTTCTGGTTTGCGGCGCGCCATCCGGCGCCCAGCTTTGGCTATGCCCGCGACTTCCGGCTGTCGCTGCAGGAGCGCCCGGCCGCTGCAGACGATGCACCCGCGCTGGCAGCGGCAGCGCGCATGCTGCGCCGCTGAGCAGGCGCCTCGCGCCCCCACCGCGGCCCCACCGCCCCGGCAGGCACAGCAACGGCAACGGCGCCCTCGGGCTCCGTGCTTGTGCCAGTTGCGGGCCGCCTGCCAAGGCTGCCCGCACTGCGCGTTCAGATGATGCCCAGGAACCAGGTCGCTGCCAGCAGCGATAGCGACACCCCCCAGACCCAGAAGAACGAGTAGCGGATATGCTGGCCCATCGACAGCTTGGCCAGGCCCAGCCCCATCCACAGCGCCGGTGAGAACGGCGAGACAAAGGTGCCCACAATGCTGCCGATGACCATGGCGTAGGCGGCAGAGGTCGGTGGCACGCCAGCCTGCGAGGTGATCTGCTCGACGACCGGGAACAGCGCAAAGTAATAGGCATCGGTGCTCAGCACCAGCTCCAACGGAATGCCGATGGCGCCAATGACCAGATGCACATAGGGCAGCAGCACCTCAGGCAGCACATGGACCAGTGCCAGCGCAATGCTGTTGAGCATGCCCGACTCCTTGAGGATGCCCAGGAAGGTGCCCGCTGCCAGGATGATGCTGGCCATCATGATCGCGCCACCCGCATGGGCATTGATGCGCTCGATCTGCACCTTGGGCTGGGGGTAGTTGATCACCAGTGCCACGCACAGCGCAATCATGAAGGTATAGCCCGGCGGGAACACGCCCATCACCAGCACCGCCAGGGTCAGCAAAAACACCAGCGCGTTGACCCAGCGCAGCCGGGGGCGCAGCAGCAGCTTGCGCGCGTCGTCGGCCGTTCTGGCCGCTGCTTCCTGTATCGCCAGCTCGGTGGCCGCATGCGGCTGCAGCGCTGCAGCCAGATCGGCCAGCGGCGCAGGGGCCACCGCTGCCGCCGGGGCGGCTGCCACTGCTGCGGGCTGTGCAGGTGCCGGCTGTGCGGGAGCCTGCGCATCCAGCAGTGTGGGCGCCGTGGTCTGCACATCCGCGTTCATCGCCGCATCGGCCGCGCCATCAACCGCTTGCACTGCCTGCGCTGCGCGGCGCGCCTGCAGGCGAATGCGGCGCTGCTCACGCAGACCCAGGAACACCGCCAATGCCAGCAGCATCGCCAGGCCCATGGCCTGCACCACGATCAGATCGCGCCACAGCACGACGGCATCCATCTCCAGCACCGTCGCCACACGGCCCAACGGGCCACCCCAGGGCAGCATGTTGACAATGCCTGCACTCGCGGCCAGCAGCAAAAACAGCAGGTAAGGGCTCATCTTGAGCCGCTGGTACAGCGGCAGCAGCGGCGGCACCACCAGCAAAAAGGTCGATGCGCCAGCCCCGTCGAGCTGGGCGATCGCCGAGATCAGCACCGTGCCGACGGCCACCGCAATCACATTGCCGCGCGTGATGCGTACCATCGCGCGGATCAGCGGGTCGAACAGGCCCACATCGTTCATCACGCCAAAAAACAAAATGGCGAAGATGAACATCGTCACCACCTGCACCACCGAGCCGATGCCATGGCGGTAGAAGGCGTTGATCTCGGTGGTGCTGAAGCCGGCGACCAGCGCGCCGACCAGCGGAACCAGCACCATGCTGATGACGGGCGAGACTTTCTCGGTCAGCAGCAAGGCGACGATGACAACAATAATGGCTAAACCAATCAACGTGAGCATAGGTACTTGTTTCTTATAGTGCGTGGGGGGAAGTGGCCGCTACCTGTCAACGGATGCGGCCGGCGGGCGCGAAGGCCACACACGCAGGGGACGGGGGCACTGGGGCCTCCCGTCTTGTCTCCTCGGCAAACCAGTGCCCGGGTGGGCGGGTTGGCCGGGCCGTGTGGGCAGTTCCTACCGGCTGGGCGGCCGGGGTGTGGCGTTGATCTTGCAAAGGCCTTTGTCCTGGACATAGCGGGCCGACCGCCTGCGGGCGTGGCGCGCCCGCAGGCGCCTGCGCGTGTAGCCGGACCAGTCGGCCCATAGCTTCCACAGCAGCGCCATGAAAGAGGGCAGCAGCACCTCCATCCACAACCAGCTATCAACCGGTGGAATGTCATAGATTTTCAGCATCAGTACGACGACAGCAATGATCAGCAGGTACATGGCAGCGGTGCGGGAGGGCGTGCACTGCAGGCCGGCTTGCCGGGCTGGGGAGCATGGCGGCAAGGCGCAGCGGCGCTGCAGTGCGGGCAGGCGGCGTGGGCTCAGACCAGGAGGGGCACGCCTGCCCATGGTGATGGGGGGAGCCGGAGCGCCGTGCGGGAAGGCATCTGCCCAACCCCGCGCGGCAAGCGGCACGAAGCATGCCTACCGTGCAGCGCGCTACAGCGTGCGCTGCCGCCAGGCATGACTGCGCAAATTATAGCGATCTACTAAGAAAACAATTAAACCAATCATTAACGTCTATTCAATGCGTTGGTTCCACCCCAACCGGTGGCCGGCCTGGGTGGCCGCATTCTGCCGCCGCCAGCCCTTTTTCAGCTGTTGTGGCGCCGTACCGGCATGGCCCGGTGCCCGTGCGGGCACGCCTTTTGCCCTCGGCGCAGCGCGGTGCGGCCCCCATGCAGCGCACTGCCGTTATCCCCGCCGCCATAGGCCCGGCAGCAGCAATATGGGCGGGCTGCCAGGACGCAGCGATTCAGCCCTTTATCCGCTGAAAAAGCCCCGTATTGCCCGACCAGACTGCAGGGTTTGGTTTTCAGAAATTAACAAACAGAAGTATGTGAATAAGCACATTCATTTAACGAGTAATGAGTCAGAAATGATTGCCGTTTCATCATAAATTAGCAGTGAGAGGAAAATCGTATCCCCTTGCTAATACAGGAATTTTTCAGAGCAGGCTGGGAAGTTACTTTTTGATTCATCCCGCTGAAATCGTCGTGGTTGGATGCGTACATAAACTATTCGTTACAAAATACGCATAAATGCTATACCCATTGATTTTCAGTCAATCTTCAACCCAGGTAGCGCGGTTCAAAAACCGCTTTCTGCGCCATAAGCGCTAGCACTCCAGCGAATACTGGCGGGCAAATTCGGATGTTTCAAGGGGGTGGCAGCGCCCGCCACGATGGGTCTCGCGACGCCTGGGTAAACCCTGGTTTGGTGCACGTCTGCTGCACAAATGTCAATTTTTCTAAACCAATGTAGAAAAGGTGGTTTTTACGCCGTTTGTTGTGACAGATGCTACTTTCATCGCAGCAGCCATTAGAATTCTTAAATATTAATATTTTCAATGAATGGAGTTGTGATGATAAAAAATCGCATCAATCTGCTGTGGCCGGGGGCGCACGCGCACCCGTCCCGCAGCGCCGCCAGGGAGGGGGCGCCGCTACGGGGCGCACTGGGTAAAACACTGCTGGCCCTGGCCGGCTTTTGTGCGTTTGCGGCCCCCGCCCATGCCGCCATCAGCATCACCAGCGTGGTCGTCAGTGCCGATGGCACGGGCCCCTTTGATGCCGACAACAACCCCGGCAATGACAGTGGCCCGCTGAACGGCGTTGTGCGTACGCAAGACACCGTTCTGTACACCATCAACTACAACGCGTCGAACACCGACAGCAGCACGATCACTGCGACCTTGCCGGCTGGCATGCGCTGGGATCCCACCGCTACTGCCGCTACCGTGTGTAATGGCACCAATGGCGGTTCGCTGAATGCGGCCCGTACCGTGCTGACCTGTGACCGCGCGCCAGGCAGTGCTGGCGTGGAATCGTTCCAGGTGCTGAGCTGGGTCGGTGCGGTGGGCAATGGCGCTGCGGTGACGATGACCGCGGCTTCGGGTGGCTCGTCGGCGACTTCGGGGCCGGTGACGGTGTCGGCTACGCCGAAGACGGATACGCGAGTCCGAGTGGATAACACCATTTTGCGCGCAGAAACATCCCCAGGATCCGGTGTGTGGCAGCGCCTCATGCCGGTCTACATCGCTTTTGGCTCGGATTTACCAGCAAGTGGTAATTTCAAAGGGTTCGAAGCGTTGCAAAATCCTGTTGCAGTGACCATCAAAGTACAACCGGGTGCCGTGGTCACCAATTGCCCAACGGCATCTCTAACCTGTACCCAAGCTGCTCCTGGTGGCGATATCACGGTACGATTTAATGCTCCGACTACGCATTATCTTGATGCTGCCCCTTTTGCAGGGTTCAGTACCACTTGGCGGCAGACGGTCGCTGCTATCGTGCAAATCGGGGTACCTGAGGTTCCCAATTTTCCTTCTGGCCAAGTGAGCCGCATTACTGCGCAGTTGACAGACTTTGCGCCGCAAGGTCTCTCAGGTCAGCCAAATGCCACACCTGCGTCTGGCTACGAACCTGGTTTTCTTTGTGCACCTAATGTCAACTTAAATGCCACGCAGAGTTGCCTTAATGCCGCCATCAACCGAGCAGTACCTGTGCAACTGCAGATTAGCGGTGGGGCAATTTCCGATGCTAGCAATTACTTGTACAACGATGGGCATGGGTTTACTCAAGGTTTCGAGAAGGTATTGCCTGGTCAGCCTTTCTTGGCATTGATGGGGCTTGCTAATCAAGCTTTCTCTGAGGAAGCTGCCACAGATTCTCAGTCTTGTGTGGCGTGGGACCCGGCATTGATGGAACTGCGCGCAGCGGCTTCTTTGAAACTGGGAACGACTCCCCTGTTTTACATACCAAACAATTTGTTGGCACCGGATGTTGCTCCGTCCGATATGGTTATTGAATACTCAGCGCAGCCCTACGCAGATGACAACGCACGTCGTGCAGCCAACTGTGGTGTGGCGGGAGACAATAACCCATTGTGGACGAGTGATTACGCTTCGCTGCCTGCGAATACCATCACCAGCGTCCGCTATGGCTATCGCCCTGACGTACTGCCTGGTCAAACTGTTGGGCTAATTTTGCCTTTGCAGCGCACTACTAATGCGGTATCGCTGGCACTAGCCGATAACGCGCCGCTGCCTTGGTTCCGCCAGTACTTCACAAACAGTTCGGGTCGGGTGTATGCCAACTACCCAGGCAATGGAGCCACTTCAGGTGAAACCGGAGGCGGGTATGTACAAGCTGCATCAGCCCTAGTGCGACATAGTATTGAGATGCCTACCAGCGTGGCGCCAGGCGCCATCTTCCCGGTTACGGTGATTCCGCGCACTGTTGGCGCCGCTGCTGCAGGGATTGATGCTGTCTCGCGCAATGTGGAGTATGTAATTGACTTCCCCAACACCTATATCCAGCCGGTTGCCAGCTCGATTGCTGCAGGTCTGCCACCTGGCGCGACCTATGAGTTGACTGCTGCGAACCTGGGCCCTGATGGTCTGCCCGGTACCGGCGACACTGGCGAGGCACCTGCCAAGCTGGTGGTACGCCTGGGTGACTTGGCTGCTCCCGGCGGCGCCGTAGGACCCGCCCCGCACCAAGGCCATGTAACCACCTATCCGCCCATTACCTTCCAAGCCCAGGCGGCCTTTATCTCGCCGGTCGGCGCCTATCCGTTGAGCAGCTTGATCTCGGCCACCAATGACTTGAGCTTTGCCGATTACACTGGGGTGCCGAACATCCGGGCAGGTGCTGTGTCGCAAGACCGCCGCGAAGTAGCCAGCACCACAGTCTCCGGCGTAGCCGGCTTCCAGATGAGCAAATCGCTGGTCGCAGGCGGCACCGTCGATAACACCGACCCAGCCAACCCGGTGACCCGCATTACTGCCGGTGAGCCCTTTACCTATGCGATCTCCTTTGGCAACGCGACGAGCCTGACCAAGGGCCAGTTGCGCATGGTCGATGTACTGCCTTTTGACGGTGACCTGCGTGGGACCACCGGCCTGGGCGCGCTGCAAATGCTGAGCGTGGATGCGGCCATGGGTGGTGCTGGCCAAGGCACGATTGCTGTGGAGTACACAACGACCCCTGCAGCGACCGTGCAAGCAGCAGTCCGCACGCTGGGTAACGAAGACGCTGCCACCGGAGTGGCATGGCAGCCCTACACGGCGGGCGCAGCGTTCCCCGCGGGTGTAACGGCCTTGCGCTTTACCACCAGCTCGGTGCTGAACCCCGGCTATAGCGGTATTGCGAATCTGCAGATGCGCACGGTGTCGCCCCTGTCGCCGACGACCCAGCTGTTCAACGATGTGTTTGGCCGCGAACAGACCCCCGGCGGCCTGGTGCTGACGGCCAGCGGCTCGGTGCAGCTGAGCGGCCAGGCAGCGGCCAGCCTGACGGGTAGCGTGTTCCTCGATGCGAACATGAACAACACGCCGGATGCCGGTGAAGCCGGTATTGCCGGTGTGACGGCGACCCTGACTTGCGATGCAGGCCCCGCCTGCGTGGCCGGTGAGACCCATACCGCGGTGACCAACGCCTCCGGCGTCTACAGCTTTGCGCCTGGCGCTACAGTCGATGGCCAAGCCAACTTCCCCGGCCTGGCCAGCGGATCGTGGACCCTGAGCATCACGCCGGCTGCGACGTTGCGCAATGTGGGCTCGACGGCCGGCACGGTCAACGGCGCCGCATCGGGCACGCCCGTGGGCCGCAGCATCAGCGGCATTGTGGTGGCCACCGGCGCTACCGCCATTGACTACCGCTTTGCCGAGCATGAAGTGGGTGCGCTGACGATCAACAAGGCGCTGGTCGTGCCGCCTGGCACCGGTCCGTTTGACTTTGGCTTTACCGCCACCTGCGACCTGCCAACGGCGGGCTTCACCTACCCTGCCACCTTGGTGGGCTACCCCGGCGCAACCTCGGTCGCGATTGAAGGCCTGCCTGCTGGCGCCACCTGCACGGTGACCGAAGACACGCTGCCTGCGGCCCCGGCCTTGTACGAATGGGCAGCGCCGACGACCCCGGCTGCGGTGGTGATTCCTGCCAGCAGCAATGCGGCCGTGACGGTGACCAATGCGCTGAACCCGCTGCTGGGCGGCATCACGATCACCAAGGATCTGGCCTTGCCTGGTGATGCTCCTGGTCCGTTCACGTTCACCTACACGGCGACCTGCGACCTGCCCACGGCCGGCTCGGTGTTCCCTGCGAGCCTGACCTACCCGACCGCAACGTCGACCACGATTGCCGGTGTGCCCGCTGGTGCGCAGTGCGTGGTGGCTGAAGGCCCCCTGCCAGCAGCCCCTGCGAACTACACCTGGGGCCCAGCGGCTGCCAACGCCAACGTGACCGTGCCTTTGAACGCAACGGCCCCGGTGACGATGGCCAGCACCCTGGTGCGTGTGCTTGCCGGTATTGAAGTGACCAAGACCCTGGCCCTGCCAGACGGTGTGACCGGCCCCTTCAGCTTTGGCTTTACCGCCACCTGCAACCTGCCTACGCCCGGCTCGGTCTTCAGCGCTACCTTGGCTAACTACCCGGCCAACACGCGGGTGACGATCCCCGGTATCCCATCGGGTGCCAGCTGCGCGGTGACCGAGAATGCTCCGCTGCCTGCGGCGCCGAATGGCTACCAGTGGGGCGCCCCTAGCGTGCCAGCGCCGGTGACGGTGCCTGCCAGCGGTGTGGCGTCGGTCGGTGTGACGAATACGCTGGTTCAGCAGTTCGGCACGATCACCATCAACAAGACGCTGACCCTGCCACAGGGCGTGAACGGTCCGTTCAACTTCACGTACACGGCCACCTGCGATCTGCCGACCGCTGGCACCGTGTTCCCTGCCAGCTTGAGCTACCCGGGCGCGACCTCGACCACGATCGCCAACGTGCCTGCCGGTGCGCAGTGCGTGGTGGCCGAAGGCCCAGCGCCCACGGCCCCCACCAACTTCACCTGGGGCCCTGCGCCTGCCAATGCGACGGTGACCGTGGTGGCCAACAGCGATGTGGCGACGACGATGGCCAGCACGCTGGTGCGCGGACAAGCCGGCATTGAAGTGACCAAGACCCTGGCGCTGCCCAGCGGTGTGACGGGCCCCTTCAACTTTGGCTTTACCGCCACCTGCGACCTGCCCGCTGCCGGTACCACCTACACCGCTACCTTGGCCGACTACCCGACCAACAGCAAGGTGACCATTGCCAACGTGCCCGCCGGCGCCAACTGCTCGGTGGCCGAAGACCAGCCGTTGCCGGCCGCCCCGGCCAACTACAGCTGGGCTGCCCCTTCGGTGCCCGCCCCTGTGGTGGTGCCTGCCACCGGTGCCGTGGCTGTGGGTGTGACCAACGCACTCAAGGGCCTGGAAGGCAACATCCAGGTGAACGCCACCACGACTCTGCCTGACGGCATCACCGGCCCATTCAGCTTTGTGCTGACTGCCACCTGTGACCTGCCAACGGCTGGTACCGTGCACAGCGCAACCCTGAGCGCGCCACCTGGTGCGATGGCCATGATCACTGGCGTGCAAGCCGGTGCCCAGTGCACGATCACGCAGACCACGCCAGACGCGCCTGTCGGTTATCGCTGGGCAGATCCTGAGTTTGACCAGACCACCGTGACGGTGGGTGCTGGCACGGATATGCCTGTGGCGCTGACCAACAGTCTCACGCGTATAGAGTCCGTTGCTCCCGTGCCTGTGCCTGTGGATAGCCGGATTGCGCTGATGCTGCTGGCGATGCTGATGATGGCCGGTGCTGGCTTGCATATGCGCAAGCGTTAAATCCGCTGGGCAGCAGCGCGGGCCACTCTGCGTTGCTGTCTGGTTGATGTGAGTGAGGACCGGGGCTTTGGCCCCGGTTTTTTGTTTTTAAGGCTGTGCCTTTGCATATGCCTGCGGCGTTGCTGAGTTTTGTTGGCTGGCCGTTGTGCTTGTTTATTGGTTTTGTTTACTACTGCGTAGGGCAGCTGGCCGGGATGTGCGCCCGGCGGCGCAGTCACTTTCATTTGGCGCCAAATGAAAGTAACCAAAGCAAAGGCGCCCCTGCTGCTTGCGACCCTTCGCGTAGCGAAGGGCAACCTGTGTCGTGGCGTTTGCGGGGTGTGCCGCGAAACTCTCTACGCGCTGAAAGCGCTCCGTTCGGACAGACGCGGCAAGCTAGTTGACGATGCACTGGCACTCTGCGGTGCCAGCGCCACCCCGCAAACGCCACGCCCCAGGCGCATGCAAAAGGGGAATGCGAACATGCCAACAGCCGAATACCAACGGGCCATCGCTGCGCTCGGCCCCCAAACAGGCCGAGCGCAGCGATGGCCTGCGTCTGCGAATCTCCCCTTCTGAATGCGCCGAGGAGCACAGGGTATGGGCTGGCAGTTGCACCGCAGAGT